>CAZCAB010000118.1:0-1500 GCA_964496615.1 uncultured Gammaproteobacteria bacterium | reverse complement strand
TCAATGCAGCCAGAGAGGAAGAGAGCCATCAGCATGTTCGCCGTATCGGTGTCGATGAGAAGCATGTTGGACGCTTGGGCTATATCTCGATTTTTCATGATTCTGACCTGCGTCGCACCCTCTTTGCTACCAAAGGAAAAGACCAAAGTGTATTTGTCCCTTTCATAGAGGATCTGAAGGCTCATGGTGGTGTCCCTGAAAAGATCAAGGCCGTCTCCATGGATCTCTCCAAGAGCTATCAGGCTGGATGCAGCAAACACCTTCCGCAGGCTGCTCAATGCTTTGATGCCTTTCATCTGATCAAGCTGGCCAATGAGGCGCTTGAAGAGGTGAGAAGAGCGGAAGTCAAAGAGGAGGATGGTCTCAAGGGAGTTCGATGGGGCACCCTCAAGGATGCCAGCAACTGGAATGAAAATCAGATTGGGATCATGCATTGGCTGCAACGCTCCGGGCTCAAGACAGCTCGTGCATGGAGAATGAAAGAGCGACTCCGGGAAGTGCTTCAGGAAGCGAGAGCGGGCATAGATCCAATGGTGCCTCTGAGGCAATGGGTCAGTTGGGCGCAACGCTCCAGGCTCAGCCCCTTCAAACGGTTGGGAGCAACGATCAGGGATCACATGGATGGGATCATCAACAGTTACAAATATCAGATGAGCAATGGCACTGCTGAATCGATCAACTCCAAGATTCAGGCAGCAATTGCCAGAGCAAGAGGGTTCAGAACACACAACAACCTCTTCACCGTCATCTACCTGCTGA
This sequence comes from uncultured Gammaproteobacteria bacterium, assembly GCA_964496615.1. Taxonomy (GTDB): domain Bacteria; phylum Patescibacteriota; class Patescibacteriia; order Magasanikbacterales; family UBA922; genus CAZCAB01. The sequence continues at coordinate 741 of CAZCAB010000118.1, read as the reverse complement.
CAGGAAAACTTAGCCACTTACCGAGACCACCTTATCAGCACGCCAGAGGGGCTGAGGTATGAGTGAATTTTCCACACGAAACATCATAGAGCCCGATAAATGTGTAAGCCGTAATTCGTGTTGGGATTTTATATAGGAGCTTGTTTTGGGAAAAGAATTGATTGTTGATGGTGAAGAAATTTTCTTTCGTGAAGGTAAAATAACATACCTGCGCCCACTTCTAAAAAGCGATTTAACATTAGAGTATTTAGCCTGGTTGAATAATCCCTATCTGAATGTGTATTCATCTAGATTTAGAACGAAGCCAACGAGTGAGATGGATCTGGAGATGTTTTATGAGAATATGTTAAGCGAAAAGCATATTGTATTTGCTATGGTTTGCAAAGAGGATGGGAAGCATATTGGGAATTGTAGTATTGATGAGATTGATTGGATTAACAGAAATGCGCACTTTAATATTCACATAGGTATCAAAGAGTACAGAACACATCACTACATTGATGTGCTTAGAATAATTGCAAAATATGCTTTTTGCACACTGAATTTACATAAGCTGATTGGTGCGTCTGAGATACCAGGTGTTGTTGCTGTGCATGAGAGGTTAGGGTGGAAGCAGGATGGTATATTGAGAGAACATTTTTACAGGGACGGTAAATATGCTGATGCGGTACAATTTTCGCTATTGAAGGGAGATTTTGTAGCTATAGATAATGGAAAATCAGGATGTGTGAATGGAGTCTG
>CAZCAB010000117.1:0-1739 GCA_964496615.1 uncultured Gammaproteobacteria bacterium | reverse complement strand
ATGCAAGTAAATCCATTGCCTCTTCCTGATCGCAGGCAATCCCAAACTCTGGAAGGCCCTCTATAGCGAGTATCTTTCGAATAATCTCAGATGATAGCTGCTCCACTTGAGTAAGCATCTGATCATCATTTCCTTGTAGCTGCAGATCAAGTCCACCCTTTTTAAGCCAGACATTCACGTCATCTATGAACAGTGGTGGATCTACCTCATGAAGCCCTACCATATTATCCACAAATGCAGCCAAAAGGGCAGCATCACGAAGCTCTTTTTGCCTTTCTGATATTGGGGATTTCAAAACCCGTATAATCTCATCTCCTGCACGCATTTTTGACGCTACGATGTGGTCGAGTGTGTCACCGCCATCATCTAGTGTGGCCAAGTAGTGAGCTCGCTTCATGTCTTTCTTAAACTTCTCTTTACCTGCTTCACGCGATATAGAATCATCGCTACTTGAATCAACACTAAACCAATGTCGCATATCCCTGTCGATCGACTTGCCACCAGTGAGAGACTTATAGTGTTCTTTCATGTCCTTGAACACATCCTCTGGAAGGGCTAGAGAATCAATACTCTGACCAAACTTCAGATGAAGTTCTTCTCCAAAAAGTTCACGCATAAACTGAGCAAGCTCTTGCGTGGTTCTTGTGGCGAATGGAAGCTCATCACGTCCCTGCATTTTCAGAACTGTACTCACATCAGACCACTTATTCATCAGAGCAACCATAAGGTCACCATCGGTCTGCTCACGATCACTTTGGTGAAGTACCCGCTCTACGACGACATTTCCTTTCACAATGTGATCTGTCGCAATGTATATTCGAGTTGCGTCTTTCTGTCCTCCAGGAGTGCCTGGGTCATACATTTCAACAACCAACGTTTCCTCATCTGCCTCGAAAACACGACAAAAATAACCAGTTTGACCTGTTCTGATAAATAGCAATTCCCCAGAAGTGAGTGCCTTGAGACGATCTACCTCACTTAATCTATGCTGTTTGATGTATTCCTCTGCCTCTTCCCTTTTCTTTTTAAGAGCGGCAACTTCGCCTTCAACATCTTCGCTACTCTTGCCCGGTGGAAGAGGCCCTGTCGAAAGCATGGCGATTTTGCTATCCATCAGCACAATTTCGGTCTCAAGATATTTTACCTTTTCAATGGAAAGAAAATTCCCGCTTCCTCGCGCTGCCTCTGTCATGCTTTTATGATGGATAAGAGACTTTGAACGAGTTTCTATAATCTTTGTTGTTCTGGTGACAAAAAGTCTAAGGTATCGCTTGAATCGAGCACTCTTTGTTCCTAGTTCTTTTGTTGGATCAAGTGTAATGGTTACGGTTTGAGGAGCTTTCTCCATCCCGGGGTAGCGCTGCTCTACTTGAATCGCCATCTTATCTTTATACGTTGGACTCTTGATGACCTTAAAGCCAATACCCACACCGTTCGCATATTCGTAGCTCACATGTTCATACTCGTCATCTACTAAAGGATGGCGTTGCTCCTGAGGATGACCAAGCGCAGGAATAGCTAAAGGTATACTCTCCCCTGAATCAAATTTAAACTCTTTAGATAAGGGATCAACATAACCGACATCATCAACCTTGCTCGCTATCTGTCTGTATGCACCCTCAGCGATAAAGGCTCGTCTCATCACCCCGTGCATGACCTTGATAACTCGAATAGCCTCAAAACTTTTTGGCTTTTTTAAAATACGCATCTTTCCTTTGCCGTCCTTATGACCAGCAGCC
>CAZCAB010000116.1:0-1744 GCA_964496615.1 uncultured Gammaproteobacteria bacterium | reverse complement strand
CATCGGTATGCGATGAATCCATAAGCATACTCATCGCTCGTACCGAATCATCGATATAGCAAAAGGATCTCGTATCATCGGTGCCAAACATTTCGAATGGATCTTGCCTTTGTGCAATCCTCAATGAGAATTCCGGAATCACATGTTGATACCCAGCTCGTGGTCCGTAAAAATTATGAGGACGGACGATAAAAGCACGCAAAGAATATGCTTGTGCATAATGAATCAAAAAGAGCTCCCCTATAAGTTTAGTGCCTGCATAGGACCACCGAGGATTGTATACATCTTCGATAACTAAGGGAACCTCCTCAGGCGTTGGAATTGGAAGTTGATTAAATGCACTCAAACCACCAGCATATGCTTCATTTGATGAAGTAAAACAAAATTTACCTTGGGCGTTCTTGCTTCGAAACCAATCAAGCATGTACACCAAAGAAAGTGTGTTAATACGGAGTACCTCGTGTGGCATTTCATAAAAAAAACGAGTTCCGTTGACTGCGGCAAGATGGTATACATCATCAAAACCCCCATCAAGCGAATCATAAAAACTAGGATCTGTCAGATCAGCTTCAATAAGTGTTACTCTACTTGAGTACTGACTAAGCAAACTTTCAAAATCTGCATCACGACGCCCTCTCTGGAAATTGTCTATCAAAAATAGTGTGCATTCTGTGGATCCCAAGAGGAGTTTAGCCAAATGATATCCAATGAAACCAGCCCCACCTGTAATGAGAACTTTTTTCATGTTAGAGTGAATCATACCGATTAATGGCTTCGGCAGCATAATCGATCTGCTCCTTATGAGTAAATCCTGTTTCAGGTAACTGAGCGACATCAAACCACTGCATCTCGCTAAATTCTGGCCCGTCGATATTGAGCTCGCCGTCAGCGATTACCGCAGGATACATCATTACAATTGCATGCTTTTGCGGATCGTTGGTTGGCTCATCAAAAACCTTTACCGGGTGATGTGCGTCCCAGGGTTTCAAAATTTCTAAAGACACGCCCAGCTCTCTTTTTGCCTGCCGCTCAATTGCATCACGAATATACTCATTTTTAAGTATCCTTCCACCAAGAAGACACCAGCTACCTTCACTCGGATAGATCCTTCGTTTTATGAGCAGTGTCTGGAGTTGATTATCAACCCTGCGAAAAATACCTAAATCAATACAGACAATCGGTATGACGTCCTGAATGGCAGAAAAAAGCTCATCAGGGATACGGTCTTTTTCAGGTATAACTGCTGTATATTTACTCTTATCTTGCATACAATCTCTAATGTTCAGACATGATAGCACAATAATATGATTTGGTCACACTAGATACATTTTCATCAAATGGAATATCTCTTTCTTTGTTATGATCCCGTCTAAAATGACCTTTCACACTAACATTTTCGAGCGCTTTGAGAAATTTTAAAATCTTTTCTTCTGCAGGTCGATACCCCTCAAGGACAGCAGTAAACGCCTCTCTTATCTGGGAGACGTTTGACACTCTGAAAATTCCCTCACAATGCATGAACCAAACAGTACCAAAGAGTAGTGCAGGTTTTTTTCGAAGAACTGCTTCCCATGCTGCAGTACCTGTTACCGTAGCGACAGCTTGTGCATGTTCAATAAGGTTGAAGCTGGAAGTCGTTGCCGGTACGATACGGACATTTTCATGACTGACTATTGCATCGTAATAACCCTTGTATCGACCCAAATGTGTGCGGGGTAGAATCCATTGACCAGGCTGCTCTTTT
>CAZCAB010000115.1:0-1775 GCA_964496615.1 uncultured Gammaproteobacteria bacterium | reverse complement strand
ACTATCGGAGCGCGGCATACGTCATTTACGAAGAAACATCGAATCCATAATTCGTCCACCCAGCAACAGGCACTCCAACAGCAGGGGACTGGCCCATGCCAAATTTGAGCACACGCACGTCATACCCCAAAAGACGGAGCATAACAAGCACCTGGCTTGCAGTGTGACCAACATAGCAGCACACAATGATACGCCTATCATGTGGTAGCTTGGCAAGATTCTCGTCTTTGAGCATATCAAGCCAAAAAATGTTTACCGCACCTTCGATGTGCCCTCGTGCATAATCCTCAGGCTTACGCGTGTCAAGAAGAAAGTAATCCTTTCCCTCCAATAGATCGACCTTGAGTTCGGTTGGTATGACATAATTCCAGTCATCACCAATACTTTCCACAAATGTGGTAAGCGCCGTATATAGATGTGGATCAACATGATCCGGTGTATTTTTTTCCATACACATTATGTTACTGCAGGGATATCTGCAGATGAATTAACCTCCCATCAGCCCAACCCCATAGGGTAAGGCAATCTGAGACACTAACTAAAAAAGCGGGCAACAAAATACATGACGTATCCCCGTTAGCCCGCTTGGTAGGCAGTGAAAACTGGCAGGTATGACAGATTTGAACAAAAAAACCCGTGGATAAACAATGAAAATATTTTGTTGAGATATTTTCCCTGTTTACCTACGGGTTAGGTAGTGCAAACTATCGGTTTTTTTGAATTGTATTCCTCATGATACCACTCTTTAGATATTTTGTCTAGTGATATCGTTAGGGCATTTGATTTACTTGTGGCCCGGGAGACTTCGTCTCAACCGGGCCTTTTTTTATGCCTGCGACCCTATTGGGGAGGCGCTATCGATACTGCTCTGGCCAGTGCGAAGAGCGCTCGCCGATGCACTCGTCGTACTCGCGCGAGAACTGCTCCGACCGGATCCGGTCATACCAGAGCGGCTTCATCTGGTCGACGAGACCGCGGATGAACGAACCGATGATCGGCATCGAAGCGAGTAGGCTGAAGCAGGTGAACATGTCCACGAGCGCGAGATCGTCGATCCCCACCCCTCCTGCGATCAGGATGGCCAGGATGAGAATGCTCAGAGCAAACGGGAGGACCGCGAGAACCACCGGAGCGCTTTTCAGGCTCTCCAGCAGCTCCTCGTTGTCGAGGATCCGCTCTGCGAGCAGGCTGTGCATGAACCGGCTCTTGCCCAGCTTGTAGACGAAGAACAGGAGCAGGACGTAGCCTGCAAATGCGAGAATCGAGAGACCGAAGGTGGTAGCCAACTTGTATCCGAGAACCGACATGGGGTACCCCCAAGTGAGATGAAATGCCGTGCAAATACACATGATGTGCTTACATGGCATCTCATTTCAACGTGTGAGTATATCACAATTTAGCTTGTTTGTCAAGCCTTTACTGCGATTTTTCCCTTATCTACGCCAATTTTTAGCTCTGCTCCTTCTTCAATATTCCCCTCAATGATCTTCATGGCGAGCTCATCTAGGAGCTCATTCTGAATAACTCTCCTGAGTGGACGCGCACCAAGATTTGGATCATACCCTTTTTTTGCAAGAAGCTTTTTCGCTTGTGCATTCACCTCAAGAGTAATTTTCTTCTCAAGCAGCCGCTTTGCCACAAGCTCAAGTTGCAGATCAACAATGTCTGCAATCTCAGTCTCTTCAAGTGGGTGAAAGATGATAACCTCATCGATTCTGTTTAAAAATTCAGGTTTGAAGTGCTCTCTAAGTGAATCCATAATTTTCTCATTCACC
>CAZCAB010000114.1:0-1876 GCA_964496615.1 uncultured Gammaproteobacteria bacterium | reverse complement strand
GCCGACACCAAACACTAGGAAAGTCTGTTTTAACGGCATCACCTTACCACGTCGTACTCATTTTGTCAAGTACACGAGGTGTGGACATGCAATTTTTAGCTTTGTTTTGCATTTTCCACAATCTTTGAAAAGATTTGTGGCTGATGTTCTGCAATTTGTGAAAGGACTTTTCTATCAAGCAATACTCCTTTTTTCTTCAACGCTCCCATGAACTTGGAGTAGCTCATGTCGTGTGCTCGTACTCCCGCATTGATCTTCACTTGCCAAAGACGTCGGAAGGTTCTTTTCTTTACCTTTCGGTCTCGATATGCGTGCATTCCTGCACGAGTATCTGCCGTTTTTGCTTGTTTAAGAAGATTTTTTCGTCCACCACCAAATCCCTTTACTCTCTTGAGTAGTGCTCGTCTACGCTTACTGTGTTGTACTCCTCGTTTTACGCGTGGCATATGTTATGAGTGAGGCATTGCTCTCATGATGGTTTTTGTTGTCTTGGTGTTTGCAAGGGTTCCATCAGAGCGCTTGTTCCTCTTTGTTTTACCTGATTCTCGAGCATTAAAATGATCTTGCCCATCAGTGCGCTTTAAAATTTTCGGTCCTTTTTTAGACCGTTTTACTTTAAATCTCTTAGCTGTTGCTTTGTGCGTTTTGAGCTTTGGCATATTCCGTGATTTATAGCTGCGCTATTGTACTATATGTTTTTCATCTAGTCAAGTACCTTTCTGTGGGTCACTCTTTGACGATAGTTGCGATGAATTTTCTTCCTTGCCGTGCTGTTGCCTGCTCAAATTTCACAGGAAGATCTTCTTTTATGAGCTGCACGAATTGTGAAATGACGTCTTTTGCAATGTCAGGTCTTGCATTTTCACGTCCACGAAGGATAATTTCAATTTTTACTTTGTCACCCCTTCCTAGAAATTTGAGTGCTTGAGCTTTCTTTACGTCCATGTCGTGCTTTCCAATACGAACTGAAAGTCTCACCCCTTTTACTTCAGAGGTCTTTGACTTTTGCTTCTGCTTCTTTGCTTCTTTTTCTTTTTGGTATTTGAAGTCATTAAAATCTATGAGCTTACATACCGGAGGATTGGTCTTTGGATTAATCTCAACTAAGTCGAGTTCTTTTTCACCGGCGAGAGAGAGCGCTTTTTTGGTATCCATGACACCGATGTTTTGCCCCTCTTCATCGAGTACCAAAACTTCTGGAGCTTTAATCCATTCATTTTTGTTATACCGCGGGATGAGCGGTTTTTGTGGACGTTTTTTTCGTGAAATTCTCATAGCTTGGTGGAGATGCCGAGACTTGAACTCGGGTCTAGATGGGTTACCTAGGTACTCTACATGTGTAGTCGATTTGGTAGTTCATCATGAGATACACAATCGACAAAAGTACTCATGATTAGCCCTCAGTTCTTTCAGATGGTTTCAGGGGGCGCATCCGCATCCTACACCCGTAAGGTTAACACCGATACCTTGCACACGGGTCTAACAAGGTCGATGGCTATCTAGCCCTTAGGCGACAGCAAGCGCAGGAACTGCAAATGCGTTAGCAAGAGCGTTCTTAGCGCGAGAATACAAGTTTGCACTTGAATGTTGATGCCTAGAGTACGAGGACGCATCACCCTCGACATGCATACGATAGATAACGGATCCACCTATCGAATCCTGTCATCCCCGTTATACCTCTCCTTTGAGAGCCCTGCGCATGGTGCGTTTTAATTCACGCTCCTTGATACTTCTTCGCTTATCATAGCGCTTTTTACCACGCCCAATAGCGATCTGTACCTTAATACGAGGGCCCTTAGTATATACGGAGATTGGCACAATTGTCAAGCCCTTCTCCTGAGATTTTCCCTGTAGATAGCGAATTTGTTTCTTTGAA
>CAZCAB010000113.1:0-1878 GCA_964496615.1 uncultured Gammaproteobacteria bacterium | reverse complement strand
CACGAAGCGCGAGAAGCTGCCACGCACCTGCGAGAAGCTCGCAGTACGCGTCAGGCATCCCCGAGCGCGCCAGCATCGACCGGACCGAAGCGTAGAGCGCGTCTGGATCCACCGCACACTCCAATGCGAGATCGCTTCCGCACGATCCGCAGCTCGCGGAAACCATGTACATGCCAGTAAACGGACACAAACAGATCCTCAAAATCACGACCACTCCTCCTTGTGTGTGGGGTGCTGCTGAAAGAACCAGCAATACTCCACCCACAAGAGAGTGCAGCAGTATATCAGAAGCTCCTTTTTTTGTCAACCATTTGAAAAAAACCCTCAATACGGTACAATATATGTACAGCATATATGTTCATACAACTCCTTGTTCTCGTCATACTTATCTTCATCTCAGCATTCTTTTCAGCTGCTGAAGTCGCCTTTGTGGCACTTTCAGACGCCAAAATTTCGGCAATGGTGAAACGAAAGTTGCCACGAGCAAAATTGATCCGCTTTCTCGCCAGCAATCGCCGGCGTCTTTTAGTTACCATATTGATCGGCAATAATGTGGTAAATATTGCTAGTGCATCACTCGCGACTGTGCTTTTTGCGAGATGGTTTGATTCAGCCGTTATTGGTATCACCACCGGTGTGATGACCCTCCTTATCCTTATCTTCGGTGAAATTGTCCCGAAATCATATGCCGCAAATCATCCTAAAAAATTTGCCATCTTTGCCGCACCCATGCTGAGATTCCTCGAGTGGATCGGCTACCCCATTATCATTATCTTTGAACTTCTCTCGAGTCTCTTCGCTGGCAAAGAGAAACCTGCAAGTGTCAGCGAAGAAGAGGTGCGAGCACTTGCTTCTGCAGGAGCAAAGCAAGGAAATATCGAAAGAGGTGAGCGAGCAATGATAGAACGACTGTTTCAGTTCAATGACATTACTGCGGAAGATGTTATGACGCCGCGTGTTAATGTCATCTATTTTGAACAAAAAATGAGCATCAAAGATGCAGCCGTTATCATTGAAAAAAGTCCACACACTCGTTTTCCTGTTATCAAAGAATCAATCGATGAAATCATTGGCTTCGTCCACTCTCGAGATGTCCTTATCGCACTTCATAAAGGAAAGAGGACGAAGAAAGTAAAATCAATCATGCATCCGATTGTTGCCGTACCCAAGCAAATGCTTCTTGATGATCTATTGCGTGAATTCCAAAAAACGCAAACACACATGGCCGTCGTGCTTGATGAATTCGGAGGTACCGAAGGAATCGCAACACTTGAAGATGTGCTGGAAGAACTCGTTGGAGAAATTGCAGATGAGCATGACATCAGCAAGGATCTCATTAAGCGAGTTGATAAAAACACAATCATTGTCGCAGGTGATACTGAAATTAGGCACATCAATGACTTCTTTAATTGCACTATCCCAGGAGAACCTCTGGATACCATTGCCGAGATTATCTTAGCTCAAATACAAGTGCTGCCGAAAAAAAACAAAAAAGCTGATTTTGATAGTGTCATTGCCACAATCATGGACGTTAAAAAAAGAAGTATCCAAAAGGTGAAAATCCAAAAAAAATGAATTCTGTCCGTCTTCAAAAACACATTGCTGATCTAGGTATCTGCTCCCGGCGAAAAGCTGAGGAGCTTATTGCTTCTGGCAAGGTTTTTTTAAATGGAAAAAAGGTAACACAGATGGGCGTTAGCATTGACCCAAACCATGATGCGATCGAGGTCAAAGGTCATACACAAGAAAAAAGTCAGAATCTTGTCTATGTCGCGCTCAACAAGCCAATTGATTACATTACCAGTGCAAGCAGTAAACAAGGCGTCTCTGTGATGGATCTTTTGACCAAAAAAAATTACGCGGGGAAATACAAAAAGG
>CAZCAB010000112.1:0-1899 GCA_964496615.1 uncultured Gammaproteobacteria bacterium | reverse complement strand
GTACAGGCGGCTGCTCTTGCATAGTGTAAAAAGTATATCAAAAAAAGGCATGCTTGGCATCTATTTGTTGCCCGGACCCCTTGTTTTTTTAGACAAAAAATGCTAAAATACTCGCACACCTTTTTGAATATGCCACAAAAGAAAGCAAAAACATCAGCAAAAAAGCCTGCAAAAAAAGCAGCTTCAAAGAAAGGAGCATATAGTGCGAAGAATATTCAGGTTCTTGAAGGTCTTGAGGCGGTGCGTAAAAGACCTGGGATGTACATTGGATCCACCGGTGCCGCTGGGCTGCATCATTTGATTTGGGAAGTCGTTGATAATGCGATTGATGAAGCAATGGCAGGTCATTGTGATGAGGTCGTTATCACTCTTGAGCCTGATCATTGGGTAAGTGTATCTGATAACGGACGTGGAATTCCTGTTGACATTCACCCTAAGAAAAAGGTATCTGCCTTGCAACTTGTTTTAACGACGCTTCATGCGGGTGGAAAGTTTGGTGAAGAGGGAGGATATAAAGTGTCGGGTGGACTCCATGGAGTCGGTGTTTCAGTAGTAAACGCGCTTTCAACTGAGCTGTCTGCTACTGTCCATAGAGGTGGTAAAGTATGGGAGCAACACTACAAACTTGGTAAACCAAAGGCCAAGATTAAATCGGTCGGGAAAACAAAGACCACAGGGACCATAATTCGTTTTAGAGCTGACAATTCAATTTTTGAAACGATTAACTATGATTGGAAGACAATCGTCACGCATCTTCGTCAGCAAGCATACCTGACGAAAGGTGTCCGTATTATCATCCATGATAAAAGAAGTAACGAGGAGAAAGAGACAGATAGCTCTGCTGTTTCGTTTCCGGAAAACACCTACCAGTTCTATTTTGAAGGAGGTATCGCAAGCTACATCAAGCACATTAATAAAAATCGAGATTCAAAGCATAGCAACGTCTTTTACACTGAAAAGCGGGTTGATGAGGTCGCTATTGAGATCGCACTTCAATATACGGACGATTATTCAGAATCACTCCATGCGTTTGCAAATAACATTACTAACCCTGATGGAGGAATGCATGTTGCTGGGTTTCGATCAGCACTGACAAGAACCATCAATACCTACGCGAGAAAGAAGAATTTTTTGAAAGAGAAAGATAAAAATCTTTCTGGTGATGATGTGAGAGAGGGTCTCACCTCGATTATCTCCGTTAAGATCCCTAATCCTCAGTTTGAAGGACAAACCAAAGCGAAGCTGGGTAATCCTGAAGTGAAACCGGCAGTGGAGGGAGTCTTTGGGGAAGCCTTCATGATATATCTTGAAGAGAATCCAAAAGATGCTGAGGCTATTATTGGTAAGTGTGTTATTGCTGCAAAGGCAAGGCAGGCTGCCAAGCTTGCCCGTGAGACCGTCCTTCGAAAAGGAGCGCGTGAAGTGTTTACACTTGCGGGAAAACTTGCAGATTGTGCAAGTAGGACAGCAGAGAATTCAGAGATTTTCATTGTTGAGGGAGATTCCGCAGGAGGATCCGCAAAGCAGGGGAGAGACAGGAACACGCAAGCCATCCTTCCGCTGCGTGGGAAGGTACTCAATGTTGAAAGGGCACGGCTTGATAAGATTCTAACGAATAATGAGCTCAAGTCTTTGATTATTGCGATGGGAACAAACATTGGTGAGCAATTTGATATTTCAAAATTGAGGTACCACAAGATTGTGATCATGACAGATGCTGATGTTGATGGATCTCATATTCGAACACTACTTCTTACCCTTTTCTTTAGATATTTTCCCGATCTCATATATAACGGTCATGTATATATTGCGCAGCCACCACTATATAGTATTAAAAAGGGGAAGGATATGACATGGTTATATACTGATCGAGATCTTGAAGCGTACAAGAAGAAAGCT
>CAZCAB010000111.1:488-2105 GCA_964496615.1 uncultured Gammaproteobacteria bacterium | reverse complement strand
ATCTTTTATATAGAAGAGAAAACCAACACCTTGGAAGACAAATTTGGAAATTTAAATCTGTCTAACTCTTCCTACTATCGTATTCTCCGGTGGTTGAATTTATTACAATCTCATCACCCTCTTTGATGAAGATTGGCGCATTGATCTCAAGCCCATTATCAAGCTCGATAACTTTCGTCACATTCCCGCTCGCAGTGTCTCCCTTTACTGCATCAGGCGCTCGAATGACTGTGTAGGTGATTTTGATAGGCAAATCAATTGCTACAATAGCATCTTCGTGAAATACACAAATCACATCAAGGCCATCTTTTAGAAACTTCACATCATCGCCAATGATGCTCGCATTTACTTCCACAGTCTCATAACTTTCTTTATCCATAAAGGAATACATGGCCCCATCGTTATACAAGTATTGCATTGTTTTTCTTCTCACCTGCACCAGATCTATATTTTCTCCACTCTTGTATGTAATTTCCATCGTCTTTCCAGATGAAATACTTTTCATTTTTGTTTTTGAAAATGCCTGTCCCTTACCAGGATTTACAAATTGAAAACTAGTGACCACGTATAGATCACCTTGGTGTTTAATAACAACACCTTTTTTGATATCGGACGTATCTCCCATAGTTTAAAATATTTTTGACATGGGTAACACTAACACGTTATCAATGTTTTCACAACCAGTAAGCACTTGCACCAATCTATCAACGCCTAGGGCAATGCCGGCACACGCTGGCATTGTTTTGAGTGCGTCGATAAATTCAGAATCAATATCATATACTTTTTTCTCTCGCCTTTTTCTCTCTTCTTTCTCTACTTGTAATCTTTTCAATTGCTCATCTGCGTCAGTGAGCTCGCTAAAGGCGTTCGCGATCTCAATGCCGTCAATGTATAGCTCGAATCTTTCAGCATATCTTGTGTCATCTGATAGTTTTGAAAGTGCTGCCATCTGAGCTGGATAATGATGGATCATTACCGCTCCTGCATCCTTTAGCTTTGGCTCTATCTCATTTAAAAAAATACGGTAAAACAATTCCTCGTAGGTTTCATCTTCTGAAATCGTGTATCCCTTACTTGCGCATAACTCTCTCATGGCAGTGACATCAAGATATTCTTGAAGACTCACGTTTGTGTATGTCTGCCACACGTCATTCATGTGCATGCGCGAAACTTCTCTCTCGTAGCCAAGATGCAATAGCAAAGATTCAACATCGTCCATAATTGCATACATGTTAGCATCAGTCCTATACCACTCCATCATGGTAAATTCGGGGTTATGCATACCTCCGAAACTTTCCTCATCACGAAAACATTTTCCCAGAAAAAAAATATTTGAAAAACCTGCTGCAAGCATTTTTTTCATTGTATATTCGGGAGAGGTATGCAAATATCCAGCATGACTCACACCCTTTTCATCGTGAATGGTCGCCTGAACCGGCGAAAGATTGGGTTCTTGCCCAGGCAGCTTCACGATCAGCGGAGTTTCGACTTCAACGAAAGCCTGCTCTATAAAAAAAGAACGGATACTTTTTATTATCTCAAAGCGCTTTTCCAAAATTTCTTTATTTTGTGCAATATGCTGTACCATGTGCCCGGATGTCGCTATAACCATAAGCG
>CAZCAB010000111.1:0-478 GCA_964496615.1 uncultured Gammaproteobacteria bacterium | reverse complement strand
ATGCTGTACCTGCGACATGTGGCCAGACTAGCATATACCTTTATTATTGACAATGAGTCCTCTTTGCACTATACTCATGCTCGCTACATGCGGGTATTGTATAATGGTTATTATGTCAGTTTTCCAAACTGAAGATACGGGTTCGATTCCCGTTACCCGCTCATCGAAAAACAACGCTAATCTAAGCGTTGTTTTTGTATACCCACGACGGGAGTTAGAACTAAGTCTCCAGAACTGATTTGATATACTACAACATGTCATTTACACTGATAGTAAGTATACTCGATTATGATAAGTATAGTAATGCCAATATACAATCGAGAAGAAATGGTTGGAGAGACAATTTCTAGCATTATTGCCCAAGATTCTTACGATTGGGAGCTTGTAATTGTAGACGATGGATCCAGGGACAACTCAAAAGAGGTTGTTCTGGATTTTGGTGACGACAGAATAAAATATTTTTATCAAAAAAACCAAG
>CAZCAB010000110.1:0-2116 GCA_964496615.1 uncultured Gammaproteobacteria bacterium | reverse complement strand
CCACCTGGACAGTGGTGCGTGAAGCATATGCCGTTTTTGGATGGCTTGTTTTCTTTTTTTTGCTATTCTTTCTTGCGCTTCATTTTCTCGAGGAGATTAAAGAGAATAAGTTCACACAGGATTGGAAATGGGTTGTATTTGCGATAGATATCCCGCTTCTCAATGTCCAAACGCCGCTTGCGGTTGAGCAGATGTTTGCTCACCTTGCGGGTGCATATGAAGCTCCAGGCGTGAGAGACAAGTTCAAGCATGGGTATAAACAGCGATGGTTTAGTCTTGAAGTTATCAGTATTGAAGGGTATATCCAGTTTTTGATTCGTACAGAGGAGCACTTTAGAGATCTTGTCGAGGCAGCACTGTACGCGCAATATCCAGAAGCTGAGATAATTGAGGTTGAAGATTATGTCGACCAAGTGCCTACGAATTACCCCAATGATACACATGATGTATGGATTTCTGATTTTGGTCTAACAGAGCACGATGGCATGCCGATCCGTACCTACCGTGAATTTGAGCATGCGATTTCCAAAGATACTGTTCTGAAAGATCCTATGGGGACATTTTTAGAGAGTTTTAGTCGAATTGGGAGAGGTGAGCAGATGTGGTTTCAGATTTTAGTAGAACCGACGAGCAATTCATGGAAGGAGAAGAGTATTAAGAAGATAAAGCAGCTCATTGGTGATACGTCGAGTGGGTCATCATCTGATACATTTGGTGATAAAGTGGTCCGTTCACCAATGAAGGGTGTTGAATATGTTGCAGATCAGTTTTTTAAGGCAGTCTCTTCAGGAGAAGAGATTAAAAGTAGGGATGAACCTCGTAATTTGCTGCAGTATCTTACACCAGGACAGACGAAGCTTGTTGAGGCTATGGAGATGAAAATCATGAAACTCGGGTTTAAAACAAAACTGCGTGGCGCATATATTGCTCCAAAGGAGTCATTTCAGCCGCAGCGTGGTGTCCACGCCTTGATCGGTGCGATCAATCAGTTCAATATTCCTTCAGCAAACTCAATAGTGCCGCAGTCAAGTTCAAGCAAACCTACGCAGAAGCAATCGAACAGGAAAAAGACGCTTTTAATGAAAGCGTACAAGAAACGAAAAATGAAAACTGGTGCGAATCCTGTTATTTTCAATATTGAGGAGCTTGCGACCATCTGGCACTTCCCCATGTCGCATGTAAAGACTCCACTTGTACAAAAGGCAGCGAACAAACCCGCAGAACCGCCGGTCGGACTTCCGCTTGAAATGGCACCGGCAGACCTCGGCGGACCTCTCCCGCCAGGGGAGACGCATGAGATCGGGGAAGTGCCTAGGCCTTCTAGAGGCTTTGTGACTGATACTGGGGAGCTGGTCGAACACTAGAGAAACTAAAAATCACTCATGAGAGTGATTTTTACATTGAATCGTTATTTATTTTCTGAACGTGCGCGGACTTCTTCAGGAGTCACCTTGAGTCCTTGCTCGGAAAGCTCGGAGCTAAGAAACATCGCCTCTGCGCGAAGATGTACAAGTTGATTCTCAAATTCGCCTGTCGGCTTGAACGACTGTAGTCGCTCACTGTTATCAAGATTAGCATCAGACCCTCTCTCTTTTGCTATATCAAGCATAATTTGAGCCTGCTTTGCGTAGTCGGCAATTTCATTGCCGAGTTTTTCTAGGTAGGCAAGTGTTTCACGAGTACCGAGCTCGGGTACTTCTCTTTTTGGGTCTCCATCACGCATACTAATTATTTAGAATTAACCAAGTGTTGGGGAGCATTTTTTCGGTACATGTGTTGAATCATTTCCATGCTCCCTACAAGAATTGATACATAGAAGAGGTCACCAAGAAGGGTGTACTTGAAAAAGGGTAGTCCCATGGTGTAGCTCTGGATAAGTCCAGAAAGCGTA
The DNA here is from genome assembly GCA_964496615.1 of uncultured Gammaproteobacteria bacterium. Taxonomy (GTDB): domain Bacteria; phylum Patescibacteriota; class Patescibacteriia; order Magasanikbacterales; family UBA922; genus CAZCAB01. Next base: position 225 of record CAZCAB010000110.1, on the reverse strand, counting down.
TGGACATACATAGTACCAAAGGCCCAGACGGCAGCGTTTGTAATCAGAAAGAAAAGAATCGATCCACTGAGTGTTCCCACCAAAATGGTGCTGAATTTTTTACGTTTGCGAACAAGAAGGCCGATAATGAAGACGAGCGCGAAGCTGATATAGACACTCAACAGTATTTTCCAAGAGTAAAAGCCAATGAAAAGATCACTGAGAAACATGGCAGTAAGAGGAATG
>CAZCAB010000109.1:0-2273 GCA_964496615.1 uncultured Gammaproteobacteria bacterium | reverse complement strand
CACAAGGCTGCGATGTCAGCCAGCGAATCATCCCGAAATGGTGCAAATGGATGACTGTGGCTCGATGCAGAGTGTCGATGACTCTGTACAGGGAAACAATCCGGGCAAAAGCGCACATTCTTCTGCCTCAAATTGCTCCACATCGGAGTCAGCTCGTCGCGCTCGAACGCTCCTCGACAAGCAGTGCACAAATGCTTGATGGCGGGATCAGCATCGGCACATTCGACGCAGGTAAACGCATACCTGAACCCCGAATCATCCTGAACGAGTTCGTGGGTCATTGTGTCCGTGTAGTGCTCTTCGTCGCACCGAACGCACCGTGTCTTGTGGTGCTTCCTAACACGTGGCTCGCTTATCATGCCACCTCCTCTTTGGGTGAAGCGATTGTAGGTATTCTCTACATCCACCATACCACGAAAACCGCTCTATTGACATATTTTGTCAACCATGCTACACTCCGTGCGTTATTTACCACTCATCTACCTAACTATATTCCTCCCCATTTGGGGCCTAGGTAGAGAGGATAAAAGGATAGATATGAACATCCCAACACTTGAGGAGATGCTCCAAGCAGGAATTCACTTTGGACACAGCACATCACGCTGGCATCCAAAGATGGAGCAGTTTATTTTCACGACGCGTGGTAATGTCCACATCATTGATCTGCAAAAAACGCAAGAGCAGCTCAAAGGTGCGCTGCAAGCAGCAACGGACATGGCAGCAGCAGGCAAGAAAATCTTGTTTGTGACAACAAAGCCACAAGCACGCGATATCGTAAAAGAAGCAGCGATCTCATGTAATCAACCATACCTGGTTGATCGGTGGATCGGCGGCATGCTGACAAACTATGATGAGATGAAGAAACTCATCAAGAAGTATGTCGATCTGAAAGAAAAGAAAGAAAAAGGAGAGCTTGAGCAGTACACGAAAAAAGAACAGCTCGAGCTTACCCGTGAGCTTGAAAAAATGGGTTCATACCTTGAGGGACTGGCTGATCTGAAAAAAATGCCAGACGCACTCTTCATCCCTGCACAGCAGCGTGAGAAGACTGCGGTTCGCGAAGCGAACAGGCTCAAGGTGCCAATTATCGGCGTCTGCGACACTAACGCAAACCCTGATACTGCGCAATTCGTTATCCCTGCAAATGATGATGCAGTAAAATCAATCGCACTTGTTGTCAATCTGGTTGCAGAGGTGATTAAAAAAGGAAACGCAGCGTATGAAAGCGCGCAAGCGAAAGAGCAGAAAATAACTGACGAGAAAAAGGAAGAAAAGAAATAACAATACTCCAAAAACAGCCCGTGCATACGGGCTGTTTTTTTGATATACTCTCGGCATGACTAAAGTTGCTATTATTGGTGCAGGCACAGTCGGATCGACTATCGCATATGCACTGTCACATAAAAACATAGCCGCACAAGTGCGCATCGTTGACGTGGATGAAGCGAAAGAGGAAGGGCAAGTAATGGACATCGCTGATGGACTGTGTTTTTTTGATACCGGCTGTATCATCGGCGGAGAGTACAAAGACATACGAAATGCCGACATCATCATTCACGCTGCAGGGGCATCCGAAAAAAAAGGAGGTACACGACTTGACCTCGTCGAAAAAAACAAGGCAATTACACACAGCATTTTTAAAAAAATAGGTAAACTTAAAAAAACCGCCATAGTCATTGTCGTTGCAAATCCTGTTGACTTGATCACCCACTTTTTGCACCACCAACTTAAACTGCCAAAAAAACAAATCTTTGGCACAGGAACATCTCTTGACAGTGCCCGACTCAAAACGAAATTGGCTGCACTCTTTGATGTCAGTGCGCAAAGTGTTCAGGGCTATGTATTTGGTGAACATGGAGATTCAAGTTTTGTACCATGGAGTCTTGTGAGTATTGGCGGGATTGAAGCAAAGATGCTCACGGGTCTTTCTTCTCGAGTAAAAACGCGTATTGAAAGAGAAGTGCGAAACGAAGCATATGAGATAATAAAGAAAAAAGGAGCAACACACTTTGGCATTGGCACTGCAACCGCTGATATCACCGAAGCAATTATCCTTAACAAAAGGATGATTCTCCCTGTCTCAACACATATTACCAGCTACAACGGAATTACAAATACCTGTCTTGGTATTCCGGCTGTCATAGGAGCAAGCGGTGTGGAACATATATGGCCTATCAAACTCACCCCTGCTGAGAGAAAGCAATTGAAGCACTCGGCACACATTTTACAAAAGTATCACTGAAAAAACTGCGCATAGCGCAGTTTTTTGCATC
>CAZCAB010000108.1:0-2275 GCA_964496615.1 uncultured Gammaproteobacteria bacterium | reverse complement strand
CAATAATTCTTTATAAAATTCATCATCCTTACCGACTTTCTCCACCGGAACAAAATCGTCAGGAGAAAACCAATCGATCTGGATAATCTCCTGATCATCATATTCTCCATTTCCACCAATGATTTTGCAGACGTATGGAACTAGGTATACTTGGTAATTAAAATCTTCCCTATAATCGGTCTTGATTTGACTCAGTCTCTCAACAATTTCAATTTCATATCCTGTTTCCTCCAGAATCTCCCGTCTTAAATTATCTTCCAACCCCTCTCCGAGCTCTACTGCGCCACCAGGAAACTCATACTTCCCATGGTATTCCAGCCTATGTGGATCATGCCGCTTTGCTGCAAGCAATTTTCCATCTTTTATGATTAATGCAATAGGCACCACAATATGTTTTCCACGAAATTGGTTCTGGAGGAAATACTTTACATGGTGCAATGATTTCGATCTATGTGAAATAGCATTTTTCTCCGAAACCGTCATGTCGCCGAGACCTCTACCTACTTCTGTCACATGGAAGGGTTGATTATATCCCCATAGATTCTCGCCGCTATTCGCAGGTTCACGCAAAATCTCTCCATCAAGCTTTCCGTGTGAGGCGTATATACTCTTATTCTCAGGATCATACACCGCAGTCACACATCTAAATTGAGCATTGCGCTTTCCATCAGGGATATCCTCCATCTTCCCAAACAAAAGTGACATACTATCATCGTCTTGTGCTCGTACGCGAGCTGTTTCAACACCTGGCCACCCGTCCAATGCATCGATAAAGAGCCCTGAATCTCCTGCAATAGTGAGCATTCCAGACTTTTCTGCGTAATACCGAGCCTTCAGGATCGCATTTTCCTCTATACTCACGCTCCCCTCTTTTGGCTCTGGTATTTGCTTATCAAGATCAGACAGCGCAACAAACTCAAAAGGCAATGATTCAAGTACTCGTTGTATTTCATTTCTCTTTCCCTCGTTTGCCGTCGCTATGAGCACTTTTCTTGGCTTCATATACCATTTTCATTTAGCTTTTTCCTAATCACTCCTGATTTATGGTTCCCCTGCTTATACGGAAGCAACCGCGCTGTAGGAATGCTTACTCCAGCATCCCGCAAACTCTCCAAAAGAGCATCCTGATCATACCCTATAGCTATAACATCAGGGTTAATCACATTGAGTATGTCATAACTACCAAGCTTTTCATCCCCAAGAACCGCATCATCAACAAGGGTAATGTGTCTGAGCAATTCAAGCCTTTCACCTTCGCTATGTACAGGATACTGCCCCTTAATCTGCTCGCACGTGCTATCTTTTGCCACAACTACGACCAATTCCTCGCCGAGAGACCGGGCCTGCCTCAATACATTAAGATGTCCTGGATGAAACAGATCAAACGTTCCAAAGAGTACTACTTTCTTACTTTTCATCTTGCTGCTGTGGCTTCATGAGTGGGAACATCACGCACTCTCGAATAGGTCTATTCTCCAAAAATGAAAAGAGTCTCTCTGAAACACCAAAACCTGTTGTGGGTGGCATTCCATGTTCAAGTGCCTCAACAAAATCAGCGTCATGTGCGTGTGCTTCAACGTCACCTGCCTCCCTCATCTTCTCCTGCTCTTCAAAACGAGACGCTTGATCAATTGGATCATTAAGCTCAGAATAGCCGTTTGACAGCTCAGTACCTGCTGCAATGAGCTGATACCGCTCCGTCAGATCAGGATTATCAGCCTTCCTTTTGGCAAGTGGAGAAACTATTGTCGGTACATCAACAAGAAATACCGGTCCTTTTATCTGCTTTCTACAATGCTTCCAAAGGCTGTCAATAAGTCTCCCCCTTGCTGCATGTTTTTCAAACGCAATATCAAGAGATTTAAGCGCTGCTTTAATGTCTTTTAATGATGCTTTCAGTACATCAACTTTGGTTATCTTCTTAATCGTGTCGACATACGCTATATGCTCCCACTCACCGGAAAAGTCAACTTTCCCAAATCCTTGAATATCAAAAGAGAGTGTGCCCCATGTTTCCTTAAACACATGCTGGAACATGCGCTGCACAAGATCCATCCCCATGGTGTAATCAGCATATGCCCAATAGAACTCCATCTGGGTGTAATCCTGCAGATGTTCACGACTCATTCCTTCGTTTCGAAATTGTCTTCCAATCTCAAATGTTTTTTCAAATCCAGCAACCATAAGTCTTTTTTGCCAGAGCTCACCCATTGAAATACGCAACACCACATCTAGATCAAGTGCATTATGATGTGTTGCAAATGGCTCGGCTTCT
>CAZCAB010000107.1:0-2312 GCA_964496615.1 uncultured Gammaproteobacteria bacterium | reverse complement strand
TTCCACCTTCTGTTGATGATACCGCCGAAGTATAGCGTAGCTCATACAATAGGTTTTCTGAAAGGGAAATCAGCGATACGGATTTTCTGAGACTATTTGAGAGTAAAGTGGAATTTCACAGGCAGACACTTTTGGGCAAGAGGCTACTGTGTCAGTACAGTTGGGTTGGAGGAAAAACTGATTCAGGACTGCATTCGGAATCAGGAGCAGGAAGAGAAGCGACAAAAGCAGATGCGATTGTCAGGAGTTTAACAATAGCCACCTATGGGGGCTTTCATCAAACCACCCGCTCTGCGGCTGGTATATGATTATGGATCTAGGTTTATCTGGCAAAAATGCCCTCGTAACTGGTGCCTCGCGTGGTATTGGTGCAGCAATGGCAGAAGGCTTCCTTCGTGAAGGTGCCAATATGTGTATTGTATCAAGAGGTTCACAGCAGCTTTTCAAAACAGAAGAGCAGTTAAGACAAACTTATGGATCAGACCGAATTATTGCCGAAAGCTGCGACTGTACAGTACCTGAACAGCTAAAGAGGCTATCGTCACGCATCGAACAACAATGGAATAGGATTGATATTGTTATTGCCAATATCGGCGATGGCCGTAGTGTCTCCGATCCTTTGCCAGATGAAGACCAGTGGCGCAAGACTTGGAACAATAATTTTGAGTCTGCACTTCACACCGCTAGAACCTTCTTGCCTATGCTCAAAGAGTCAAAAGGCGTCCTGCTTTTTGTCTCTTCTATCACCGCAATGGAAGCATTTGGTGCACCGGTGGATTACTCAACAGCCAAAACAGCAGTAGCAGCTTTGGCCAAAAATATGGCAAGGAAATTGGCGAAAGAGGTACGGGTTAATGTATTGGCACCAGGGAATGTCTTTTTCCCTGGAGGATCATGGGATGAAAAGATCAAACAGGATCCAAAGCGAGTAGAAAACATCATCGAATCAACGGTGCCAATGAATCGTTTTGGTACACCTGAGGAGATGGCAGATGCAGCAGTTTTTCTTTGTTCAGAGCGTGCAAAATTTATCACAGGTTCTGTGATGGTGGTTGATGGTGGACAAACCGTAGGAGTTTTTTAATAGTGGAATTAAATCTCGAAAAATTGTTTCGTCTTGATGGTAAGGTGATTGTTATTACTGGTGCTGCAGGTCTGTTAGGTATTAAACACGCTGAAGCAGTAGCGGCTTATGGTGGAAATCCAGTGCTCTTGGATCTTTCACAAGCAGCCGTTGACCAGTTGGCGAATAGATTAAGTCAAAACTATGACGTGCAGGCATCTGGTTATGCAGTAGATATTAGCAATGAGCAAGAGATAGAAAAGAATGTTCAAATACTAATCAAGCAATATGGAAAAATTGATGGTTTAGTTAACAATGCAGCCAATAATCCCAAGGTAGAAGAGAGTTCAGATAAAAACTTCTCGCGTATGGAGAATTTTCCACTAGATGTTTGGAACCAGGATGTTGCAGTTGGTCTGACTGGGGCTTTCCTCTGTGCAAAATATTATGGTTACGAGATTGCGCAGAATCCTGAGGGGGGGGCGATTGTAAACATATCATCAGATCTTGGCATAATGGCGCCAGATCAACGGCTCTATCAACAGCCTGGATTGCCAGAAGCACAGCAGCCTGTTAAGCCTGTAACCTATTCAGTTGTCAAAACGGGTTTGATCGGTTTGACACGTTACCTTGCCACATATTGGGCTGAAAAAAATGTGCGCTGCAATGCTATGTGTCCAGGCGGTGTTAATAATGGGCAGCCAGAAGAGTTTTTGAAAGAAGTGCATGCAAGAATCCCGATGAATCGTCTTGCTACTGCCGATGAATACCAGGGAACTCTACTTTGGATGCTAAGTGACGCTTCCAGTTATCTAAACGGTGCAATCGTTCCGGTTGAGGGTGGTAGAACAACGTGGTAGCACGCACACTGATAACAACTGTAGACGAGTTAACTAGACCTAAGGATAAGCGTGGATTCAAACAATAAGTGCAATTTTTGGAGTCAAAAAATACTGTGACCCATTTATCATTAACAAGAGAGGACCGGCGGTTAAATAATGATATGTATTTAGGGCTATGGTGTCTTACTGATTCGGAACAAGAGGACCGTGAATTAGTAGCTAACAAGGTAATTAAATATGATCTAAGTGGTAAAATTTTTCATCAAGAAGCAAAAAAAGTAACCGATGAATGTTATAAAACATTGCTTCCAATTGTTTCAAGTGCTTTAAATAATAAAAGTGGAAATAACTACCCTGATACATTTTGGGAAATAATTATAGGGGCATGGCTAAGGCAGTATGTGGAT
>CAZCAB010000106.1:0-2349 GCA_964496615.1 uncultured Gammaproteobacteria bacterium | reverse complement strand
AGCAAGATGTGCTCACGAGTCTGAGGCATAGGACCATCTGCAGCTGATACTACCAAAATAGCACCATCCATCTGCGCAGCACCCGTAATCATGTTCTTTACGTAGTCTGCGTGACCCGGACAGTCAACGTGAGCGTAATGACGATTTGTCGTCTCATACTCAACGTGTGCAGTAGCAATGGTAATACCACGTTGCTTTTCTTCTGGTGCCGCGTCAATTTGACTGACATCCTTGTCTTGTGCGGTATACCCCGCAGCAGCTGCTACTTTCAAAAGAGCAGCGGTAAGTGTTGTCTTACCATGGTCAACGTGACCAATAGTACCGACATTCACGTGTGGCTTTGATCGATCAAAATCTGCCATACGAAATAACTTCTCTTACACCGCACCAGCTCGGATGGCCGAAGTGGTTTTGTAATCCAGCGGCTACAAATAACTAATTAAAAAAGCCTAAAAATAGGTAAAACTTAGCGAGCTTGATTATACTAGAATTCCGAATATATGTCAAGTTTTCGCTCTGTGGAAGAGAAAATAAAAATAATAGCTCAACTTAGCCATTATTTTACTTTTTCCACAGGCTATTCAACCGGCTCTTCAAAAAAAATCGGTTCATCATCTTCTAGACTCGTCTCTTTTTGAAACTCCCCGTGCTCTGATTTATACGGTACGCGCTGCACTTCCTTCTCCGGACTCCCTTCTTGTTCTTGCACAGCTGGAATTTCGTAATAAAAAGGTTCGCTGATTTCTTTCATGGTCTCAACAGCTTTTGGCCCGATATCTGGAAGCTCAATTGCCGGCCTTGCTTCTTCAATCTCAAAACCTTGCGGCTCGAATCCTCGCTCCTCCAAAAGATCACCCATGCTTGACCAACTCTCTTCAACTTCCTCCGGAGCATCTTCTTCAAATGAATCCCAGATTGGCGTAAAAGATGGTGAACTTAATGGCGATTCAAGATCAATATCTGGAAGATCAAAATCATGATCATCTTCAATCGAATCATCGGGAAAAATTCCAAGAAGCTCTTCATACTGATCAACATCCATAACAACAACATGTCGACCAGACGTTTCATTATATACAATAAGTGTGTCTCCGGTGAGCTCTGCTAAACGAAGTAATCTATCAAATGACATAGTCAATAAAAAAGAGTCGAATTACCCGCTCCTTATGTTAGCTAGATTATATGAGTATACGCACATGCAGTCAAGTGCCTTGAAAAAGGCATGTCAATCCCGTACACTTCACACGAAACGACCTTTGCCACAGCATCATTCTGGAGGGCAGCTATGTTCGATTTCACAACCATCCTGACACTCGCTCTCGGAGTCGCCGTGGGTTCAATGGCACTTCGCTTCTCCAAATCCAAACGTACTGTCAGAATCGTTTGCGGCTTGGCGATGACTGCAGTCCTTGTCAGCGCGCTCGCTGTTCTGTACCATCGGATAGGTCTGGAGAACTTGAAGACAGCACTCCCCCAAATAGCCAGTCTTGGTCTTGCCTGCTTCTTTGCGGGCGCGATCATGCATAACCCGCTTCCAAAGGGAAAGGGGAAATAGGATGCACATCATCCTCACCGCTCTTGCAGCAGGCCTCATGCTGATCAGCACCATGGCACTGATTATGCTTAAACGCAAGATCAAACGCACGCTCGCGTCGATTCTCATCGTCACATCGCCGCCCCTAGCCTGGATGCTGGCCATGTACGCAATCATGTTCTATCTCGTGTCCCGCATCGACGCGAGTATGTACGGACCGAGTAAGACGTTCCTGTACGATCTGTGTGTGAAGATGCTCACCCACACATGCATCATCACAGCGATCTTCGTTCCAGTCCTAATCTACATCGGGAATTGGAGTGGAATCTTCTCCTACAGTGATGTGGTAGACGATGTTTGAAAACCTGAGTCCAGAAACAACCGTCATAATTCTTGTGGCAACATTTATCGTCGTGATCACGCTCATAGGACAAGGAATTATAGCGCTCGGAAAATTCCTGGGACGCCGTGCCGGGAAAAGAAGAAAAGATAACTAGCCGACAGCTCCCCTTTTGGGTAGAAGCAGTCGGCAAAAATCAAAAGAACACCAATAATGGTGTTTTTTTGATTGTACAAGGTCTCATAAATACTATATTGTATATGCGGAGGTGACGCATGAAAGGAAACCGTAAATTCTGGCTCGTATTCGGACTTCTCATCCTGGCCATAATCGGCCTGCCCACGCAAGTGATTATCAGGATGACCTTCAGATTCGCCTTGTTCGTCGGAGGACTCGCGATCCTCTATGCAGTGACCCTCGCGTTCGAGACCAGGCGATTCCGCAACCTGCGACATGTGGTTAAAACGCAAAAGGG
>CAZCAB010000105.1:0-2432 GCA_964496615.1 uncultured Gammaproteobacteria bacterium | reverse complement strand
AACTAATTATTATCTTTATATATAGAGGTAATTGAGGAAACAAAAAACTCCCACAGCGGGAGTTTTTTGTTCTCATCTACATTCAGTAAATGCACAAGGGATGCCGGTTTGAAGGAGTTCCGGTGTCCTAGTGGCCGCTGCCGTTGTGCAAAGCGAGGAGCTGTGTGAAGGTCATGCGCTCCATGGTCGTCGAGTCCTCGGAGCTCACGCAAACGATCATGGTTTTCTCTGTCACGAGCTTGCTCTGCGAGAGCATCGTTCGGCAGGACCCGCAGGGATGAAGCGTTACGCCGTCATGGCCACTCTCGTGGTCCTCCTGGGGCGGTCCGAAGACCACGATCACAAGGATCTCTTCTGCGTTCGGGATCCCCGCAACGTCATGGAGCGTCGTGGCTTCGGCACAGCCCTTGGGAGATGGACCAGGTCCAGTCTTGTAGTTTGCGCCCATGCCGATGTGGTAGCTACTGCTCCCATTGGCCTTGGCGCGTACTCCCATGGCGCATCCGACTGAGAACCCTCGGTACGAGGAGGCCCATCCACGAGCAGCCATTGCCGCTCTTTCGATCAGGCGGTTTAGCTGCGCTTCCACCCACGCCTTATCTTTTTCGTTCAAACCACCCTCCCGGTGAGTAGAAAATTCAAGTTGGTGAACGTGAGAATGTACCATATTCTATCATATTTGTCAAGGCAGTGTGAATTGGAGGTGCATATACCTTTGTATGTGCGCTTTGAACTAATGCGGGTACATAGTACAATTAAAAAGAGCACTAAGCCTCATTCTGTCACCAAACATCGAACACGAGAGGAGGGAACATGCGTGCAGGGCGTCCAAAGTTCGAAGATTTGGATGGGAAATACAAATTGGCCAGGGCCAGATGGCTACAGGCGCACAGGTCTCGCAAGAGTGTGATTCTCAAAAAGGATCTCATCACTGCTATATTGAGATTCGCGATTACGAGTGGTCAGGACGGCTTTCAGGTTGGAGGGTTCGTCCATATCGATCGCGCGTCCAAGGAGTTGGAGGTATCTCGAGTAACTGTTGCGAAAGCTGCAGCGACGCTCGTTGCTGAGGGTTTTCTTCGCGCAATACCCCGGTCTCCTTACGAGATCATTGCTTCTGGTGGACTGACGGCACAGCCGAAGCTGATTTCCGTAGTTCCTCAGGACAACATTGCGCAGTTGCTTTTCCTGCACAGCGAGCTGCACTGTGAGGTGGTCCCTGAAGTGTTGGGCGATCCAGAGCTGTTTGCATTCGTTCGCACATGGAGAAGCAAGGTGTCGTCCTCTGAGCTGATCGCCAAGGAGTGCGCCATGTTTCGGCTCAGGGTTGACGATAACCCTGGTCTGGGAAAGCTGTTGTATTCCATGGTGGGTACTGCATCGCTGGACTCAGTCGATCAGATACTCGCAGAACTTGGCATGTCATGCAAAAAGCGAACTCCGCACAGCGTCAAAACAGATGACTCTCCAGCAGGACACTCGGGTGTCACTCTGCAATATGCGCTCTACAGTGAGGAGGAAGAGAAGGTTGCTGTGGTTTTGCTGTGGCTTAACCTGCGACAGGTAGCCGTTTCTCTTGCACGCTTCCAGATATCGTTTGACGTATCTGTTGAGGCGTCTTAGCCCCCACATCCAGTGAGGGGTTCATCATTTACATCTAGGTTATCCCCAGATTTTCCTCAACATAGCCACATTTGATGACTTGACAGATTTTAGAAATATGTATACAATGTGCAGGCGATTAAAAATCGCTTACAAACGACATTTTTCCTAAGTTCAGAGCGAATACTGGGAAGAAAAAAGAGCAACCGTACCTCTCGGGTTTCCCAAGGGGAGAAGGGTTACTCTTTTTTCTTTCTCTCTGAGCGAGGGAAGGGGGCTCATTACAACTTAACCATTGAATATTCACATGACACATGTGACAAAGATCATTACTTGGTTTACCAAGTAATCATCGTCTATTCTAAAAAAACATTGAATCCAATCCTCCTGCTCTGCAGGAGAATTCAACCCGTTGTCATTTTGACAACACAACTCAATTATTATTGAGAGTTTGATCCTGGCTCAGGACGAACGCTGGCGGCGTGTCTAAGGCATGCAAGTCGAGGGATCGGCCCACCATTTCTTCGGAAATATCGGGTACGGACCGGCAAACGGGAGAGTAACGCATTGGTAACCTACCTTTCAGTCAAGCATAGCCTCGGGAAACCGAGATTAATACTTGATAGTCATGGGGGGACATAAAGTCATTCCCATGTAAAGATTTATCGCTGAAAGAGGGGCCTATGTCTGATTAGCTTGTTGGTGGGGTAACTGCCTACCAAGGCTCTGATCAGTACCGGGCGTGAGAGCGTGACCCGGCTCACTGGAACTGAGAACTGTCCAGACTCCTACGGGAGGCTGCAGTCAAGAATCTTCCGCAATGGACGAAA
>CAZCAB010000104.1:0-2459 GCA_964496615.1 uncultured Gammaproteobacteria bacterium | reverse complement strand
CATACGTGCAGAAAGGTTCAGCTGAAGATGAAGAAAAGCCACGTTTTGCGTCAATCCCCAAGGGCAAAAACATGCACGAAGTAACGCTTGATGATGCGCTCACCTACCTCTCACTGCCTCGTACACTCGGCGAAGACGAACATGGAAACACTTACGAAGCAAACATTGGCCGCTTTGGGCCATATGTAAAATATAATGGTAAATTTTATTCTCTCAAGGAGGACGATCCGTATACGATATCACTTGAGAGGGCAAAAGAAATCATTCAAGAAAAGAAAGATGCTGAGGCAAAAAGCTTGATTAAGGAATTTCCAGGAACAACGATCATCGTAAAAGTCGGTCGATATGGGCCATACATTACTGATGGAAAGAAAAATGCAAAGATTCCTAAGGATACAGCACCTGAAGAGCTCACACAGGAAGAATGCGAGAAACTCATAAAAGAAGCGCCGGCGAAGGGGAAAAGACGTAGGAAAACTACTAAAAAGGCCACATAATGGCCTTTTTACTTGCCATTCTCCAGTAGGGGTGATTTAATAGTCAGTATGGGAAAAAAGAACGATATTGAGGGTCTCCTCAATAAAATCAAAAAATACTATCCTAAGGCTGATCTAGATATCGTACGTCTTGCATATGACTTTGCAAAAGACGCACACCAGGGACAGCTTAGAAAATCAGGTGAACCGTACATTGTCCACCCTCTTGAAGCTGCTCACATTCTCGCGGACATGCATATCGAACCGACCATTATTGTTGCAACGCTACTTCACGATGTTCCAGAAGATACCGACGTCACGCTCGAAGAAGTTGAGAAAAACTTTGGTCCTGATGTAGCCTCAATGGTCAGAGGAATTACAAAACTAGGAACCCTTAAATACCGCGGTGTTGAAAGATACATTGAAAATCTACGAAAAATGTTCGTGGCAATGGCAGAAGATGTACGCGTGATGATTATTAAATTCGCTGATCGGATTCACAATCTCAAAACACTCGATGCACTCCCTCCTCAAAAAAGATATCGCATTGCGCTTGAAAGTCTGGAAATCTATGCACCAATTGCAAATAGACTTGGTATGGATGAGTTTCGAGGTGAACTTGAAGATCTTTCATTCCAATATGTGTATCCAAAAGAATACCAGCGGATTAAGAGAGTTCGAGATGATAAACTGAAAGGAAAAGAGACCTACTTTAACAATATCATCGAAACCGTAAAGAAAGAACTCTCATCTTCTCATGTAGACTTTGTTGAAATTTACGGGAGAAACAAACGACTCTACAGCCTGTATCAAAAACTCATGCGAAAGGATAACGAGATCGCAAAAATTTACGATCTTGTGGCGATCCGCATCATCGTGCCGACTGTTGCAGACTGTTATGCAGCACTTGGCATCCTGCATAACATGTGGCGACCGCTCAGAGGAAGAATCAAAGATTACATCTCACAACCAAAACCAAACGGGTATCGATCGCTACACACGACTGTTTTTAGTGACGGCGGAGAGCCAGTCGAATACCAAATCCGCACCGAAGAAATGCATGAGGAAGCTGAATACGGTGTGGCTGCTCACTGGCATTATGACGAACAGGGTTCGCGAAAACCCGCACGAGAGGTCACCTGGGCAAAAGAGCTAGCTGCAATTCAAAAAGAAATTTTAACGAAACTCTCAGATCTTGAAGCAATGAAAATCGATTTTTTCAAAACTCGAATTTTTGTATTTACACCAAAAGGTGATGTGCTTGACCTGCCCGAAGGTGCAACTCCTGTTGATTTTGCATACCACATCCACTCAGACATTGGAAACAAATGCTCAGGAGCACTGGTCAATGAAAAACTCGTTACCCTTGATACGGAATTGAAAAATGGAGATGTTGTTGAAATTATGGTCGACCGAAACAGAAAAGGGCCAAATCCAGATTGGATAAACTTCGTCAAAACGCACACTGCGCGATCACACATTAAGAACGAACTCAAAACGCAGCAAAAGAGAATTATCTCCAGATGGATCACCTCAGTACTCCCCAACAACGAACAATAATTCTAAAACCGCCCTTTGGGGCGGTTTTATGTTAGTTCTTTTATCAATCGATTGAACTCTTCTTTCGACGAATAATGGATGGTAATTGTTCCTTTAACCCCCCGTTTCGCTATCTTTACCTTCGTGCCGAGCCGTTCTTCAATGAGGGCCTCTTGTGCATGGATATTAGGATCTCGCCGTACAGAGCCTTTCCGAGATGCTGCGCCTTTTTGCGCGACAGAGCGCTCCACATCAGTTGCTGTCACATCCACGCTCTTTTGCATCTGTTCAAACAATTCGAGTTGATCTTTATGTCGCTTCAGCGAAAGAAGTGCGCGCGCCTTTGTAAAATTGATCTCTCCATCCGAGAGTGCCTGCTGTATTTTGTCCGGAAGATCAAGAAGGCGTATCAGCAGGATAGAGGGTGGAAGCTGGTCTATGTTG
>CAZCAB010000103.1:0-2492 GCA_964496615.1 uncultured Gammaproteobacteria bacterium | reverse complement strand
GAAAAGAACGCTTCATTGATTTCTCCAATAATCAAGCCTTTCTTAAACCGCCCCGGTTCTCCACCCCCCTCTATACCCGGCGTCATTTCAACTCCATCCTCGAATTGATTCAATGATGTTGATCCACCAAAACGCTCCATCTGATGAGACTCCTTCTCCCTTCGTGCCGATCCTTTCTCTTTCTTTTTTGGGTCGGGTTTTTCTTCATCACCCACCTTCGGCTTGTTATCAAAAGCCTCTGGTGAACCTGAAATTATAAGTGCTGCCCCACCCAAAACACCTGCGAGCACAAACCCTGACACGATTGAGCCGATATTGCTCCGTACTTGCTCAATAGTTTTGCGAGATATCGCGCTCACCGGAGGTTCAATGGAAATCTGTCCAACCACCTCAAATAAACCCTCAAGTACATCTTTTGATTGCTGTACTGCACCCTGCAGCATGTAGCGCGACTGTGCTTCTGCTTGTGAGCGTCGTTGCAGTTTGTGAGAAAATTCGATTAACGCCCGTGTCTGTTCGAGAATCTTCTCAGAAAGACGCTGAAACTCGACAATCCGCGCATACTGCTCAGAATCCTCACCCTCTTTCAAGCCCCTTTTTAAATCCCAAGCATATCTGTTTAATGCTCGTGCCTTTACTGCGACTCTTTGAAGGTCTGCTTCGTGCCGCGCTATAGTCTCAGGACGCACCAATCTCAAATCTGGAGCCTTCTGTATTGCTCGTTTAAGAGATCCGAGTCCTGAACTGTGAGAAAAATCCCGTTTCACCTCCTCACCAAGAACTCGTTCAAACTGCGGTCCTTGTTCGGGCATAGTACTATGATAGCTGATTGGCGATATGTGCTGGCAGATCAGTAATAGGTATCCGCTCTTGCTGCATGTTGTCTCTATCGCGCACCGTCACTGCCTCATCCTCAAGAGAATCAAAATCAATGGTCACACACAGTGGTGTCCCAATTTCATCTTGTCTTCTATAGCGCTTTCCAATACTTCCTGTTACATCATAGTCAACACGATATGACGAAGCGATGCTGCCAAATACTTCCTGCGCCTTATCAGTCAATGCATCTTTCTTAGAAAGGGGAAGTACAGCAACCTGATACGGTGCAATAGCCGGAGTAAATTTCATAACGGCTCGCTTCTCACCACCGACTTCTTCCTCATGATATGCAGACAAAAGAATCGCCAAAAGCGTCCTATCAACACCGAGTGACGGCTCAACCACATGTGGCACGGTTTTTTTCTTGTTATCTTGCGGGTCTGGATACTCTAATTTCTCTCCTGAGTGCTCAGCGTGATTTGAAAGATCAAAGTCAGTACGATATGCAAGTCCCCACAGCTCATCTTTCCCAAATGGAAAGTCGAACATGAAATCAATTGTTCTTTTCGAGTAATGTGCAAGATCGTCCTGCGGTACCTCGTACCGAGAAAACCGTTTCATATCAATACCTACATCCTGCGCCCACTGTTCCATCCAACTTGCCCACGCATCAAAATGAGTCGCCCATTCTGACTCTTCAATAAAGTACTCTATCTCCATTTGTTCAAATTCAAGTGTTCGAAAAATGAAATTCCCCGGTGTTATTTCATTTCGAAATGCCTTTCCAATTTGAGCAATACCAAAGGGTAGCTGTTTTCGCGATGTGCCAAGCACATTTTTGAAATTCACAAAAATCGCCTGCGCAGTTTCTGGTCTCAAATATACTTCTGACTGCGAATCAGTCGTCGAGCCGATAAAGGTTTTGAACATGAGGTTAAACTCCCGAGCTGTTCCTTCATTTTTTTCTCCGCACTTCTCACATTTCCACGAAATAACTTTACCTGGCTCAAACTCAGAAGATATATGATCAGCACGAAAACGAGAATGACAACCTGCGCATTCAACTAGTGGATCATGAAATGTGTCCACATGACCACTTGCTTCCCATACACGCGGATTCATCAATATAGCACCATCAAGTCCAACCATATCATGGCGACTTTCAACCACTTTATGCCACCAATCGCGCTTTATGTTCATGCGCATTTGTGCTGCAAGAGGGCCATAATCCCAAGAATTGGCAAGTCCTCCATATATTTCAGAGCCAGGGAAGATAAAACCACGGCGTTTTGCAAGTGAGACAATTGTCTCCATTGTTACATCGGACATATCATTAAAAAAAGACCTGAATAAACGGTCTCGGGGTCCAAAAGGACGGTTCCACCCGAGTTCCCTTTAAAAAAGGGCACTCTATACATTGTGTGCTCCACAGGCGCCACCCTGCTTCGTCGCAGTAGTACTATATATCCTTTATTGCTTGCTGTCAATGATAAGAGTAACTGGTCCATCATTGATAAGCTCAACATCCATATGTGCACCAAACCTCCCACTTTCAGTATGAATACCACTTTGTATAAACTGCGAAATCACATATTCGTACAATTCAGTAGCATGCTCAGGTGACGCAGCCTTTGAAAAACTCGGTCGTGTTCCTTTTCTGCAATCCCCATAGA
>CAZCAB010000102.1:0-2536 GCA_964496615.1 uncultured Gammaproteobacteria bacterium | reverse complement strand
AAAAAATAGAGCTGTATAGGAATACTAACACCTATCTATTGACAAAACTAAAAAAATATGATATATTTATTCGACGCTCATACAGCGTCCCTGATACGCAGTTTCCGCCTTCTCCAAAGGCGATGAAGGGCGTGAGGGAACATCCCAAACGCGACCTCGAATAAACGAGGGTTATCTGAATGCTGGAGTAGGCTACCAGCAACTCGGTTCGATGGGGATCCCATCGAGAAACACCTTGTTGGGACGCGTACCAGCAAGAACCTGCCTACAATGCCTGGGCAGGAAATCACGGAATGCGATTCGGTCTAGGACCAAATCGTCATCTACTCCGTTTCGTGATTGTGTTGTTCTGAAGATAGATGACGCCATGGTGATGTCTCCCAGCCTAGGGAGAGCGCCAATGAGGTACGAGGAAAGCCTGCACCCGCAGGCTACAATAGGCCCCCCTATAGGCAGATGCGTGATTACGAGCTTTGTCGATCGCATCCTAGGGAATACGCCTCCTGGCCGGCGAAACGGCTCCACATTCACTTGCGCGGTGGATGTGATCGCCAACTGGTTCGGGCGCGGGCGGTGGGAACTCAGAGTTCTCCCGCCCGCGCCATCTTCAAAATAATCAAAAACCGCATTACGCGGCTTTTTTTAATTTAACATTGCTCTCATCTACCTCCCCGGTTAGCGCGGCTCGCAAATTTCGTATCATATCATGCTTATCAGGAGGGACACCGGCCTCAGAGTCATAATAGTGCTCAAAAAGTCTCAGCAGTACTGTCATTGATATTTGCTTATCTTGCATCAACTGCTCAATTTCATGCACAGATCGTCCATTAGTCATTTCTTCTGCCTCTTGCAAAATGCGCTCATACTCCTCTGGTCGCACCTTTTTATGATCTGCAAAGAGTGGCTCTGTCAGTGATAGATTATCAGTTTTTAACCCCTCATTGACCTTACCTTGCTCGCCTGTGTGAATGCGACTGCCCCGTGCCACAGCCCTATGCGCATCAGCGAGGGTCATGTACGCCTTTTTTTTCGGTTTGACCTGTGTTTGTTCAATCGCTTTAGCACGCTCTTCAACTGACTCGAGCTCGGCTGTTTCTCTTACTTGCGGTTCGAGACGATCCAACATACTACTCATCTTTCTTACTCTTTGAGCTCCCTTTCATCTCAGAAATATCGCTCATAAGGACATTTTCAACATAGATACCACGAGGATAGAAGATGCGCTCAAGCTCCGATTTCAAGTCATCCTCAACGGCATCACGTTTTTGTCCCATGATTTCTTCGTAACTATAACGAGAGACAACCATACGCACACGTGAACGTATCGTCGGGCGGACAATTTTTGCAACAAAGTCCTCACCAATCGTCTGCCAAATGCGCGGCACTTGATGCACATCAAGACGAAGAAGGACTGTTCCTTCAATCGCGATGCGCTTATTCTCAGACGTCACTGCAGCAATCGGCACATCTCCCATTGCTCGTTCATTTTCAGCATCAAAATCTCTGGTAATACTGTACTCCAGAGTTTGCACATTAAAAAGCTTGGCTTTTTGCCAAAAAGGAATCTTAAAATGAAGTCCTGGTGTATGTACTTTCTTAAGGACCCCTCTTCCAAGATCATACACACAGGCCACGTACCCTGGGGGTACGTAGATAAAGAGTCCTTTCAAGACATCCTCCATCACGAACGAATACATCAGTTTATCAAGTGAGTCTGCCATATTCTTGTATATTACGTAGCTTCGCCCTTAAGCGGACGAACAAATAATTTTATAATTTGATGAACAAGGAGTGAAAATACCATTGAGGTAAGGACAAACAGTGCCTTTACCATTGGCAGCATCCAGAGTACCACGAAAACGCCAACAGGGAAAACAATAAAGTAGATCAGATCTGCTTTTTTCGTCAATTTAAGCTTTCTTTTTCTATAATCCCAGTATATCTCGGAAAATAGAAGAAGTGCAACAAGAGCTGACCACAGCACGTCATTAGGCAATCCTATATTAAACCCAAAAAAATCAGTATTAATCGGACCTGGGTAGTTTATAGATGCATAGAGCGTTGCAAATACGCGCTCGCCGGTAATACCCTGAATAAAGACTTGATAGAGCAAAAGGAGCGCTAAACCCTGAAATCCAAGTACAATTGCCTTTGCCCATGGACGCACTTTTCTCTTCTTAAGCGCTTTTCTGATCTCTTCTTTTTTAACAACCTCATCACCCTTATACCCTTTGTTAAGACGCTGAATTTCCTCAAGAACAGCAGCATTTCGAATACGATCTCGAGACGTAACGATGGTAAACGGCAAAAGAACCACACGCAATAGAATGGTCAAATATATGACTGCCCACCCCAAATTTTCGGCAGTCCAATTGTTATATATCCAAATAAGCAGGTTAAAAACCGGCTCATAAAGGAAGCTATTCCAGAGTTCTGAAAGCATATAAATTCTCACTCAGTATAGCGCAATTTACCTGCATATGCAATATGCTTGACTTTCATATCTCAATCCTGTACTATATTCCTCGTTCGCTAG
>CAZCAB010000101.1:0-2582 GCA_964496615.1 uncultured Gammaproteobacteria bacterium | reverse complement strand
CGACACCACCATCAGGGTCACCGCACACCGACTCATGGGATGATCGCTATGAGGATTTTCCCGGAGAATGGACAGATCCAAACGCAGGTCGTATTGGAGATGACGGGGTCGAATCACTCCTCTGACCTGGGAATTCGCCGATCGAAAAGGTCGGCTCCAATCATAAAAAAACCCACAACATATGTGGGTTTATTATCTTCATTAATTTCTACCTAAGAAGTCTTTCACTTTTCCACCAAAACTTTTCTTCGGGGGGTCTGGTATTTCATGCACAGCTGCCTGACCACGTGGTCTGGCTCTCTCCTTAACAGAAGAACCTGCCTGAGAAATACGATCATCAAGCTCTGCTTTTCTTGCTGCAAGCGCAGCATATGTTTTTTGATGTTCAGGAGCTACAGGCCCATCCAATGGAGGTATAAGCTCACTTCCTTTACGTGCACTCAGATCTATTCCCTGACTCTTCATTTGCAGTTGCACCATCTGACCGGAGACATCACTCCTCAAACTCCTTAAATCACTGATGGATGCATCCTCAGGAATAGGTGCAAGAGCATCAGCTAGATCAGGATTCGTTGTCTCAAATACTTTATCGGATTCTACAGCTTGCTTGAGTATTGCAGCTTGTTCTGCCGACTCGGTTGCTTCAGTATCAGATGCAGCTTCGAGCTCCTGTGTCCGTGCCTCTTCATGTATCTTGTCGACTGAGATACCTTCACCCTCAACAACCGAAACTTCATCTGATTGCCCAGCTTCTCCACCATCAATAACAGACAGATCAGGAATTGTTGGTGCCTCATCTGACGTAGTGGATGCCTTCCATTTGGCATTTTCCTCGTTTGTTTGTAAATTTTCTACTCCCATATATATTATTAGTACTAAAATCTATAACTAATATACCGCAGCAACAATTATCTATGCAAGATGACAAAACAATATCCCAAATCTTCGATTACCCTTGCGATCATTGGATGACGTGAAACGTACTGAATCGTCGTTTCTTTTAGTGTTCCCGTGCCGCCCCCATATATGATTTTCATTACTGGACCATTATCTCTATGCGAAGTAATAAACATATCAACTCGCTCTTCCACTTCACCTACATGTACTCCGTGTAAATCGAGTATGGGAGCCTCGCCTCCAAGTTCAGCAGCGAAAAGTGCAGCACCGCTCACAAGACGCTCGGGTCATATTCCCTGCCCGGGATATATACAGGAGCCTTTTTTCTAAACTGCTCCTGATGAGCGCCAGAAAACCAATCAAATTCATTTCCACACTGAGAACACATATGTTCCAATGCTATATCTCGTCCCTTTTTCTCAACTCTACCATTCCATCCCGCTCGATACCCGCACTGAGGACATTCCCGAGAAAAAAAATAATCAAGCGCTAACCTATTTATCGATCCGCTTTGTGGCTTTATGGCACACAAAGGCTCCAAACGTACATGCCCCGGCGCACCTTGGTCAACTTTTTGAATATCAGCGACCTTCCAAACAACGTCACCAATGGTCACATCATCCAAAACGCGTACAACAATATTTTCATCAATGTCAAAAGGTGCGAGCGTGCAAGCAAGTCCATCGTCGTCTATGACATTACCCATACCAACCTGGACTCCTGCAAGATCACCGACTGTTGTTTCTTCGATTGTGACGATATTCTCCTTCATACCATTCTTCTATATATATGTATATGCAAAAGGATGGGGATGTGACGTTTTGCCCTCCTCCCACATCCGTTGCCCCCTTGACCACTCCTAGGTCGGTCGCCATGGCGAAAGGTCGATCCCGAGGTCGCCGTAGGAGAATACCTTGGGCGGTGGATCATCAGTCGAGATCATGACGATCCCATCACCCTCGCTGCGCACGCCGTAGACCTTGATCGGATGACCAAGCATCTCAGCGTAGTTGCACAGCCACTGCCAGCAGTGCTGACACGGGTAGATGAACTCATCCGGGTTGCCGCTGTCAGCGCACACCACGACTTCCAGAACATCACGCTGTCCATGGGCATTGGCGCCCGTAACAGCGCAGGGCTCGGCGTGAATCGTGCCGTTGACTGCGGCCTCCTCGACGTTCGCACCAGGAATCATGGTTCTGTCGCTCGTGATCGCGCACGCGCCGACGTAGAAACCGCTCACCGGCGGGACAGCCCGTTTTCGGGCTTCACGCGCAACCTCGACTGCAGCTTGGACGCCATGCGACATTAACTTGATACTCCTCACGAACCACCTCCTCGTTGTTTGAATCTTTTCCAGCTTAGCAAGAATCAATAAAAAAAGAAAGTCGGTGCGACCTTCTTTTGTGCACGAACCCGGATGTTATCCCAACCTTTTTCATGCGAAAGTTGTTATGGGATTACTATGGTGTCAGTGCTAATGAGTGGTCATCTAGTATCAAGAATCCGTCTGGGAATCTCAAACGACTGATCTTGTAATGGTTCTGCCGCTGGTTCGTGGGTCGAACCAGCGGCGTGGATTGAGTGGAGGGCCCCTGGACCCGTCGGCGTATCTAGGTTGGGGAACCTACGCCGAACAGCCAGGGCCAGAGGCCGAGCGAGCGAGCTAGCTCGGCGTAGCGACC
>CAZCAB010000100.1:0-2588 GCA_964496615.1 uncultured Gammaproteobacteria bacterium | reverse complement strand
TTCTGGTGTTGCAATAGGACAGATGCGTCCATAGTGAGTTCTGTGTACATCACGCACCTCAAACCCTGCTCGATCACGAGAGAGTCCGCCAGGCCCCAATGCTGAAACACGTCTTTTATGCTCAAGTTCAGCAAGCGGGTTTACTTGATCCATGAACTGTGACAGCTGCGAGCTCATAAAGAACTCACGAATCACTGAAATCACGGGACGAGCATTAATAAGTTTATTCGGCACAATACTGTCAATCTCCATCGTGCTCATACGATCACGAATGATACGTTCCATTCTCGCAAGTCCGATTCTAAATCTGTTTTGCACTAGCTCCCCAACAGCTCTTACACGTCTGTTCCCCAAATGGTCAATATCATCTGGTTCCTCTTGGGTCACATTCAAACGAATCACTTCTTTGATAACGGCAACAAGTTTTTCTGGAGAAAGAACACGATGGTCTTTCAGCTCAAAATCATTTTCCGTGATGTTTAAATCAAATTTGGTATCAAATTTGTACACTCCTACTTTTCCAAGATCATACCGATCAAAGTTAAAAAACATTGCGTGGATCAAACTGCGCGCATTGTCAGCAGTTGCAAGATCTCCTGGTCTAATACGACGATATACTTCAATGAGTCCTTCATCCTCATCATTGGCCACATCCTTTTTCAATGTCTGATCAATGTAATCAACCGTACTATGCGTATTTACATCTTCAAAGAGTTTTCGGATCGTATCATCATCACCATACCCAAAAGCACGCAAAAGAGAAGTGACAGCCACCTTACGTTTTCTATCTACCTTTACCCAAATAACATTGTTCGTGTCAGTTTCAAACTCAAGCCACGCTCCTCTGTTTGGGATGATCTTTCCACCGTAGTAGCGACGCCCTCGTGTTTGTTCAGCAGTAAAAAACGCTCCAGGGGAACGGATGAGCTGCGAAACAACAACACGCTCAATACCATTGATCATGAAAGTCCCTCGATCAGTCATGAGCGGCACATCACCGAGATATATTTCCTGAGTCTGCTCCTCTGATGTCCTTCGATTCTTCAATCGTACATTCACTCGAAGCGGTGCTTCAAATGTGATGTTCTTCTCACGACACGTCTGCTCATCAAAATTTGGCTCATCAATATAATAGTCTTCAAAATACAACTCAAGATCTCGACCAGTGAAATCTTCAATTGGTGAGAGCTCATCAAAGAGCTCTTTTATACCATCCTTGAAGAACCAGTCGTATGAGCTTTTTTGCACCTCAATCAAATCCGGTGAATCAATCGCGTCTCGAATCTCCGTAAAAAAACGACGCTCTTTATCGACCGGCTGACGCTTGTAGGTGGGCGTAGCTGTGGCCATAGCTAGATAGTTATTAATAGGTAAAGGTTGGACATACAGATACGAGGATCATATATGTATGTCCATGCTTTACAGACAACAAAAAAGCTCCTTTTTTATTAGGAGATCTTTTCTTTTCTTAACTGTATAGGCAGATGCGCGCCATGGGAAGAGGGCCTTGTTGTGATCCTTCCGAAGAAGTTTGGCTTATTTAAGCGCAATTTGTGCGAGATTTCGAAGCATTTTTGCTTGTGCTCAATAATACCTAAGTTTTAAAAGTTTGTCAAATGGAGCATGTGTATAAATGTTTGTCAAGAATAAGTACTTTTTTACCTAAACACAGCAAAAAAATGGCTTAATTCCCATTCATGCACATATTATTAAACACAAGTTTATCCACAATATTCTGCCCAACGTTGACTTTTTCCTTTTTTTATGATATATTCTTTTGTTCTGCTGGCGAGCACTGGCAGAGTGTTCTTTACTACATTACTGGGATCCCTTGTGGGTCCCTCTGCCTCCTTTCTTGAGGAAGCAGAGGGATTTCCGGCATGTCGCCGGCAACGCAAGAGGAGGATCCCATGAAGAATTCCGGTCTGAACGCCATGATCGCCACCTTCGCGCTGCTCGCACTGGCCGCACTGGTCTCGAGCGGCTGCGAGGTCGACCACGGCGTCTACCGCCCGAAGAAGGTTTCCGTCGACGAGTTCACCTCGCCCACGGTCATCAGCGAGATGGGCCGGCTCGTCAAGTCTGGCAAGGCACTCAAGGACATGGTCCGCCTAGCTGACTTGGCCGCCGGGGCCACCATCATCAACGACGCACGTGGGGTGTGCGTTGCGTGCGAGATCGACAAGCGCCGCTTGGTGGCCGGCAAGAAGCTGGCTCAGTACATCGACGCCGACCCTATCGACCTTGCATGCGTCCGTGAGTGGGACCGCATCGCACTGATCTGGGCAGGAAGCTGGTCCGAGCAGATCGATTCAACGTACTGGCTTCCGCACCTGGGTGTTCGCGCAACCCTAGGGGACAGCGTGAACAGCCTGTTCGACAAGTACGAGCGGAACCGCCCGACCGACGGCTGACCCCACTAGCGAAGGTATCTCTCCGAGAGGATTGAGAACCAAGTAGCGCCGTGTATACACGCCGCACACCTTCGCTTCCCACACTTTGCTTCTATCACATGAGGAGCAAAATGAAGGATCACAAAACCGACCATTAGGTCGGTTTTGTATTTTACAATCAGCAACTCATTACCT
>CAZCAB010000099.1:0-2611 GCA_964496615.1 uncultured Gammaproteobacteria bacterium | reverse complement strand
GTACTTCGTGGTATACTATTCTAAATTTAGCTTATTTTAGCAAAAAAATGAAACGCACTAAAATTGTTTGCACCTTAGGCCCCGCTACCCATAGTAAGAGGAAGATTGAGCAGCTCATACAAGGGGGAATGAATGTAGCCCGCTTGAATTTTTCACATGGCGATTATGATGATCATGCAAAGTTAATTCGTATGATTAGATCGGCGGCAAAAAAGAGAAGAAAGCACGTTGCAATTCTACAAGATCTTCAAGGACCAAAAATTCGTGTAGGAGAGCTTCCCGAGGAGGGTATTGAGTTCAAGCAGGGAAAGACCGCGATTTTTGATACGTCAAAAAAGAAATATTCAGGGAAAGAAATCCCTGTTGATTATAAGGATTTGCATAAAGCGGTAAAGAAAGGAGATAGGATTCTTTTGAATGATGGACGTGTTGAGACTGTGGTAAAGAGTATTGTAAAAACACGCATTACAGTGAGCATTAAAAATTCAGGCATCATTACTTCTCACAAAGGACTTAACATTCCGGATTCAGTACTTTCCACGAGTGCACTAACGAAGAAAGACAAAGAAGATGCTCGTTTTGGTGTTGAAATGCACGTTGATATGATGGCGCTCTCTTTTGTCACAGACGAAAAGGATATCAAGAATCTGCGGGGCGTTATTACCTCTCATCAAAAAAAGAAACGAATCAAGGGTTATTTTCCGATCATAGCCAAAATTGAGCGTGCCCGGGCGGTCGATCATATCGAGCCGATTTTAAACGAGGCTGATGGTATTATGGTCGCTCGGGGGGATCTTGGTATTGAGACACCCGCGGCGTCACTCCCTGTTTTGCAAAAAAAACTTATTGAAACGGCGCGCATGTATGCAAAGCCGGTCATTGTCGCAACGCAGATGCTTGATTCTATGCAGGAAAGTCCTAGGCCAACTCGTGCTGAAGTATCAGATGTTGCTAACGCTGTCATTGATCATGCGGATGCGCTGATGCTTTCAAACGAGACTGCGACAGGAGAATATCCAGTGGAAGCGGTGCGTATGATGCATGAAATTATATCTGAAACCGAAAAATCTGAGTATGATGATCTTCCGCGACTCCATACAGGCAATCAGCAGGAAACTGATACTGTTGTGAGCACAGCGTCTCGTATGATCGCTGAAGATTCCTCTGCTTCTGTTATTGTCTGTGGGTCACTTACCGGAGATACTGCGCGGCTCATCTCCAGAAACAGGCCTAAGCTTCCTGTCGTTGCCGTGACTGAAGAGCAACGCGTTGCCCGGCAACTTGCTGTAAGCTGGGGGATACTACCTCGTGTGATACGGCCGGCAAAGACACTTGAACAACTTGTTCTTCGAGCAAAGAAGGTTTTAAAGAAAGAGAGACTTGTAAAGAAGGGTGATAGTTTTGTTCTTGTTGCTACGGGTGGATCTGCCAAAAAGATTGGTGTTACCAACATGGTTGAGGTAGTTAAGGTATAAATGGTATACTCTTTTCATGGCTTGAGGGAGCTCTATTTTTGCTATACAAGGAAATGAAGAAAACATCAATGATAGTTGATATTTCGCGCGTCTCACTAAAGGACGTTCAACGTGTGGGAACCAAGGCCGCGAATCTTGGGCATCTATATGCTAAACGAAAGCAGGACTATGTGGTACCTGATGGTTTTGTGATTTCAACGGACGTATATAAGACCATCATGAGTGGTGGGCTTGAGAAAAGAATCAAGCGCGAACTTCGCGGACTGGATGTAGAAGATTTAAAGAGCTTAAATGCTGTTGGAAAGAGGATTCGTTCGTGGATATTAAGCGAAAAAATTTCTGAGAAGATACAGTCTGAAATAGTAGGGGCATATAAAAAGCTATCAGGTCCAGTTGCGGTGCGTTCGAGTGCTGCATGCGAAAGTCTTCCTGATGCTAGTTTTGCAGGACAGTACGACAGCTTTTTGAATATTAAAGGAGAAAAAGAGCTTTTGTCTCACGTTAAAAAGTGTATTGCAAGTGTTTTTTCTGACAGGGCATTGCAGTATAGGCACATCATGGGGTATGACCATAGCTCTTTTGACATAGCTGTCATTGTGCAGGAGATGGTTTTTACTCGGCAGATGGTAAGTGGTGTGATGAGTACATATGACCCACATACCGGGCATGATGGAGTGGTAAGTATTGACGCATCATATGGTTTGCCGGATGGTGTGCTCAAAGGAAATGTTGCACCTGACCACTTTCTGTTTTTCAAAAAAGGACTGACAACGAACACTCCATCGATTATTAGTAAAAGGTGCGGGAAAAAAGCGCATTACTGGGCTTTGGGCAAAACACGTGGCGTTGTCAAAAAAAAGGTGGAAGAAAAAAAGCGAGGTAGCTTTTGTTTAAACGATGCAGCAGCTCACATGATTGCCCGTGTTGGCACAGTTTTAGAAAAACAATTCAAAGCGCCTCAAGTTATTGAATGGGCGTATGATGTGAAGACAAAAGAAGTCATCATACTGCAAGCACGGTCAGAGGTGAGTAGGACGCAAGAGAACATACAGAAGCTGCTCATTGAGAGATATTCTTTGCACCGGACAAGTGATGTGGTTGGAGAGGGTGCGGCAGTGGGAAGAACGATAGGGGCA
>CAZCAB010000098.1:0-2870 GCA_964496615.1 uncultured Gammaproteobacteria bacterium | reverse complement strand
ATCAGAATACAGTATGAACCGCACATGCTCTGGTGTTTCAATTTTTTTAAGATGCTCAATGACAAAAAAAGCGTACCATTCGACACCCGTCTTTTCTTCTTTGTTCGCGCGAGATGCGTCTATTCCTATTGTGACCATTCTTGATTAATATGTATTGTAATATCCTGAAATCTTTATATCATTTCCTATCTGCTCTGTCAGTACATCATTAAGCATAACGGCCTGAGAAAGATCAGTCACACCTTTCCCGCCCACAAAAGGAATACCTTCGCCACCAATGACACGAGGAGAGACATATGCTACCACCCTGTCTATCACCGACTGATCACGCGAAAATTCATCGAAAAAACTTCCATGTACGCCCGAGCCACCTTCCACAAAAACAGATTGGTAATTTTTTTTACCAAGATACCTTAGTAACTTTTTAATCGATATACGACTTTTACCAAATAACGCGCCAGAGCTCGCAACCAATACATGATCATCTCGAAACATTCTTGATGTTTTAGAACATGAACCTGTGGGATCAACAATGACGCGAAGCAGGCTTTTCTTCTTCCACCTGCCGTGGGCCGCAAGTTCTGGATTATCAGCACGCACGGTTCCTGCGCCGACCAAAACCGCATCATGTTGACTGCGCATCATACGCGCGTCGTTTCGTGCACGCTCTCCGGTTATCCACTGTGATTGCCTGGTTCGTGTGGCAATCTTTCCATCCAGACTCATGCCCGCCTTAATCGTTACATACGGTAGTCCGGTTGTTGCGTGTTTGATAAAAGGCTGATTAAGAAGACGTATATCTTTATACAGCTTTTTTTTTGAAGAAAGCCATCCAACTTTGATGCCGGCACGTCTGAGTCGCTGTGCTCCTTTACCAGATACCTTCTCAGAAGGATCTTTCATGCCAATGACCACTTTCTTAATTCCAGAAGAAATAATCGTGTCCACACACGGAGGCGTCTTTCCCGTATGCACGCATGGTTCAAGGGTGACATATAGCGTGCTACCAAAAACCGACTTTTTTCTTTTTTTGGCATCAGCCAAGGCAGCTATTTCAGCATGAGCCTTCCCTGCTTTTTTATGATGTCCCTCACCAATGATGTTCCCTTTGTGCACCAGCAGCGCACCGACAGCAGGATTTGGCGAGGTGAAACCTAGACCCTTTTGCGCGAGTTCATATGCTCTTTGCATGAAGCGCTCCATACTTATACATGTGATAGTCGATGACCCATTTTATCTTTTTTCGTTTTAAGGTACCCATCATTCACCCCGTTTGGCGCTATTTCAAGCGGTACCTGCTCGACAACATGCAATCCATACCCTTCAATACCTGCCATCTTCTTTGGGTTATTTGTCAGCAGTCTGATGTGCGACAATCCAAGATCGACTAATATCTGAGCACCGACACCATATTCTCGAAGATCTTCGATAAAGCCAAGACGATTGTTTGCCTCAACTGTATCAAGCCCTTCTTTTCTCTGAAGTTCATACGCCTTTACTTTATTCACCAGGCCAATTCCTCTCCCTTCCTGTTTCATATACAAAAGCACCCCTCTTCCTTCATGGGCGATCCGTTTCATAGCGGCCTCGCGCTGCTGTCCGCAATCGCAATGGCGAGATTCAAAAACATCACCGGTTAGACACTCTGAATGCACACGCACTAAAATAGGGTCATTACCCGAAACATCACCCTTCACAAGGACAACCTGCTCAACGTCATGCAGCAAATCTCTGTATACATGAATCTGCCACTGGCCTGTATCCGTTTCGATCACGCTTCTCGCCTCTTTATGTATAAAATTCTCGCGTTCTTTTCGATGCGCGATGATATCGGCAACAGAAATAACAGGTATGGCATGTTTCTGGGAAAATGCGATCACATCACTTCCACGCATCATCTCTCCATTTTCATGCATGAGCTCAGAAATGACTGCAGCACCGCGCAATCCTGAAATAGTGCACATATCAACAGACGCCTCGGTATGGCCAGCTCGCCACAGAACACCCCCACGCTGCGCTCGAAGCGGAAAAATATGACCTGGTCTCGATAAATCACCAGGCAGACTTCTCGGATGTACTGCTACCCTGACAGTTTCACACCTGTCAGTTGCTGAAATTCCAGATGTGATTCCCTCTGCCGCATCAATACTCACGGTAAAAGCAGTCCCTCGTTGCGTTGTATTATGACTCACCATGTATGGCAAATTGAGCCGATCAGCTATGGACCCTTCAAGTGACAGGCATACAACCCCGCCTGTGTGACGAATAATAAAGGCCATCTTCTCAGGCGAAATATGCTCTGCGGCGATCACAAGATCACCTTCATTTTCACGCTGCTCATCATCTACGATGATAATCATCTCTCCTTTTTTGAGTGCATCGATTGCGTTTTGTATACGCATTCCTACTTGGTTGCTAAAATACTCCGCTTATAGTTTTCAAGATTTTCAAGCGCAATACCAGTCCCTTTCGCTACACATAAAAGTGGATCATCAGCAACATAACAGGCAACACCGGTTGCTTGAGAAATCAGCTCATCAAGATTCCTGAGCTGACTTGATCCTCCTGACATGATAATCCCCTTATCTATCACGTCTGCAGAAAGTTCTGGTGGTGTCTTATGAAGTACATCCTTCACCGCTTCAACAAGTCCTTCAAGATCGTGCTGCAGTGCTTCAGTGGTATCATCAGAACTAATCTCTACAATGCGCGGCAGACCATTAATCATGTCCCGTCCTTTCACCTCCATCGTGAGCGGCGCATTCATAAACATAGCAGAACCAACGGTTATTTTAACTTGCTCAGCTGTCCGATCACCAATCGCAAGATTATACTTTCGTTTAATATACTCTGAAATTGCTTGGTCGATT
>CAZCAB010000097.1:0-2891 GCA_964496615.1 uncultured Gammaproteobacteria bacterium | reverse complement strand
AAAATCCGCATACGCGGGATTCGTTATCAGAATTTTTTTTAAGCCGAGGGACCAAAATGTCTAGTTTCCTAGATTCTCAAGGTCCCTCAGCTCCAAGCGCCGAACGTAGCTACGCGACGCGGCACAGAACGAGGCAACTCTTGTTGAAGTGGCCCTCTAGGTCATGCCAGCCCTTATTCCACCCCCGACCGCTCCGGCCCAAGTACGAGACGAAGCCTGCACGGTCAGGTTCTGCCCGCGCGGTGAGCAAGTAGGCGAAGTTGAGGAGCTCGCGGTGATGCTGATCCTGGTTCTCGCTTACCAGCACCCAATCCTCATCGCTCGTGATCATCCTCTTGCCGAGACGGCGGCAGACCTCCTCCAGCGTGACCTCGATCTCATCGTCTTCCAAGAAGCCCACGGCCTCGAAACGATGCCGGACCCCCTCTTTGTCGGTGATGATGCACCGGATGCAAATGTCCATATGAGACACTTGCGAACCAGAAATCTCCATCTGAAGCGCCTTCACCCCGCTCATCAACCTCTTCTTTCCTTCACCCCGCAGAAGACGCTTCGCCTGCTCGAAGGTTAGGTCGGTCAATCCAGCTTGCGCCAGCACGATGGACAGATCTTTCGCTTGTCCCGTGCTCATCTTTCGGACAGAGCCTGTCATGGCCTGCTCCTTTTCCCACTGTGGAATATCTCGATTCAGCGAGACCGTCGATTACTCGGTAGACTGTACCGAGTTGTGGGTATATCGACGTGTGATTGCCATATTAGGTGTATATCACAGCTCGCCACATATGTCAATGCTCTGATATACTTCCGCTCTATGCTCTCCAACCAAAGAAACTACGCAAAGAGTAATCGCATCACCACTGTCGACTTCCCCATTTCCAAAAATGCCAAGATGATCACCAAAAAACTTCTTAGGAGCAAAGGAGAAAAAATACGGCAAAAACTGGGCGATGCGCTCTTAGATGAGCTTGCTGATATGGCCCAGATTGATATTGTGAAGCTGAAAGTGTCAGAGAAGAACCAACACCACAAAAGAAGTGATGGTAAAGTAGTGTATAAGCAATACGGATATTATAAGCCGCAAAATAAGTACATCTATATAACGAATAGGACTGCGGTACGAGGGCAGCCGCTGGCTCCGAAAACATTTCTCGATACTCTTTTGCATGAATGGATGCACCACTTTGATCACGTGAAACTTGGCTTAAACTCTATCCACACCTCGGGCTTTTACGCGAGGCTTAAAGATATCAAAACTAAGCTTGGATATTTTGGCTAAAATAAGCCAAAATATGTAGATTTGCATTGACAAATGCCCTTTTTTATGATATCCTTTGGGGTCCAATAGTAAATATTGGGACTGCTTTACAAACACTTGTGGATACCGCTTGGCATGAAAAAAACGTTTCAAGCGGTATCCATTTCAACACACAGGAGTCCAAGCGTGATCTACGATCAGCACGACACTCGCTGTATGTAGGCCGACACGCCTCATACAAAATACAAATCAGGGACAACCATCCGATCTTCGATCGGCAGAGGCGCGTCGGCCAACGCGTCCCTGCCAATTGCCGCCCCAAAGTAGGGCGGATCGAGGAAAAGATGGATATACCCAAGAAAGATACCCTGCGCATCGAGGCGCGCCTCAGGAACAACATCCTCTGGCACGCTATCTACGACATGTGGCCGTCGGTCGCGGCCTTCTGCAGGGAAAGCGGTTTTGGACAGGACACCGTCGGCAGGCTGCTCAACCTCACGGAATCCCCCCTTCGTGCAAACAAAGAGGAGTACCGAGAGGTTCCCAAGCGCCTCGCTGCGTACCTCGGCTTCAGCTGCGACGAGCTCTACCCCATCGAGCTCTACAGCTTCGAGCAAGTCAAAGTCGCGCTCGAGGTGCCGACGAAGCAGCTGACGTTCGGGCTAGGAGCACCGCTCTTGCTGACCGAGCCAGAGAACCTCGAGGATGTCGTGACAGCAAACGACCTTCGAGGTAAGCTGGACCACGCGCTGCGCACCCTCACCCCGCGAGAGGAGAAGGTGTTGCGCATGCGCTTCGGCCTGGACGAGGACGAACCGATGACCCGAGAGCAGGTCGCGGAGGACTTCGACATCAGCCCTAAGCGGGTTCGGCAGATCGAAGCCAAGGCGCTGCGCAAGCTGCGCCAACCGTCCCGGTCCAAGATGTTCACGGGCTAGCTGAAGCAATCCACCCCCTCCCCACGGGTGTGGGGAGGGGGTGGCGGCATGGGGGATGAATTATATGTCATCCCCCTGCCCTACATAACAGAGCAATAGGCTCTTTTTTTGTTTATCTCAAACCCTTGACAAAAACCAATATCCATGCTATACTCTTGGCGCGTGGTATACACAGGATTATTCTCGTGTAGACAAAAGGTCGAACTCGCGCAGATAATTCTGTGTAAACAGTCATTATGCAAAACAAGTTATACGTAGGAAATCTTTCTTACGACACTACTGAGGATGGTCTTAACCAGCACTTTTCACAGGCTGGAACCGTAACATCTGTTGCGATCATCAAAGACAAGTTCTCAGGTCGCTCAAAAGGCTTCGGCTTTGTTGAGATGGGCTCTGATGAAGAAGCTCAAAAAGGTATTGAGATGTTTGACGGTCAAGATCTTGACGGTCGTTCTGTCAAAGTGAATGTTGCCCGCCCTCGTGAAGAGCGATAAGCAATGTAAAGATCAAAACTCCCCTTCTGGGGAGTTTTTCTTTTCTCTTGACACGTGCGCTCGTCTTAGGTACAATGTGTGAACTAAATATCTATATGGGAGCACGAAAAAGAAATCGTACAAAATGGAAGGCAGAGCGTAAAGCGCAGATTAAGAAAATCAGTGCTCAACGTTTGAAAAAAGCAAAAAAGCTTGCCGAAAAGA
>CAZCAB010000096.1:0-2931 GCA_964496615.1 uncultured Gammaproteobacteria bacterium | reverse complement strand
TTATTGCCGATGTGGCAAGTACTACTTTATCAATGTATCCGCAGCTTTCTAGCTTCATGGTTTTTGATAGCAGCTGGTCTACCCTGCGAGAATCAGGAGAGGAGATCGGATTAAAAGATAATGAGGGTTCATTTGTTGAAACATTTACATATATTGGGGCGCCAGATTTTTCTCTTGAGCGTAAAGACAGTGAATTAATGGAGTATTCATCTGCGAACTGGCAACAGCACCCTTCGAGCAATTCTGTTGGCAAACAAAATCATTGGAGTGTGCAAGTCGACGATGGGTCAGATGTTCCTGATAACAATACTCCCGCAGCGCAAGAACAGACACGTTCGTCAGCAGGATCATCCATAGCAATTTCGTACAAAAAAAGTACTGTTCTCATTACTGAGATAGTGTCAGATCCAGCCGAAGATGAAAATGAATTTATTGAAATTTACAACACGACCGACTTTTCGGTAGAGCTTCAGGGGTGGGTCATTCAGGATGGATCACACAATGAAACGCAGCTATCCGGGATACTCCTTCCTCTTTCATATCATGTGATAGAAAATCCAGAAGGCAAGTTAAATAATAATGGCGACAGACTACTGCTCAAAGATGGGTACAACAATCAAATCGATGAGCTCACTTATGGAAATTGGGATGATGGAAATGTAGAGAATAATGCACCAAGCGCAAGAGACCCTTTTTCTCTTATAAGATTCCCAGTTGATACTGATGTCGATGATGATAGTAGTGAGTTTGTTATAACAAGCACGGTGACAAAAGGGGTGAGAAATGTGCTGTCCTCTCACACTGAGATAGAGGAGGCTCCTCCTCTAGAGGATGCAGTCGTGATACACGAAATATTTCCAAATCCAAAAGGATCTGATCGCTACACTGAATATATTGAGCTTAAAAATGAAGGGGGAAATGACGTTAATGTAACTGGCTGGGAACTGGCAGATGGAATATCTAAATATTCCTTGGACGGGAGTATTGCGTCGCAGGGATATATGGTTATATCCCGTGAAGTGAGTGGTATTGTTCTTAACAATGCTGGGAAAGAAGAGCTTGTACTGCGTGATAATTCGGGTGTGGTGGTGAGTAAACTAACATACAGCGGCCCTGTTGAAGAGGGGGAAAGTTTTGCGCGAAATGAAGACGGTGAATATATGTGGACTCAAAAGCCGACCAGAGGACTTGAAAATGAGATTCAGGTGGAAAATAGACCCCCAGTAGTGCTCATTTCCTCTCGTGTGACTGGCAGGCCAGGCACAGCGATCGCTTTTGATGCATCTGATACGATCGACCCTGATAACGATGCATTGAATTTTGTATGGGATTTCGGGGATGAATCTCAGGGCGAGGGTGATTACGTGATGCATGTATACGATAGGGAGGGTGTGTATACCACGGTTCTCACCGTCTCTGATACATCTGGTCATCATGTGACCTCACAAGCTGTGGTACGTATTTCATCTACAGATCTACAAGAATCTGTCGGGGTCGGCGGCAATCTTCTTTCATATATTGAAATATCTGAGCTGGTAGCAAATCCATTTGGCAGTGATGCCACGGAATATATAGAGCTCTACAACAGCTCACCCGAAATCATTGATCTTTCGGGACTAAAACTGGATGACAGCGAGGGTGGCTCGCGCGCGTATACCATTCCACAGGGCACATATATTGACTCAGGCGCATATTATGTATTTGGAAGACAAGACACAAAGCTCGCGCTAAATAACACAACAGATTCTGTTAGACTACTTGATGACGATGGGGCCGTTATTTCTGAAGTTGCGTATGATGATGTGAAAGAAGGTGCAAGCTATGTTAAAGACGAAAATGGGGCATGGGTGTGGAGCTCACAGACGACACCAGCGCAGCAAAATGTTATTACACCAATCCTTCCGAAGCAAGCAACTTCGCCACGAGTTGTCAGGCGATCAAAAACACAGAAAAAAGTTATTGAAACGACGCTCGAAAACATCCGCAACGAAGATATCGGCGATCGAGTGATTGTAAAAGGTGTGGTGGCAGTAATGCCGGGAGTATTTTCTGATCAATATATGTACATTGCTGGGTCACCAGGGGTGCAGGTGTACATGCATAGCAAAGATTTTCCGAAACTTCATGTTGGGGATAGGGTTGAGGTAACCGGAGAGATCAGTGAGGCATATGGCGAAACCCGGATTAAAGTGAAGAAGAAGAGTGATATTGTGTATGTTGATCATCCCGGTGATCCGCGTGCTGAGCAGATTGATATAGCGCAAATTGGTGAGCCGTTTGAGGGAAATCTGGTCAGCGTAAGTGCAGAGGTGACTGACATAAAGAGTTCGTACATGTGGATCGATGATGGCACAGAAGAAGTGAAAGTATATCTCAAAAGAGGGGCAGGAATTGATAAGGGAGAGATGTTTGAAGGAGCTGTGGTATCGGTTACCGGTATTGTTCAACAGACAAGAAATGGGTACCAGCTTCTCCCACGTTCAAACACAGATCTTGTGTATACCGGACAAATCAAAGAGCCAACATATGTGAAAATGCAAAAGGCTAAGGAGAGCGACAGAGAACTCGCAGAAAAATATTTAACTGCGACGGCTGGCGGCCTCACTTCCATAGTGCTCGGACTATTGGGGAAAGTTCATGGTAGTGGCGCACTGCGCGTTCTAAAGAAGATTGTTTTATTCATAGCAAGAAGACGGGTTTAAACAAAAAAAGTCCGCAGCGAACTTTTTTTGTGAGTCCCGAATCTTCTGATTCGGGCTATGCCGGAGCAGGAACGAGTGATCCCTCGGGATCGTCGTGCGCTTCTAGGGCTTTCTTTCCGCTCGCGCTGATGTGATACTTACGTTCCCGATCACTCTTCTTCTTTTCGGAATCCACCAGCCCCATCTCTTGGAGTTGGTAGAGGTCTCCATAGATGGAGCTTCTTGTGAC
>CAZCAB010000095.1:0-3209 GCA_964496615.1 uncultured Gammaproteobacteria bacterium | reverse complement strand
CGGGAAGTCTCATCAGGATCTTGCTGCGGACGCCCGGACAAAAGCTGAGGCTCATAAGAAGTCAGCTTTTGCCTTGAAATATGCGATTGATGACACGGATTGGATAACGCCGAAATATATTGGAGACGGACTTGCATGGCTGGCTGCTGGGATTGACGCATTACCACAGGTGTCGGCTGAACTGGGAGTAGCAACTGCATCTGGTGAGGGTAAAGAGGTGTCCGCTAATGAGTGAGCAAACAAAAAATCTCTCTCCTGCCGAAGAGGCAAGCGAACATGCGCTTGCTGCGGTTCGCGATGCAATCGAGCAATCAAAAAACTTCAAGCTTGAAGCTGGCGCAGGAGCTGGAAAAACATATTCTCTGGTCATAATATCATCGAGTCCACGTTGCGCATTGATAAATCCTGTTTTCAAAACGTTCTTTACAGCAGCTTGCGAACTTTCTTTGCGGTTCGTGGGATCGTTCGGGTCTTCCGCCCATACATTTGTCACATATAGCTTTGGGATACGCTCAGCCATTTCCCTAAAGAAAAGTTTTTGCGCATCGTCACCATCGTCTTCAAACACCCCCTCGAAGAACTTATTCAACGTCCCGTCAGAGGGTTCGAAACGCATAACAACGAGCGCTTCATTACAAGCCATATCAAGATCAACAACAAACTCGCCCAGCGGCCCGAGTTGGGGCTGCGCGAGATCATATTGGAAGAACATGCGCAACTCTATAAAAGGCAGAAGAGCGCGTATGTCACGGACTTCCCGGCCTTCAGCTTTTGCTTTGACCGCAGCCTTAAATTCGCTAAGGCATTCTGCTGAAAAATCCTGAATATGAAACGTGGCATTTTTATCAGATGTGAATCTCCGGATGACCTCCGACAAGGAAGTTTTCCCACTATTATTCCTGCCGACAATCACGGTTGTCTGGTCTTCGAGGTAGAGTTCGACATCGCGTAATAGCCGAAAATTTTTAATCTGCGCCCGAACCAGCTTCATATTTTACACTCCTTAAATTTTTCTCAGACGCTTCCATGCCCTTAAATTAAATGTTCTTTGGAAGATATCTGTCTTACGGGTGCCCAAGGCTCATACACCACCTCTCAATTTGAATTTGCCCAGGGTGGCAGCGCTTCAAAGTATTTCAGTTGCTCGCGTATACCTGGATCAAAAATCTCCGGCACCACCCTTCGGCATGCTTGCCACTGCCAGGACCCCGGACCAAAGGCCTTGTCACCACATTCTTCCTTGGCGTTTCCCACATGCTTTCCGACGCTACTACTCAGGAGATTTTGCAACGGTGAGCGCTCAAGGTAAAATTCAATAATCAGAGCACAGTCCTTTAGCTGGTCTGAGGCGTTAATCAGGGCGCTGTTCAGTGTGCCTTTGATGTTCGGCTGGTGAGACAAAAAGTTTTCAGAAATACCATCCGCACTGTTGATAGCCGAAAAAAGTGCCGCCACAAGTTTCAGGAAGGAAACACCTTCCCAATGATCCGAGAGAAGAACTGGATTGAGATCGGCCATACTCTGGATTACCTGCTTTACCTCTGGAGCTTGTGTTTTTTCATATGTCCATTCGCGATCGATTTTTCGTAAAGCGGCTAACCATGGTTCTCGAACCAAAGCGCAGTTCCGAAGCAAAGGCTCCACAATGCGATCATCATAGTAAGCCAGCCCAACATTAGGAAAAGCCAGGTCATCAATGCGAACCTGACGCGCAGGTTCAAAACTCCCATCATCGCATTGTAAGTAACAACTCAAAATAAGTGTCTGGTTATCCTTCGACGCTTCGATGGCGGCGTGGTCAAGTGCAAAAGCATTTCCACGATGCCGTCTGATGACATCTCGAAAATTCTGGGGCAAGTCATGAAGCCTCGCATCTAAACCGGCGAGCACCCAGATAAGGTTCACATCCTCACGTTGATAATACAGATACCTGTCTGACACCTCAGTCTCAGATGTGTAAGATAGCTGCAACTCAAGAACAAATGGCGCAACCCCTTCCCATTCCACATACACATCTGGAAAGCGTCCATGTTTTCCTGACTTGGGTTGTAGGTACTGTCCTACGGAACCACGTTTGTAACGCCTGTCCAGGCTAGCCAATTTTTCAAGCAATTCACAAAGATTGCGATGTGCCTTTGATTCTTGCTGGCCGCGATACTGCTGTGCACGAACGTCGTTCGGTTTCTTGTTTTTTCCCTGATACCAGAGACAATCCGGATTGCCCCCTCGAAAGTGGGCAAACAATGGAAGCCTGGCAGATTGGATTGGCTTAGCTTGGATATAAACAGGCGACTCACACAAAAGGCATCTTGCAACCAGCTCACCCGCCATCCCTCGCCTGCTATCTGTCAAGCGATCTCGAAGCATGCCCCAACGATCCGGTGGCATCGCCATAAGTTCCTCAACAGTCAAAAAGCCTAGCTCACCGTCAAAAATGACGGCCTTGATCTCACGGTGCGGCGCTCTATCTTTTTTGTTCTTATGCATAGTAATACATTCAATTATCGCCCTGTAAAAGCCGCTCTGTCTCATAAAGGGCCGCATCGGCTTCAAGCTGCTTTTCGGAATCCAGATCCATTAACTTTTCTATTTCGGGCCATAAATCTACAAAAAATTCTTTTACGCCTCCCAAAATACTAAGTATCCGTTGTCTACTCCCCGGATGGACGGCTACAAAAACAACTACAAGAAGAAAAGTGATCTTTGCCCAGTCCGGAATTCGGTCAATAATTGATCCTAGCCTTTTAATGACTTGCACCAGCAATCCGATTGTCACTGTCGTAAACAGTGCGCCGCCAACACGAATGCCAATCGTGTAAGTAGTGGCTCTTGCATATGACTGAAGGAAAAATACAAACTCTAAGTCGATACGGTTGCCGCCAAGTTTATCAATATCTTTATCGCGGCTTAGGATACCATCTGCTGAAATGACGTTCTGTAGATCTACGTAAGGAACATCTTTTGCATCTCCGTATTGAGAATCAGAATGGGTGGGTGCCGCAAACGCTTCATCAAAATTAATCTGCTTTTTATACTTCAGCCACAACTCAAGCATTTTAGATTCAGGAATATTTTTTTTCTTTGATACCTGAGGTATAGCGCTTTCAAGCATTTCCTGGTCTAGCCATGTTGGAGCATGAAGTTCCAAAGCGCTAGACTTAACCAATTCCTCAATAGCCGTTTGTTTTATATGGGGATTTTTGAGTTTG
>CAZCAB010000094.1:0-3307 GCA_964496615.1 uncultured Gammaproteobacteria bacterium | reverse complement strand
GGAAGTTTTAGGCTTGAAAAAGATGTTCAGGTGTGATATATTCTTCTGGCTAAAAGCGCGAGTGGCGAAACTGGTATACGCGCATGGTTGAGGGCCATGTGGCCATTACGGCTGTGGAGGTTCGAGTCCTCTCTCGCGCACAAACCAAAAAACTCCCATATGGGAGTTTTTTACTGTCTTGTCCAAAACGATAAGCCGAATTTTGTCGTGGATGGTCATTTCTCTGACACGTCTGTTACCAGATGTGTTCAAACGAGCCAACTTTTCGCTCGATGAGCGCTG
Organism: uncultured Gammaproteobacteria bacterium; assembly: GCA_964496615.1. GTDB lineage: Bacteria > Patescibacteriota > Patescibacteriia > Magasanikbacterales > UBA922 > CAZCAB01. The sequence goes on along the minus strand of CAZCAB010000094.1, from coordinate 3,025 downwards.
CTCTTTCTCCAGGCAGGGTTTGCCACGCTTCTTTGTCACCAAAGAGCGAGTATGATCGCTTTTGACTGCAGATCAAAAACATTCATACACTTTTCACCTTTTGCCATGTGGCTAGTATAGTCTCTGTGGCACTTTCCCGCGCATAGTCCTCACGGATATACGGGTGGGTATTACCCACTACCCATTATGGATAAGATCCATGGGAGTTCGGACTTTCCTCCCCAAAAAGGGGCGACCATCTGTAGTGAACAAGACCCCATATGTATATCATACTTTGACGTATTTGTCAAGTTGACCAGGAGGCTTTTTTTCGTTATTCTTAAGTATATTATTCTTCTATGAAGCGATCTGAAATCATTCTGATGATACTGCGTATCCCCGTGGATTTCGCCATGCTTATTTTAGCAGTCATCACGGCATATGAACTTCGTTTTTCTGAATGGGCGATTCAGTTAAAACCTGTCCTTTTTGATATAACGAGATTGGAATTTGTGGCCGCCGCATGGTGGGTCGCTCTTGCATGGATTTTTGTCTTTGCTTTGACAGGACTTTACAGTTCAGATCCGAATAAGAAATTTTCATCGGAACTTACTCGTGTTTTTTTAGGATGTTCAACAGGCCTTGCTCTGTTGTCATTATATATTTTCCTCACAGCGCAATTATTTGATTCTCGTTTTCTCGTTATTGTTAGTTGGTTTTTTGCCATCGTGTATGTGACACTTGGTCGTCTACTCATCAGGGGTTTGAAGGCTCTTTTGTATCGTCAGGGGGTAGGTCAGCGTCGTATTATTGTTATCGGGAAAGAAGATACGATAGTGAAAACATTACGAAAAAGACCTGAGCTTGGATATGATGTGGCCGGGGTGTATGAACATTTTGATGCAGAGGTGCGAAAAAAATTGAGACGTGGAGATATAGATGAGCTGCTTTTTCTGAATCCTCGAGCACATCAAAGGGAAAGTATGCAAGCGCTTGAGTTTTGCGCGGTGCATCACATTACGTTTAAGTATTCTGCAGATTTGTTTGCCACGCTTTCAGCAAACATGCGCGTGCATCCGCTCGCTGGCATGCCAATTGTAGAGCTTAAACCAACATCACTTGAAGGATGGGGAAGAGTGATTAAGAGGATATGTGATATCATCGGAAGTATTATTATCCTTATTGTTTTTTCACCGCTGTATGCTCTTGTGGCTTTAGGAGTGGTACTTGAAACCGGTAGACCCGTGATTTATAGAAACAAGAGAGTTGGAATTCGCGGCAAGACGTTTTTCACACTCAAGTTTCGATCTATGCATCAAAAGGATTCAACTGGGGAACAGTTCGGTCGTTCGGGCAAAAAGGCTTTGGAAAAAGAGCAACAGCTCATAGAAAGCCAGAATAGTAAAAAAGGACCGATCTATAAAATAAAGAATGATCCTCGTGTGACACGATTTGGCAGATTCTTGCGGAGGTTTAGTCTCGATGAGCTCCCTCAATTTTATAACGTCCTTGTCGGTGAAATGAGTATTGTGGGGCCACGACCACATCAGCCGCGAGAGGTGAAAGAATATGACACAAAGCACAGCATCGTCTTTACGCTTAAACCGGGCATAACAGGACTGTCTCAAATATCGGGGCGTTCAGACCTTTCTTTTGAAGAGGAGATGCGGCTTGATACACTATATATTGAGAAGTGGAGTTTATTGCTTGATCTAATCATTTTCTTTAAAACACCTTTTGTTTTATTTAAAAAAAGAAACGTTGAATGAAAATTGCATTAGTGCATGATTATCTAGCACAAGATGGTGGGGCAGAGAGAGTGCTTAAAGCATTTCATCAGCTCTGGCCAGAAGCACCCATCTTTGTTCTATTTCATGACAAGGAAAAAATAACTGATTTCCAGGAGGCTCACATTCGTGAGTCTTTTTTGGCTCGCATGCCGGGTGGGAAAACCAGGTATCAGTGGTATCTTCCATGGATGCCGCTTGCAACTGAGCGGCACAATGTCCATGAGTTTGATGTTGTCCTTTCAAGCACCAGTGCATTTGCTAAAGGTATCCTTACGCGTCCTGAGACGCTCCATATTTCATATTGCCATACACCGACCAGATATCTCTGGACTGATACGCACGAGTACATTGAAGATTTGAAATATAACCGAGTGGTGAAATCCGTGCTGCCCAGACTCATTCATCACCTGCGGCTGTGGGACAAGATGAGTGTGGATCGGGTGGATCATTTTATTGCCAATTCAGGAACCGTTCGACAGCGTATTCAAAAGTACTATCGAAGAGAGTCTGACATTATTCATCCGCCAGTCGATGTCCATAGATTTGCAATCGCTCCTCAGATTGGAGATTATTTTCTCACCGGGGGACGATTAGTGCCGTACAAGCGTTTTGATCTTTTGGTGCAGGCGTTTAACCGATTACAAACACCACTCAAGATTTTTGGAACTGGTCCTGAGATGAATCGGCTTAAGGCAAAAGCGAAATCACACATTGAGTTTCTTGGAAGAATCAGTGATACAGAAAAAGCATATCTCATGAGTAGAACAAAAGCCTTCTTGCATCCTCAAATTGAGGACCTCGGGATTACACCGATTGAATCCATGGCCGCCGGGAGGCCGGTCATCGCGTACGGCGTTGGTGGCGTGACGGAAACAGTCATTCCAGGAAAGACCGGACTTTTCTTTCATGAACAGAATTGGGAGAGCCTGCTTGATGCGGTCATTCATTTTGATGCCAGTGCGTGGGATAGTCATGACATTCGCATGTGGGCGGAGCGTTTTTCAGCCGATGCGTTTAAGGATAAGGTAAGACGGTATGTGGAAGATCGGTATGAAGAGCACAAACAAGGACTTGAGCAGTGCAAAATTCATGTGGTATGAGAATCGGTATTGATGTGAGATGTTTGATGACACCGAACAAGACGGGTGTTGCAGCATATGCTCAAGGACTCTTAGATGCACTTTTTTATTTAGATACGCAGCATGAATACATATTGTTTTACAATTCATTTACCGACGTTTCATCGCATATCCCAT
>CAZCAB010000093.1:0-3367 GCA_964496615.1 uncultured Gammaproteobacteria bacterium | reverse complement strand
AAAACGCCATACAGAAACTTCATAACTCAAAGCGTTCAGAACCTGTTGCTGTTGATGAGCATCGTGTCCGTGACATTATCGCAAGATATGCGAAAGCGTATCGAGTCTATCTTAAAAAAATAGCCCCGGCGATTAATGAAATTTCAAAACATGTTCCGTCACGAAGAAAGAGAAAACTACATGTTGGTTTGTTTGGTTATTCCAGACAGATGGAAGATATTAAACTTCCACGAGCTATCAAGTTTACCTGTGCGGGATACTCATTAGGAGTCCCTCCAGAACTTCTCGGGCTTGATGCTTTAGGCAGTGAGGATATTGCATATATTCGAAGTATCTATTCAAGTTTTGATGCTGATCTTCGTGATGCAGCGATATTTTGTAATCCAGATTCACCATACATGAGTACTGAGGTAAAAGATGCAATGTATAGAGTGCTGGGTGATGTGCAACATAACGCAAATCATCGGATACTCACGCGTGACATGGCACATTCGATTCAAAATCATGAGCATCACGACTTGAAGGATATGGTGACGCAGGCTGCGTACATAAGAGGCTTTCTTGGCTAAATAAAGGCTTTGTATCGCATATGAGCATTGACAAATGTTCTTTTTTTTGATACGTTCATCTTGAACGCTGGGAATTGGTCCTGGCAAACAACTCTGCTCAATGGTTAATCTGCGTTGGTGGCTTAGCTGCTTGCGCTGAATATCATTGGGTGGGAAGGCTTTGAATCGTGAGAAAGAAACCAACGGATCGCCAGATGAAGGAGTTTTGGGCTCAGGTCGCCGACGGAAAGATTACGTCGGCGAGTTTCCAGGAATTCCTCGATGGCGAGAAAAGGCCTATGACCTTCCAAGCGGGGGGCGTTACCTATACCATCGTGAGCTGCCTCGGGAATGACGAGGTAACGATCGAGGGTCATGAGCTGGTTACCAGAGGCAGGCAGCGCGAAGCCAGTGTGCGCGAGGAGCATGGGAAGCATCTGCTCGAGCACCAGGATGGGATCCCGCAGGAGCTGCGTGGCAAGGTCAGGTTCGTCTTTCCTGAATGGCATCAGGGATCCAGGCTCCTTACCGCTGCAATCATCTCGTGGAGCGAGAGGGATCGTCGGTGGGTACTGACATGGGGCTGGCTGCATCACCAGTGGTCTGGCAAGCATAAGCTCGTGCACTGGGAGCATGACCCTCACCGCGGGATCAGCTTTACGGCTGGTGGCCGCAAGTTCGAGATCGTCGCTCAGGGTGACCAAGGGATCAAGCTCCGTCTCCGCTACGGAACGCTCGATCAGGACGGCCCGATCGCGGTGCGAGCCGAGTACGAGGATCTGGAGCACTTGTACGCTCATGAGGGTGAGATTCCTGAGAGAGTCAAAAAGCGTGTTAAATTCGTTTCCTCCTGCTCGGGAGATGCGAATGACGACACTGCTAGTCAGATCTACTGGGCTCTTGGTGTTTGCTGCCGTGAGCCGCTCGTGGTTGAGCGTGGTTCCAGATACATCCCCAGGGACTGTTTCATAAGGTCCTGCTAGAGGTGTGTAAATGCCCCCGATGTCGCAGCGTCCATTCAGGATGCGCACTCGGGGGTTCTTCAATTTAAAGACTGTGCATATCTTCCAACTATTTTTGTGATATACTAATGTCGTCATAAAAAAGCCTGTCATATGTTTGATACCAGTCTTGATCTTCTCTACATCGTATTATCACTTGCAATACTGTGGTTCACAGTATTTCTGTGCTGGCTTTTGTATCAGGCAGCGCGTGTTTTGAAAAATGCAAATGATATTGTAGAGAGCTTGATGGAAAAACTTGAGCTCATTGTTGATGCGATTGAGTTTATCAGAAAGAAGATGGACAACATGACAAGTTCCATGGGAGTTGTCAGTAAGGTGGTATCAGGATTCGCAGAAAAATTAGTACTTGGGAAAATGAGCGATGCGCTTGAAGAAAAAGTGAAGAAGAAAAAGGCAACGAAAAAGAAGACGACCAAGAAGAAAAAATAGTAATGTAAAAACCGGCGTGAGCCGGTTTTGTAATCTATGCGTTTTCCTTATCCTTCCTAATCGTTTTCCAGTGGTACAGATACAGTGGAAGTCCGATAAGGAGCATGGCAATGTTTCGCGAAGCTTCTTTTTGTCTTCCTGCGACAATAGGGTCAAAACTTTCTTGCTGCTCCTTCCACTCTTCATAATCAGAGAGCCAATTTTTGATTGCTTGCTTGTCATCTGCTGTTAAATCTACGTCTTCGTCAGCTGCAAGTTTTTCAGCGCGTTCAAGCGCATATGGTTCAGGTGGTTTCATCCTATAATGATACTCCTCTTGCTCAGCTTGCGTGAAGACGAATGCCTTGAGACCCATATCGATAAAATCAACGGCAGCAGTGATGATCATGATAAGACCAATAAGCGCGAAAAGGTAGAGGTAGATGTTTCGAATGACTGAATATTTTTTCATAAAAATTGGATTATAAATATCAGTATAGCAAGACTTTCGTGATTGTCAATTGATTTAGAGTGATGTATTGTACAAGGGTCTTCAAGGAGGTTTTATGGTCAATAAATTAAGTGGTAAGTGGCGAGTTTGCGTTGTGGTTTGTCGAGATGATCAGAAAGGATGCACGAAGCTCGTAATAGTGCCTCCTCACGAACTGTTCGAGCCGGCATATCGGGCAATGCATCCAGGCGAACCCCCGCCTTTTCCCGAATCGTGTGAACACGAATTCGAACTCACCTCTGATGAAGAAGTGAGTTCGATCGAGGGTATCTATCGTGAGATTCGTTCCCTTGAACCTGGGGTGTACCCTCACCATCTCACCCGTCTCCTGCAAAGCGTGTATAGGCATGCCTATATCCAAGGCGGCTTCGATGTCGGCAGAAAAATGGTGGAGCATATCCCACGACCTCGCGGTCTTCGTGGTTTCTAGCAGGAAGATGGCCAACAACTTGCGACCCGCGCGTTGAGTATTCCGCGCGGATCGCTTAATCCCTAGGCCAGTGTTGGCCTTTTTTTGTTATTCTGATACGATACGTGGGCTATGGATTTTGTTCACCTTCATGTACATAGTCATTATTCCCTGCTTACCGGATTGACGAAGATCAAACCACTAGTTAAAGCTGCAAAGAAAAGAGGGTTTAAAGCCATTTCACTTATCGACTATGGCTCGATGTACGGTGCGATTGAATTTTACAAGGCGTGCCAGGCTGAGGAGATAAAACCCATTATTGGATTTGAAGCTTTTGTTGCTCCACGGTCAATGAATGACAAGGATCCGCAGGTGGATAAAGACGTGCATCACCTAGTGCTCCTCGCTGAAAATTACGAAGGATATAAGAATTTAATGAAGCTCTCAAGTATTGGGCATCTTGAGG
>CAZCAB010000092.1:0-3378 GCA_964496615.1 uncultured Gammaproteobacteria bacterium | reverse complement strand
GTATACCCTGTCGGAAGACTGGACAAAGAATCTGAGGGGCTTGTGCTTCTCACTAACGATGGAGGACTTACGAACACACTCACCCACCCACGCTACGAGCATGAAAAAGAGTATGAGGTCACCATAGCCGGCAGATTTAAAAAAGAGACCAGAAAAATACTTGAGAGTGGAATGAACATTGGTGGAAATGAATACGTAAAGGGAATCAAAATCAAAAGAGTTTTCAACAAAGGAAGGCGGACAATCATATCTATTGTGCTAACTGAAGGCAAAAACCGGCAAATTAGACGTATGTTTGGAAGACTCGGTTACGATATCATCTCGCTCAAAAGAACACGCATCGGAAAACTCAAACTCGGAACGATTTCCATTGGGAAATGGAAGTTTGTTAAAAAAGACATGATCGTATAAAAGGAAGAACCCGACGTGGAGCGAAGCTCGACACGCCGGGCTATAGCGATGGTGCTGCAAGTGGACGGATATGAACGACTGGTTGGGCAAGACCAAAACGAGCTGACCTCGCTCGACATCCGCCATGGAGCGCGTCAAGCTTGCACCAAATCGGCCCGGTGAGATCACTCTTTCGAGGACTCCCCACGAAAAAGACATCGCCCTGCTTGAGTGCCTGAAACACGGTCCAGACATAGCAGTACGGTGGTGTTTTAAACCCAGGCATGATGTCTAGCCCACGGGGTCGTCTTCTCGGATTGGCTCAGCAAAGCGGATTGGACAGACGAGTTCATCGTCCTCCACTCGGATGGGTGGTCCCTCAAACATGTTGTGCCTCACATGCGAGGCATTACTGCCTTCGGGCGCGCTGATAAGCAACCCTCCCCTCTGGAGAAGCTGCAGCCTGCCGTCGACCTGATAATCAGGATGGACGAAATACGGTGTAGGGAGATCCGCGAAACGGATGAGCGGCAGCACGTTGGTCATCAGAACCTGAATCACGCGAACGACCGGGCGATCGTCGTCCCACTTGCCCAGATCGAGTCCACCTTCGTCGACCATGTGGCCGTCATGGATCTCTTTGATGAGAAGCTCATCAGTATCGCCAAACGGGAAGGTCCTGAGATCTACATCCTCCACACCCTCCAGATCGTAGAAATACTCCCCTTCCTCCAGCTCGCCGAAGATTGTTTTCTCGTAGTTCACTGTCAGTTGATTGTCGGACACCGCGACCTCCTTGGTTGAAGCTATATAATACGATTTCTCGCGTTCTGTCAACTCTACGCGGTTGATTTTCAAAAGCGATACACGTCAAATGCGTGATTACCCTGTGCGTCGAGTATGCGATCGGGTGTAACGCCTTTTTTCTGAAGATAATCCACTAATCCTGGATCTTCCAATTTTCTTTCAAACGCAGGTCTTCGCACGCTTTCGTTTGCTGACACAACATACACGAATTCATCTATTCCCTGCTTTTTATAAAACTCTTCGTACCGTGTACCCGTGATTTGATAGAACAAGTCATCTGGTATGACTGGCCACCCATCGTAAATCAAATGCCTCTGCAGTACCCAAAGGGTTGGGATAAAATCAAGATCATGATCAAAAATAATCATCAGCGGTGTTGGAATCGCCCCTGCCTCTTTTGCTTCTTTTTCTCGCGACGTATGTAGATCAGTTAAAAATTGAAACTCAGGCTCTCCAAAGAGCGCTGTCACCTTGCCAGCAAGTAGTTCATCAACATAATCAGACAGCTCATTAAATCCTTTATTCACAACTTCGCTTCGGATACTCCCATATGTAAAATCTACCGGACCAATCGGCTCCTTGGCAAAAAGGGTGTTATATGAAAAAAAGAGTTCAAACAGAAGGACTACTCCTACCGCAAAATAGAGCACGCCACTGTCTTTCATGAGACGCGTGAGCATAGCGGCGATGGAGATGGCAAAAAACGGTATGATCATGACAATGAAACGGAAGGTGAACCCGATAGCTAAAAACCAAACCCACATAAGAAAAAGAAGTGAAAGCCCAAAAATAATCTCACGTCGATGAGTGCTGTTTTTCCAAGCACCAAGAAAGGCAAAGAGGATTGAAACTACTGCAAGAAAGGAAAACAGCGGACTACTCGCCTGGTGCATGCCTACAAAAAAATTTCTGAATCGATCGCTAAATCCCCCAACTTGCTCTCTCCCCATGCGATGTGACCACTCCTGGACATCTTGAGACAAGGCAGCAGAAACCTGAAAATCAAAATGTCCTTCTGCTTTATACAACGCGACATTGTATACAATAATCGGAAGCATGATGATCATGGCAAGAAGTGCTCCTTTCCAAAAAGCGCGATTGCTCCATATGCTTTTTTTGTATAACAATGCCTGCACGAGACACATCGGAATTAAAATGAGTGTCGTATATTTAGTAAGTATTGCAAGCCCAAGCAGCACCCCCCACCAGGGGAACCACTTTTTGTTTTCAAGTGCATGATCAAACAAAAGAAGACAAAATAGCATGAGAAAAATCACGAAACCATCTTGCAAACCAATTCGTGATACCCACAGATGATGGGACTGTACTGCCAGAATCACGGCCGCAATGATCCCCGCTTTTTTGCCGGCATAGCGCTTGCCAAGAAGAAACATAACAATAACTGATCCAATCCCCGCAAGTGCAGCTGGAAGACGAAAAGCAAAGACGGTCTCCCCGAACACATTGAGAAACACATGCTGAACCAGAAAGAAAAAAATAGGGTGATCATGAAATGATATATGCGCCCACCAAGGAACCTGTGAATACCATTGCCACGGCGTCGTCTGCGTGTATGCTGCCACGTAGTCAATTAAGCCGATCGAACGAAAGCCATAGAGCACCTCATCAGTCAATGGATCATGAAACGTAAGCTGAAATAGACGAAGAAAACTCGCCACCAATACAATGGTAGCAACAAGCCAAAAAACAGGTTCGTGCCTGAGATCCTTTAATTGTCTTTTTAGTGAAAGTAGCATAGACTATATTGTAGCATAGTTATGAAATATTTCACGGTCTATAAAAATGCATTATCGACCTTTTTTCAATACCGAATAAATCTCGGTTTGTTTGCAATTGGCAATATTATCAGCTTGTCTGGCTTCATATATCTTTGGTTGGCAGTGTATAGCTCAGGACAATCGTTGGGTTCATATACCATGCCTGATATCATTTTATATTACGTCATTATAATAGCATTGCGCTCTGTCATTGCTGAAGGTGTAGGGATGGCTTTTCGAATATCTGCTGAGATGAATGAAGGCCTTATTACAAACTACCTTCTTAAACCTTTCAGCTACACATTAGAGCAGTTCTTCAAACTGCTTGGGCAAGCAACGATCAATGCAATTTTCATATTTCCAGCTTTGTTTGTCATAGGCTACATGAGTCGCAACATTGTGG
>CAZCAB010000091.1:0-3385 GCA_964496615.1 uncultured Gammaproteobacteria bacterium | reverse complement strand
AGCATCTCCTTTGCTTCGTGCCCGACTGCGAGTATCTGTTCAGTCTTCGTATTGACTGCTACGACTGATGGTTCTTCAATCAAAATACCCTTGTCTGTAGTGTACACACGGGTATTTGCAGTACCAAGATCAATCCCAATACTTTTTGTAATTTTTTTTCCGAAATTCTTGAACATAGGGAACAAAAAAACATGTGTCGAGGACAGGCATGTTTTGTTGTGTCTGTTAAAGCTGCGTAATCTTTACAAGCTGTGCATCTTTCTCAGATCGCATTTTTACTTCCACTGATTTTTCCTTCAGCGTCTTATCACTGACAACAATTCTCTTTGGAATACCAATCAAATCAGCGTCTGCAAATTTCTGACCCGCCCGAACTGCTTGCCTATCATCATATAGAACTGAAATGCCTTTTTCCTTTAGTTTTTCATAGACTCCATCTGCATCCTTTGCCTCAATGAGTGAAACCAAATGCACGTCATATGGCGTTACTTCCTCTGGCCAAATAATACCTGCACTATCATGGAGCACTTCAACGATAGTGCCCATGAGCCGACCAAGACCGATGCCGTATGCACCCATAATGACTGGCTTCTCTTTACCATCTTCATCGACAAATGTCAGTGAAAGTGGCTCTGAAAACTTCTCTTTTTGCTTAAAAATATTACCAACTTCAATTGCTTTGACTTTTTCAAGTTTTTTTCTAGATAGCCCTAAGTCACCTAAGACATCATCACTGAGCACCTCTTTATTCACTGCGAGACCCTTTTCCCTGTCCAGATAGATAATATCCTCACCAGCGTCTGAAATCGTCTGATACTCATGAGAGTATTTGCTAAATGTTCCACCTGAAGCAAACGTGAGAAAGGTTACATCACCAATACCACATCTGTTGTAAACGTTTGCATATGCTTTTTTTGCACTTTCGTAAAAAGCATCAAGATCTTCCTCGCTGCGATTAAACGAATACAGATCCTTCATCATAAATTCACGTGCTCGCATGATACCACTCTTCGCACGCAGCTCATTTCGAAGTTTAGTCTGAATTTGATAGGCATATACTGGTAAATCCTTGTACGACGAGATATGATTTTTCATCAGCGCGGTAAGCGGCTCTTCGTGCGTGAAGCCAAGTCCCAGCTCTGTTCCATTTTTAAGCTCGGTCTTGAACCAATTATCAACCACATCATCACTCCATCTGTCTGTTTTTTCCCATAACTTTTTTTCCTGCAGCACGGTTAAAAACATTTCCTGCCCACCAATGGCGTTCATTTCCTCTCTGATGATTCTTGCGATGTTTTCCATCACACGCACACCAAGTGGCAAGAGGGTGTACACGCCCGCCATTTCTTTGTGTATAAAGCCAGCGCGGATAAGAAGCTGTGCGTTCGAAGACTTCTCATCTTTTGGGGCTTCCTTTCTTGTTTTGGTAAATAACTGTGATTGTCGCATACTATGAAACACGTCTGAGTGATAATGTTAAAGAGATAAAGAATACAAAAAGACCCAAAAGAAGAAGTCCTGTCCAGAGTGAAAGCCATGCCTTGCCTTGCATATACAAAAGAACGGTAGTAAAAAGCGAAATAACGAGTGCCTGTCTGAAACTCAGCTGCACATACCGAAACAAGGGAAGGCTCCCCCGATCAATTAATCGATATACAAAAAAAGCAAGCACGGACACGGTTCCCAAAAGTCCAAGAAAAAAGCTCGCGTAAAAAAACAAAAAGGAAAGCCGTGAAGCAGTAAAAGGATCAACGTTTACGATAACAAAACCCCATGCAACCCAGCACATCAGAGTTGCTAAAACCATGGTAACTAAATATTGCCGCAGAGTCATAAAAAGTAGCTTACGCTACTTATTCTACACGGGATTGTGCTGAGTGGCAAGTAATACCAGCTAGGCAAGATAGCGGATTCGATCTACCTCTTTTTTTCCCAGTTTCTTATTAATACTATCGACAATACTGGCTTGGTTGAGGCGAATTTCTTGTGCCATGGTAGAGCTTGAACAACTGACCGTTAATGTCCTATTTTTCAAAAAAAGCGGCTTTGCGTGTTTTGCCATCTCAGAATCAAACATCTCATTAAAAACTGCTTCAGCAATCTCAACAACTTCAGTTGCTTCCAGCTGCTTTTTGAGCGGCTTATTCTTGTCTATCTTTTGATGAAGTGCGTCACCAAGCGGGGTAAAAGCCATAACTATACGATATACAGGTATACATTATCACGAACCTTGATATATTTCCAGTCTGGAAACGTAAAACCATGAGAGATCACTCGAGACCCCGGTTTCATCTCTGATTTAATCTTCTCTTTGAGTTTTTCCATCTTAAAGTGGATACAATACACAAGCATCACATCATATTTTGAAAGATCTGTTTTCCAAAAATCTTTTCTTTCAAAGACTACATTTTTCCTTCCTTCCATCTTCTTCCTCACCAAACTTCTCCAAAAGAGTATAGGATTAATTTCAATACCAACGCACGATGCACCGGATGCCGCTGCTGCCGTGATAACCCGCCCATCTCCTGAACCAACATCCAGCACGCTATCATCAGCCGAGAGATTCGCAAACTCAAGCATTATCTTTATTCTACTTTGTCTTGTTGGTACATATGGCGCACCTGAAAGCATTGCATATATAGTATACGCAAAGTAGATCGTAAGAAAACACCAAAAGAGCGTAAAAAAGAGCATGAGGTAGTGTAGTGTAGTCATATGAGTCCAGATTCACATTCACGACATGAATGCGTTTCTCTTGTTATACCGTGCCAATCTTCTTTATGCATGGCGTCAAGCGTATTTTCAATCTTCTTCCTGATTGCCATTACATCTTTATCTGAGCCAATGAAGGATGTTTGCAAATCATCGTTAAGATAATAATAGGTCAACTGACTTACTTTCCCTATTCGTGAGTACTCAGGCAATTCACTTACCGCAATTTGATACAAAAGGAGTTGATCTTTATCTGATCCGGTCACTTTTTCCTTCGACTTTCCAGTCTTGTAGTCTATAACTTCAAGCGTTCCATCAGAACGTGTGTCAACCCGATCGATTTTTCCGTGGACAACATATGATCCGATCATAATTTTAAAGTATTTCTCAAGCGCAACAGGAATTGTCCATTCGTTATCATTACTCTCATAATACTGCTTAAGTACCTCTTTTCCTTTTGCATAGTAATCCTCACGCTGACGCTTACTTTCAAACCAGTCCCCTATCCAATTCTTCTCATATATTTCAAGAAGTTCCTTTAAAGGTGGTACCTTTATGTTTGATGTGACTGATACTTCAGTAGGCAACCCAAACAAAGAATCCTGCTTCATCGCATTTATATCTTGAATACGTTCGTAAAAACGCTGCAGGGTTAAATGCATGGTATTTCCAA
>CAZCAB010000090.1:0-3545 GCA_964496615.1 uncultured Gammaproteobacteria bacterium | reverse complement strand
CTGGTTAGAGCACCGCCCTGTCACGGCGGAAGTTGCGGGTTCGAGTCCCGTCCAGACCGCTTAGATTTTAAAAAGGCTTCGCTATATTTCTAGCGGAGTTTTTTGTTAATTTCGGACGATTATGAACGGGACTCGAACTAAGTAAAAAAATCTTGACATCATTCAGGATATCCACAAAAAAGGAAAAGAGATTGACAAAATTTAAATATTATGACATAATACGATCGTCCTCAAGTTTTAGCCATAAACTTGAGGGGTAACAAAACCATAGAAATAGCCCGCTTTTTGCGGGTTATTTTTTTGTCTGCCTATTCCCTAAGTCTCCCCTATGCAATTCTGAAAAATCATTTAAGTCAAAATAGCCATCACTTCCAGTTTTAAGCTCATGAGATATACACCCCTCACTGGAAAAAATAAACACTTTTTTTGGTCTTTTTAAATTACGAAGGAAACTTATTAAACTTAAAAAATCAGAGTCGCCTGTTACAAATATAGCAATCTCATAAGTGCTAGCATATCTAACTACATCAATTGCTATCTCTACATCCATATTCCCCTTTTCAATAATTTCTGGCTCCCCAGTATTTTTATCGTAAAGTAATTCACCCTTTTTATTTCGTAAATGTATACGCTTTAGTGGTTTTTTCTCTATTTCATAACCCAAACCCTTTTTCAGAAAAGTAAGAAATTTGTGTAACCCATCAATTTCTTTTTTAGGTCTGGTACCTTCCTTTGGGTAAGCTACGTAATAAAACACTCTGAAGAGCTTACCCTGAAATTTATCTACCAAAAAAGGAGCAAATTTGGCAAAATCAATCATTTTGCCAATATGTTTATAGGAACTCCATAAATTACCAGCATCGATAAATATTGCTATGCGTGGTTTTCTTAATGTCGGAAGTTTACCTTCTTTCATATCTGATTATTCTATCAGTGTGGAATATGTATGACAAGTATGGACCATAAAAACACCTTTGTAGGTGTTTTTATGGTTATGCCGAAGTCCCTCACACTTCGGCTCCCCCAAATCGCGCTAGACGTTCAGCACATCGATACGGTCCCCCACCTTCACGCGGGTTTTCTTGACCGAACCTTCGATGGGACGACTGTTCACATGGATCTTCAAATCCACAGCGCGAGGATCACGTGAAACGACCCATCCAGATGTGTTCTTGCCTTCGAACCAACGAGCGTTTGGAGCCTGCTCGTTCTCCAAAAGGGCGTCCAAAAGGGTGCTGTCACGCATGACAACAAAACTCACACCTGCTCCGCAAGCTGTTATCGCAGGCGCAATGGCCCATCCAGCGAGGATCCTCAAAAAACCTGTCCGACTTACCAACATGTCTCCTCCACGAAAAAAACGCCCTAAAGGCGTCGATTGAGTCTCCGATAGTAGGCAAACCTCCATCTTGCCTACTATCGTGACTGGTCGACACCTCTGCTCGGAGGTTTCGAGAACCAAAAAACCTGTCTTTAGCAGGCACGCATATGATACCGGACTAACCTTTTGGTATTACCGTTGCGGCACAGTGTGGGAATCGCACCCAACTTTCTCATATGCTCACGCATTGTATCAAAAAAGGCCTTACGGCCCAAATGGACTCTCTGTGGATATCTTATATATCCCCAGCATCACACACCTCCCATCCATCTGGCACATCACAGGGAGTCGAATGCGCACTGCACTGCACTCTTTTTGATGGACGTGCATATGTAATCATTTGAGCGCAAATGCGACCTTCACGCACATCCCAATGTGTGGCTTTGCGATGTGTGATAACTCCATCACTACTAGTAAATTCAAACGTATCAATACTTTTGATCGCCCTCTCACCCTTTGCATTTATTTCAATCACCGAGCCATCATGCTCAAGTTCAATGACGCGTACTGCGCCTTCTCCCTCACCAACAGTAAATGCTAACCCCGCAACACCTCCTATCAACACCTCTTCCTTATCAGATTGTGAGACTGGATGACTGACGAGCTGCTCAAACACACTCATATACTCTCCATCATCACTCGACACAGTCACACCTCCATTCCAACTGTTAACTTCCCATGATGGGTGATGCCTTAAGCTAAACTCAGCGAATGAGGATACTTGGAGCTTGGTAAGCGCAGCTTCATCAAGCGCATTTTGGGCTTTTTGCATAGTTGCTTTCACCTGCGTCTCAATTCTCTCTCTGAGCTCTGCTGGTGATAGTTCTTCTGAAAGACCTTTGTGTGGCAGCTCAACTACTTGCGTACACCCGGCGCCTGCTCCAATGAGCATGCCACCAAGAAGACCAATACCAACCACTAAACTCAATAGTTTTGAATTTGTTCGCACACCTGTTTTCCCTACTGTTTTTTCTGCCTTCACCACGCGCTCACGAAGTGGAAGTACCACATCGGGCTGTAGACACAGTGTATCGATTCCTTTTTGTACCAAAAAATCTGTGATTTTAACGTCATCACTTGCCAGTGTCCCAAAAAACCCGACTTTCTTTCTTTTCTTGTGAACCTCTCTAATCACACTTGCAATGACATCTTTTGCAACGATGCTTGTGAGTTCGTCCATCCCCCCATCTTTTGTTGTCAAAAACACGTTATCAAAGTGCTCAGCAAATGTGGATGCAAAAACTGCGTTATTTGGAATCTGACAATGAGCGTAAATCTTACTTTCATTCTTCTTTCTCTCAATGTCATATTTCTTGAGAGTCTTGAGATATGCAAGTCCTTGTTCCACTGTTGCGCACGGTGGAATCATAACTTGAATATTAGCAAGTCCCATCTGCCTTGCGCGAATGACCGCTCTACACTCTGCTTTGATAACTGTGCTCTGCCATTGCTTGAGCGTATGCGAATCAACATTCTCTCCCAACAATCCTTTTAGATGCGCATCATCATGTGAGCTCAGCCGAATGATTACTTCGTGTGGGTAAAAAGCGCTGGCAGCAAGCGAGATACCTTCCTTCAGCTTTTGATCTAAATATGTCTTGCGAGATGAATATCCTTGCGTAAGCTCTTTAATTCCTTTTCTCACGTCTCCCTTTATTTTTTTTCTATCGCACAGCAAAGCAAGTGGATGCACCTTGACTGTATGCGTATACACATCAGAAAATGAGAGTGCCCCGGCACCTGAAACAGGAAGCCGCGATAATCCAAAAGCATTCTCTGGATCTGACACCCCGACAAATATATCTGTCTGAGCAGGGTTATGCATGGACACCTTTCGTTTTTCAACTTCAAATGGAAGGATACCCTTGTATATCTTCCCTCTGCTCCCCGCGCTACAATCAACGGTCAAAGGTGCTCCATTTTTGTACCGCGTCGTTGCACTGTGCACTCCAACAACACACGGAACGCCCAATTCTCTAGAGATAACGGCGGCATGCGAGCTTGTGCTTCCTTGCTCAGTGATAATGGCAGAAGCACGCCGTATGGATGGCTCCCATTCTGGCTTTGTTGCTCTCGTAACAAGGATCTGACCATCCTTAAACTTCTTCAAATCAGCCTCATCAGTAATAACTTTAACTTTCCCTGCCCCTATCTTTCTTCCCAC
>CAZCAB010000089.1:0-3551 GCA_964496615.1 uncultured Gammaproteobacteria bacterium | reverse complement strand
GTCTCGACCTTCTCGTTTTTCCTTGTGATCACTCACGACACCTCCTTACGCTGCGTCGCAAATCTGCCGAACCAAATCATACCGGGTCTTTACCTCATTGCGCTTGTCAGTCGACCCCCACATCCGAAACTCGACGGTCCCATGACGATTGAGCCGAATGAGCCAGTAGCAATTTCGGATGTTTGTTGCAAAACCCTGAGCTTTTGCAAGCTGATCGAAATGTTCGACTGATTCAATCTGCGGTGGATGCCAGTTCGGAGCCATCTGGCAGTAGAGCCTCAGACGCTCGGCGCCCGATGACCCTTCGATCGCGATCAGCTCCGGAAGACGCAGTGCAGCCGCGTTGAATACGCGAAGAGCATGGTCAATGTCCGAACAACCATAACTCATCTGTAAAGCTGCAACTCTGCACGCCGCACGAAGACGCCACTCCTGACCCTGATCAATGAGCGCCTGGGCCATCTTCTCGTAGCGCTCGATCGGGTACACTTCAAGGAGAATATTTTCAGGCGCACACGGCATGCTCTGTAGAGAACATCCCATTGTGTGTGCTACTTTCCTACCCTGATCAATACCGCTATCAAGATCATCCCAGAGCGATTCGAAATCACGGTGTGGTGCTGTACGAAACTCGACCTGCCCTCGATAGAGCTCCGACTCCCAGCGCTTCTCCGAATCTCGGACACTGATACGCGTCAAGAACTCAGGCGCCCGTGGTACAGGCGCCACCACAGGTGGATGAATCAGCCCACACTCGATCCCGTTGCACAGCTCTGCAGTGAAACCTTCCCACTCAATACTCACGTTACCCGTAAGTTCAGGCGCGAACGCTATTTGCGTGGATGCTCTCATGATACCTCCTCTGTTGCGCCCCAGCAGACGCGTGAAAGAACTTTTTGTGCTGGGATATTCCTCCACAATCCCAAAACAAAAAAGGGCCGAGGCCCGATATTATGAAGATACAAAAAAGTCGGACCTCATTCATGCGTCATCCAAATACGAATACTGCTGTGTCCAACGGTTTGTATCATAGTAAGTTTAGTGTACTGGTACATAGTTCCATTGTCAAGAAGCTATGTGGATAATGTAAAAAGAGCCTTACGGCTCTTTTTATTACACTTCAATGACCACAGGTAGTACCATGGGTCTCTTTTGCGTCTTCGTAAAAATGAACTGTCCTATTTTATCACGGATATCATTTCTGATTTGATTCGTGTCAGCCCAGCTCTTCGGATCGCTCGCATGAACCATGTCTTTCACTTTATGCCGTATATCTTCAATCAATTTCTTATTGTCCTTTAAAAAGACAAAGCCACGAGAAATGATATCCGGATTCTGAACAAGTTTTCCTGAATGAGACCGTACGGTTACAATGACGACGATCATACCCTCTTCAGCCAGAGCCTGCCGATCACGCAATACAATCTGCTGTGTATCCGAAACCCCAAGTCCATCAACAAAGACATACTCTGTCGGCACTTTTTGTTTCAGCTGTTTTAATCCACCCTTCTTTGTCATTTCGTATATCACGCCGTTATCAGGAACAAAGACATCTTTTTCCTTAAACCCTTTCGACATCGCAAGCATCTTTGCTTCTTTCAAGAAAAAATGATTGGCAAAAACAGGCATATAGTAATCAGGTTTCACCTGATCGAGCATATCTTCAATATCCCTTCGCGTTCCATGCCCTGATACATGTACATCCATCAGATCGCCATGAATCACGTTATCACACTGACGATAGATGTTGTCTTTCAACCGCTGAATTGATCTTTCATTTCCAGGAATCACGGAAGAGCTAAAGATAACAGTATCTGATTTTCGCAGCCTAATCGTACGGTGGTTCCCACTCGCGATACGATTGAGTACTGCATTTTCCTCTCCCTGCGCGCCAGTTCCAATAACAACTACTTTGTTTTCAGGATAGTTATCAATCTTGTGAACATCAATAAGTGTCCCCTTTGTCGGTTTCACATATCCTAGCTCTTTTGCGATCTCAATGTTCATTTTCATCGAAAACCCATCAAGCGCAACTTTTTTATCAAGTTTGTTTGCTGCCTCAATCACCCATTTGACCCGCTCAACTTGGGAACTAAACGTAGCGATGATTATTCGACCCGGTGCTTTTTTCATCACAGCATGAAGCGTTTCGTATAGCTCTTTGTGGGTTGCATGTCTCCCTTCTTTAATAGAACCGAGACTTTCAAGCATGAGCACACTTGGGCGTTTTACTTTTTTCAGTTGATGATAATGAACATGTGTTGAATCATCAGCCTCGCGTTCCATCGTCCAATCACCAGGGTGCATTGCAGTACCTGCAGGTGTTTCAATAATCGTCCCGATAGAATCCATGATTGAATGTTCGACTTGAAAAAATCCTAGTGTAATCTTTCCTAATTTTATCCTATCCTTGATTCCCTTCACCGTAATCGTTTTGAGATTCTTGCTCGCACCCTTTTTGTGATCCTCAACCCTGTGCTTAATCATTGCGAGTGTTAACGGCCGTGAAATGATCGGTGGGTACCCGAGCTCTTTTAACAGTAGCGGTGCTGCACCAATATGATCGAGATGTCCATGTGAAAATACGACACCTCTAATTTTCTTTTCTTTCCCTTTTAAATATTTGATGTTCGGTATGATGTAATCAATACCTGGCATATCCTCTTCAGGAAACTGCAGTCCCATGTCATGAATGACAATATCGTTCTCGTATTCAAAGATCGTCATGTTTCTTCCGACTTCTTCACAGCCACCGATCGGGATTATACGAAGCGTTCCTTTTTTTAACGCAGGAACAGCCTTTGAAACTGCTCTTTTTTCTGGATGAGCAGTTCTTGTCCTTTTCGCAGGTGCTTTTCTTGTCGTCCGTGTTCTTGTTTTCGCGGACGCCCTTTTCTTTGGGCTGCTTGACGTTATTTTTTCTGCACGCCTTTTTGAAGCTGGTCTTACACTACGTCGAGGCTTTGTCCGTCGCCCGCTATTTCTACGGATTGTTCGCTTTGTCTGTTGTGTCATATCAAAAATGTATTGTGCACTGGGCACGATGTATAATGTTAAGAAGAAAAATCAGTGCTGGAGAGAGGACTCGAACCTCCACGAAGTTGCCTTCACATGGACCTGAACCATGCGCGTCTACCAGTTCCGCCACCCCAGCTTACTCACTCCCCCAAACCCGCTTAGTACGGGTATACCAATCTGAAACTTGTACAAATCGGTCAGACGGATGAGAAATACGTTCGACTTCAAATCCCTTTATTGAATCATTTTGCGCGTAGGTATAGTTTGGTGTGTACAAAAATACAGCAGGAATATCTTTGAGAAGTTGTGTTTGTAATTCTTGGTACTGCTTTGCTATCTCTTCTTCATCACGAGCGCTACGGATTGTTTCAAGTATACCATCAGTCTTGCGATTTACATATCCTGATAAATTGAGTCCTTGATGATCCACCTGCGATGAATGCCAAAACGCATACTGATCAGGATCTGCACCAAGGATGACTCCATATAAAAGAACATCATAATTTCTACCTTTGAGTATTCTTCTACTCAAT
>CAZCAB010000088.1:0-3765 GCA_964496615.1 uncultured Gammaproteobacteria bacterium | reverse complement strand
TGTACAAGCTTCCGTCTGTGGAGTTTTCCACTCGCATCAATATATACCACTTCGCCGGGCTCCACATCACCTTGATGCGAAAAACCCAGGGGGTAATACATAGTGTTTTCTGAGGAAAAAATGTAGTCCCTAAGTGTTGTGCCGGATCGATCTCGCGTTCCCCAGGTGAGCGGACGTATACCATGTGGATCGCGAAAAGCAACCATACCCTTGCGTGCAATGATAGATAGCACAGCGTATCCACCCTTCACAGTATTGAAAACATACTCAGCAGCCTGACAAATATGATCAAAGAATTCTCCACCACTCCCATTGAGCTCCTGTAGTTTTGTCACAAAAAGACCCTTAATCACTTCAAGATCTGAATCAGTATTGCAATTGAAGTTTTTTTCCTGAGCAAGCCATTTTTTAAGTTCATAATAGTTCGTCAGATTTCCATTGTGACACATGCCAACACCGTGCGGCATGTTGATATACATGGGCTGCGCGTTCTCCACACTTGATGAATTACCTGTTGTCGCATATCGATTGTGGGCGATACCCCAATTACCCTCGAGTCTCCCCATGTTCCCTTGGTGGAAAATATCGCGAACATATCCACTTCCCTTTTTGATGTGAAACCTATCTGAATATGTCAAAATGCCAGCAGCATCCGTACCTCTGTGTTGGAGGTGTATCATGCCGTCATATAACTCGCCTGCGACTGGTTTATTTGAATAGATGCCGAGAATTCCACACATATTAAAAAGCGATTAAATGGCTCGCAAGTCCTGTGTATGTGTGCGGGGAAAGATTCATGAGCCTTTGCTTTTCACTTTCAGGAATATCAAGGCCTTCAACTATTTGTTTTATAGAATCACGAGTAATCGTTTCTCCTCGGGTGAGTTTTTTAAGCTGCTCGTATGCATCAAGATGACCATGTTTTCTCAGAAGTGTTTGAATCGCTTCCGCGAGCACTTCCCAGTGTTCGTCAAGCTCAGCATTGAGCCGCGTTTCATTAATAGTGAGCCTCGTCATACCCTTTTGGATGTTTTTACACGCGAGGACAGCATGCGCAAGGGGTACGCCTTGGTTTCGCAGCACCGTACTGTCTGAAAGGTCTCTTTGCATACGTGAAATCGGTAGTTTGTGCGCGAGATGAGAAAAATAACTATTTGCGATGCCAAGATTCCCCTCGGCATTTTCAAACTGAATTGGGTTGATTTTGTGCGGCATGGTACTTGATCCAACTTCACCTTGCTTTTTCTTTTGCGCAAGTATGCCGCGACTCACATAACTCCAGACATCTCGACAAAAGTCAATGAGAATTGAATTGATTCGATGTAGACAATGATAGCTTTGTGCAAGTGCGTCGTGGTTTTCTATCTGCGTTGTGAGAAGATTTGGCTCGAGCGAGAGCGAACTAACGAATTTTCTTGTAAAGCGTATCCAGTCCATCTCTGGATACGCAACAGTGTGCGCGCTCCATGTACCTGTTGCACCGCTCAGCTTCCCAAGATACGATATGTTTTTCAGTAGTACGTATTGTCTCTTGAGACGTGATGTAAATACAGCAAATTCTTTTCCGACTGTTGTGGGCGTGGCGCTTTGGCCATGGGTGAGTGAAAGTAATGGTGTATCAACATGCTCATGTGAAAATTGGTCTATTGCCCCCATAACCGCTTCGAGCTGGGGGAGGTATACACGCGTGAGCGCATGTTTGTACATGAGTGTATAACTCAAATTATTGACGTCTTCAGAAGTGAGTGCAAAGTGCACAAATGGGATGCATAAAGTCAAACTCATTTCTTTGAGTTTTTCTGCGATATAATATTCAACAGATTTAACGTCGTGATTTGCTGTCTTTTCTATCTCCTTTATTCTCTTCGCTTCGTGAAGAGAAAATTGTTTGTAGAGACTGCGAAGCGCATGCTCGTGTTGACTCAGTTCAGGAAGTTCAGGAATTTTTTTCTCGTATGAGAGCGCCAGTAGATACTCGATCTCAACCATGATGCGATACCGCATCAGAGCCATCTCAGAAAAATAACCGGATAGCTCATTTACATCTTTGTAATACCTCCCATCAATTGGTGAGATGGTGGTCAGCATGTTAAAGTCCTCTGATTCTGCAGATAGCAAGTGCAACGTTACTTGGCTCAAGAATAGTCATGACAGGCACTTTACTTGGCATTTGAATGGTCGAATGAATATTGACGAGCATGTCCGTCTTGTCACTAAAAGGTGGGCAGGCAATAGTTGGCTTGTCAGAGTTGCCTGCAACAAAGCCTGAAAGCGCATTTGATCGTCCTGCAATCGTCACATACACGACGCGTGAGTCATTGTACATTTCGATAAGCTCAATACCCCGCTTTGCCTGCTTATGCGCTGAGGCAACGTGCTGTTCCCAGTTGATATTAAGCGCATCAAGAGCGTCGGTGATTTTTTTGGCGTGCGGTTCATCTTTCACTGACCCGAGGATAAGGACAGCTTTGATTTTATCTTTTTTACAAACAGTGGCTACTGCTGGCTCATCGTGCGTCGGAACCTTCCTTTCAGGAGGTGAAGGCACGTTCATATGCATTTTTAAACTTGCGTTGATTCTCTGATCGATCGGTGTTGCATCCGGGAATACAAATTTTTGTCCGGTAATCATTTCATATAGCTGGATGTATCGCCTAGAGAGTTCAATGACAAGGTCTTCAGGGGCAGCTGGAAGGACAGTGTCATTGTACGGGTCGCAGTTGTCCTTAAACCAAAGCCGTAGGAATTCCTTGTCAATATTTTCCGGTTCCTCACCGCGTAAAAATCGTTCCTGATAACTGGATTTGAGCCAATATCTACTAGAATCGGGAGTAAGAATTTCATCAATAAGCAGTGTGTTTCCATCTTTGTCCCTTCCAAACTCAAATTTAGTGTCTGCAAGGATAAATCCGTGGCGACTGGCAATATCTTGTGCAAAAGCGAAGATTTCGAGCGCTTTATCTCTGCAGTAGTCAAAGTCTTCTCGCGTCATGAGATTTTCCCTGATAATTTCATCACGAGAAAGATTCCTATCATGTTCCTCAAACTTTGTGGTCGGTGTGACAATATTTTGAGGGAGTTTCTGATTTTTTTTGAGGCCGTCGGGAAGAATGTTTCCACAAAAATTTCGAACCCCTTTTTCATAATTGGTCCACGCACTTGTGTTCGTTGTCCCCGTTATATATCCACGAACGACGAATTCAACGGGGAAGACTTCGCACTTTTTTCCAACCGTAACATTTGGATCTGGTACGTCAATCACATGATTGTCGATAATGTGCTTGGTTCTTTCAAACCACCACGCACTCGTTTGATTCAGTACTTGCCCCTTGAAAGGAATTTCGGCGAGGATCCGATCAAACGCACTCTGCCGATCAGTTGTCACCAGAACAACCTTGTCGGGCAAGATATATCTATCCCGCACTTTCCCTTTTTGTTTTTCACCAATCTGAAGATCGGTCTCCTTAATACAATTACTCATGTGCCCCCTGATAGTCTCCTTGTAATCATCATGAAGCGATATCATATGCGCCTGCTGTGAATATGGATTAAAAAGAATATTCGTAGTATGTATTTTTTTATAAAGATCACTTGCGTGTCCGGTTGGCGTTATTTTCCAAAGTGTACTTAAGCGCAGCTTAGTTAGATCCTCAGCCTTGAAATTATTTTTTAGTGTATTTTTTTTACTCTGCCCTACAAAATCCTCTGTTTCACTCACCAAGACGCAGACTGCTTCTTTCTCGCACTCGAGAGAATCGATTACAT
>CAZCAB010000087.1:0-3847 GCA_964496615.1 uncultured Gammaproteobacteria bacterium | reverse complement strand
GTGCGATGCAGAAACTGTTCAAATCATTCGTACCGTAGCTGGAGCAGTTAGAATTCAGACAGTGTCACTCTTGACACTGTTTTTTTTGGAGCGTACACTATACATGAGTACACATGTTGTGCAATTTTCATTACTTTGAATACAAAAATTATTCAATATGCCAAAAGTGAAGCCGGAGATTGAAACATTTGCAAAAATAAAAGTTGTGGGAGTGGGTGGATCAGGAGGTTCCGCAGTCAATAGGATGGTTAATGCTGGAATACGCGGTGTTGAGTTTATCGCTATGAATACTGATGTCCAGGCACTCCATAATAATAGTGCCCCACATCGATTACACATAGGTAAAACGGTTACCCGTGGTCTTGGGGCGGGCATGGATCCTGAGCAAGGGAAGCGAAGTGCTGAAGAAGCTCAGAATGAGATTCGAGAGATGCTCAAAGAAACCGACATGGTGTTTGTTACCTGCGGTCTTGGTGGTGGTACAGGATCAGGTGCGAGCCCAATCATTGCACAGATCGCTCGCGAGATGGGTGTCCTGACTGTCGGTGTGGTAACCAAACCATTTGGCTTTGAAGGACCGCAGAGAAAAGCCATCGCTGACAAGGCACACTCAGAGCTTTCTCGAAGTGTCGACACAATCATCACTATTCCAAATGATCGTATTTTGCAGATTATTGATAAGAAGACCAGCCTGCTTGAAGCATTTCGCATTGTGGATGATGTACTCAGACAAGGTGTGCAAGGTATTTCAGAGCTTATTACTGTTCCAGGTGAGATTAATGTCGACTTTGCCGATGTGAAGACGATTATGGCAGATACCGGTTCTGCCCTTATGGGTATCGGCGTTGGAAGTGGGGAGAACAGGGCGGTTGAAGCAGCAAAGGCTGCAATTTCAAGTCCACTTCTTGAAATTGCTATCGATGGTGCTCGAGGAGTCCTTTTCAGTATTACTGGTGGAAAAGATCTTGGCATGCAAGAGGTTGCTGAAGCCGCTAAGGTTATCACCAGTTCAGCAGATGATGACGCTCGTGTTATTTTTGGAACGGTGATTGATGAGAAGATGGACGATGAAGTACGCATCTCTGTGATTGCAACCGGTTTTGATGATCGTCCACGTGAGCGTGATAAAGTAAAACCTCTTGCAGATACTGTTGTCGGTGGGGCACGTGAGTTTGGATCGAGAAAGCCACTTTTTTCTGCCGGACTTTTTACAAAAAAGGATGATGAGCCCCTTGATGCAGTGGAGGAAGAAAAGGAGCAAGAGATTGAGGTGCCAAGACCAACGTTCAAAAAACGTACGATGAGTACACGCACTAAACCGAAAGAATCAGTAAGAAGCGCGCCAGTATCAAACAATGATGATGACGAGGATTTGGAGATACCAGCCTTCATTCGAAAGAAGATGGGGATGTAGAACAAAGAAATAAAAAACAAAGCTCCCGGCTTTGTTTTTTAATACTCATTTGATATACTTTTTTTGTGTATGCACTGTCCGATTTGTCGTTCAAAAGAAACGAGGGTGGTTGATAGCCGTCTATCACAAGACGGTTATTCAACACGCAGACGTCGAGAATGTGTTAAATGTACATATCGCTTTTCAACCGTAGAAGAAATGGGTGTTCCTGACATTATGGTCGTAAAGCAAGATGGAAGAAGAGACGCATATTCGCGAAAAAAGATTGAGCATGGATTAAGACAGGCACTCACCAAACGTCAGTACACGCAAGAGAAGTTTGAAAAGCTAGTTCATAACATTGAGAGGGATATACGCAAGAAGAGAAAAAGAGAGGTGACATCGCAGACGATCGGCGAGATCGTCATGAAACATCTGCAGAAGTTTGATAAAGTGGCGTATATTCGTTTTGCTTCCATCTATCGTGCGTTTGAGGATGTGAAGAAATTTCAAAGCGCTGTCAGATCACTTCAGAAAAAAAGTAAATAACATATGTCTAAAAAAGAGGAAGCATCGTCACAAAATAATACGCAGTTATCGGACAAGGATTTGCTCGCAGAGCTTAGTTCACTCAACGGAACGGTAAAGGAGCTTGTCGAGAAAAATATCAAGTGGTCACAAGTGCTGTACAAACAAAACAAAAAAATGTCCCGCCGTCTTACCTTTATGGCGGTTGGCAGTTATGTGAGACTTCTAATTATCTTAGCCCCTATTATTTTAGGTATTATCTATCTTCCTCGCCTTATAGACGAAGTTCAGCAGAAGTATGCCCCATTTCTTGGGCCTAAGAGCGAGGCAACACAAGGGTTACCCGGGGGCGTCGGTCCGATCAATGAGATCATGAGACAACTTCAATCTGGTCAGATTGATCCAGACGTGATTGAAAAGTTTATCAAGAATTTGACACAGTAATGTCTGATTTTAAAAAAGGACATTATATTCTGTAACAAAAAAGCGCCACATGGCGCTTTTTTGTTATCCACTATCATGATTTTCATCAAAACAATGGAAGGTGACCTGCCGGCTTCAGGTCGAGTTGGTTGTTTAAACGCTGGTACGTAGCATGTCTGCTACTTAGGAACCGCGATGGGAACGCAGGTACCCTGATGCTCTCTCACTTCGAGCTTCGCATCGACATTGGCCGTAGCCATTGCCGACAGCAGTGCTTCCGCGAGATCGGGGTAGTCCTCTGATGAGCGCTCCTTCGTGCATGACTTGATCTCGTCGATGCCGAGGATCCGCTTTTGGGCTTCCATAGGGATGTGGCTGAGATACCACTCCCAATCCTCACCCTTGCGCTCGAGATCCTGCATGTCCTTGGACACCTGTTCGAGCATGTTGATTCCGTCACCTCCGCCGACGTGGTAGACCATTCTGGCCAGCCAGTAGCGATAGATCTGAATGAAGCGGTCGCCTCCATCATGACCTCCGGTGTTGAGCCACCGTCGGTACACGAGACCATTAAGGCCGTAGATCGATGGGCGTATGGAATCCTTGAAAGCGGAAAAGGTGCTGTCCCACAGTGCGTAGGCATTCGCGACAATCGTAGCTTTGAGGTGAGGGAGGTTGGGATGATCTTGGGCCTCCAGGTTCTTGAGGCCTAGGATGAACAGCTCACCATATCGTTTGAGCTTTTTCTCGTCCTCAGCCACGCTGATAGCCCACTTGCGAAAATGGTAACCGAACCACTCGCTCGTTCCTGGCAGGATGTCCCAGTACCGGAGCAGCGAAGTGATTTCGGGTTGGCTCAGCGACCTGTGAGCTTTTCCTTCCCGTCCACGCTCCGCGGCCCACAAAAGTACGTATCCCATGAGTGTTCCGATCGTGCCGTCGTATTCCACTCGGTGGACGGTATCGTCGCGGTACTTGGATTTTGCTTTGCAGTCGACGTACAGGAGCTCTCCCGTTCGGCCATTGAACCTTGGTACAGCATGCGCGCGGTACGAGTATTGAGGCTCTCGGAAGCTGATTTGGCTGATACCCGGTCCAATCTCCTGAAATCCCTCGGGGAGGGTTTCATTCAATTTTGGAGCATCACGAAGAGCCTTGAGCGTCGCCTTAGCGTCGGCGCTTTTCTTCTCCCTTTCCCGAAGGATGGGTGCCCCCTCGAGTTCCTCTTTTCGGATTCTCTCGAGCGTGCACTTCTCCTTCAGCTCCTGGATCTTAGCGATCCTTGCCTCTTGATCCTCTTTGAGTACGGCGGTTCGATGCCCCGCTTCGATCAGGTTTTTGTCACCTTCGTTGCACCCGGTGACGGGCATGATGACAGCGATGATGATTAGCAGATTCACAATGCGCATGGATTCCTCCTCGATGCGTCTAGGTGCTTGTTTTCGTATCTGTGATAATTGCAGAATTGCTTCTTTTGCAGCTCTGCAATTATTACACGTCACA
>CAZCAB010000086.1:0-4061 GCA_964496615.1 uncultured Gammaproteobacteria bacterium | reverse complement strand
CCCTATCACGAGATGGAAGGTGTTGAACGAACATGCGAGAGGCGGCGCTCTTTTCTGTCCCACATGCGCGCGAGGGTGGCTTTTGTTCCATCCGGATCCTTCGGATAAAACATCTCAGTGTCTGCCCACACATGAAGCGTGGCACCGACAAGTCGAGGGACATCTCCTAGGTCAAAATCCTGAACGGAAAAACCTGTCGTTACGTCCACAACTTTGGTCGGTTCCCCGATGGCGTCGATGATCTCCTGAAGACCTTTGTATCGCTCATTGCCAACATGTTGACGTGTACTCCCCGAAAACACACGGTCCTGCTCCAGAACCTCTCGTGTTGGCCTATGCTTGTCCGCGAAGTTGACGATGGTTGCCCACGGTTTTCTTGCTACACCGCGAGCAATAGAGCGAAGTGCAGCCACGGAGTCGCTTCGATCAACAAAGATCGCGATATCCAAAAGCCACATGGCCCATCCCAAGGGATTCTGCAGATGCCCGAGCTTTGCCAGTGGCGCAGGGTTCCTCACAAGCCCGGATGACACAAAGAGCCATCCTGCATACGGTGAACCAATCGTCGTCGGATGATTCGAGATGACCACCTTGCGGTGTTCTCGTGCGAGCTCTTTGAGATCATCGTGGTACTTGATCCGTATCCCGAGACACAAATCATGCCCGACGACTTTGATGCCCCACACCCAAGCGCGAACTGCCAGATGGCTCATCGGATTTCGGATGGAAAGAGGTGTGAGCGCACCAATAAGTGTCCACGGAATCCCCACGACAGAAATGAGAAACGCAACGAGGGTAAACACCCCAAGGGAAGCGATCGCTCCATACGAGCGCCAGGTACTCGCCTCCAGGATAGACCAGGAGGCCTGACCGTTTGCATGGTTTGCACTTTGCATGATTGACCTCCTATGCCTGCATGCTCACCATTTGTATCAAAAAAAGACAGGCACGTCAATGTACCTGTCTTGGATTCACGTCTCTCGTTATACTTCCTCACTTTCACCTTGCTCGGGTGCCTCTTCGGATGTCTCCTCATTCTCCCCAGACTCATCACTGACCTGCTCATCTTGTTTTTCTTCAGATGACTGCTCACTCACATCATCAGTTTCAAGCGAACCTGAAACTTCTTCCCCATCACTCTCAACAACATGTTCATCATCTCCACCATCAACGACTTTGATCTTCCATCCGGTGAGTTCCGCGGCGAGACGCACGTTTTGTCCGTCACGACCGATTGCAAGTGAAAATTGATCAGCGGCAACCTTCGCGACCGCTTCTTTATTTTCTTCATCAAGTTCAACGTCATCAATCTTTGCCGGAGAAAGTGCCTGTTTGATGTATTCTTGAGCATCATCACTAAACAAAATGACATCGACTTTTTCACCACCAAGCTCATCAATAATGGTAGTTATACGACTTCCTCTTTGACCAATACATGATCCAATCGGATCGATGGTTTCATCATCTGTCCAGACTGAAACCTTCGAACGCCCACCAGGATCTCGAGCAATACCCTTGATCTCAACCTCGTCATTGGCAACTTCCGGAATTTCCTGTTCAAAGACAACTTGTACCATTCGTGGATCTTTTCGAGACAATATGATCTCAGGACCCCGGCTCCCCATTTCGACTGAAACAACAAAAAACTTTAGCCGATTACCGAGCTTATAATGTTCTTTTCTCACTTGCTCGGTTTGCGGTAAAATACCGGTAATTTTACCCAAATCAATAATAATCGAACCGCTGCGATCACGTCTTTGCACAATACCATGCACAATGGCGCCCTCCTGATCTTTAAAGTCACCAAATACACTCGCGCGCTCAGCCTCCCTGAGCTTCTGGATGATAACCTGTTTTGCGGTTTGTGCGGCCATACGACCAAAATCTCCTGGAACCTCTAGGTCGATAATCAAAATCTCTCCAACACTTGCATCGGACTTGATTTCTTTTGCTTCAGTAAGCATGATTTGTGTCTTTGGATTAAAACGAACCAAATCCTCTGTTTCTTCTTCAGAAAGTTCACGCCCTTCCTTGCGTGCCTCCTCGCGTCTATGAGCGAGCTCCTCTTGTGCCTGATCGAGTGCATCTTGCTCAATATCTTCAACAACTTCCTTCTCATCCCAGACCTTCATATCACCTGTTTCAGGATCAAATTGAACTTGGATGTTTTGCTGTCTGTTTCCAAAATCCTTTCTGTAGGCAGCACCAAGTGCTGATTGGAGCGCGTCCATCACTACGTCATAATCAAGATCTTTCTCATCGCAGACAAACTTAATTTGTTTTGTTACTTCTGACATATATTCATTATATGAGGTATAAAAAAAGCAGCTTCAAACTATGAGCTACTAGGATCATGATAGCACACAGAGCAAATTATGTCAAGCACTCATCCATGCCTGTACAAAACCATGATTGCGTGATAATCACTCAAAGATCCTCTTGTCTGCACAAGAAAACCATTATTCATTGCCCAGCTGGCTACCAAGCCAAAATCTAATGGAGAATCATGAGGTCCAAGTCTACCAACATTTCTCACCCAATCCACAACCACAATGCGCCCTTTATCCTTGAGCAGCCGTGTAGCCTCTGAAAGCGCCTGCTCAACTGACCTAATACTGTTTAATACGTTTACAAAAAAAGCAATATCAAGAGTCCCTTCAGGGATAGCAACTCCATACTCTTTTTCGATATCACCCCACACAGGCTTGACCGAATCTAGATGAAGAGCCTGTGCTCGACTATGCAGCGAGCCGAGTGCTGACTTC
Source organism: uncultured Gammaproteobacteria bacterium (assembly GCA_964496615.1). Lineage (GTDB taxonomy): Bacteria > Patescibacteriota > Patescibacteriia > Magasanikbacterales > UBA922 > CAZCAB01. The sequence continues at coordinate 1,296 of CAZCAB010000086.1, read as the reverse complement.
ATGATATCAACAGCATAGACAATACCATCGTCCTGTAGGAGTCGCGCTGCAGGAAAAACAACATGACCGGTCCGACCACATCCCATATCAGCCACATGCATATGCGGTTGCAAATGTGCATGTTTAAATACAATTCGCGGATTGATAAGTGCTGTACCTGCGTGCGACATATTATACAAATCCTCCAAAGAGCTTACCGAATGTGCCGAGTATGAAATTACCTAACAGTCCGGTCATACCCATCATCGCAACAAAAATTATTACAATGCCCAGGAGTTTATAGAATGTGTATGTTCCCCCACCCCCCAAATGCGTCTCGGCCCATTCACTTCTGCCGAAATTTTCCACGAACCAATTCGTCTTTATAACCAAAACAATACCGAGTGCGATTGCTGAAATGCCAATAAAATATTTCATATATGCTTAGTATAGCATGTTCCAGTTATGGAGCAGAGCCTGATGCTTCAAACGGTGCTCAGCATTAACGACAACCTTATGTTTCATAAGCTCAAGCATGGGTAGATCACTTTGGGAATCAGTATACCCAAAGCTTCTTCCTAAATCGATGCTATATTTCTCAGTCAGCTCCATTATGGCATCAGCCTTGTTTGTCCCACGGCAGAGCTGTGTAATATGCCCCGTATACTTTCTCTTCCTAACTTCAAGGGTTGTCCCCCGATAATCAACTGCATCAAAATATGACGCAAACTCTGCTGCGAGCGGCTTTACAATTTCAGAAACGAAAAAGATACTGTGTCCACGTTCCTGATGGTCTTTAATGATTGGCAAAATATGATGCTCAAGACGCGGGACAACTGTTTCCTTAAAAAAATCACGTGCATACTTTTTTATGCGCTTTTCAGACCATCCATTTGTAAAACTCATAACTACATTCATCATATCATGATGAGATATCATACCGAGTTTTTCCTGAAGCAACAAAAAATTTATCCGCACCGGCATAAGTGGTGACAAATGGCCCTTTTTGACGAGCCACATGATAAAATCCTGCTGTACATTCCCTCGATATACTGTTAAGTCAATATCAAAAAAAACTCCGACACGACTTCGATTTCTAGAATTCTTCTCCACCGGGATATTGCGGGAGGGAAGCAGTCCCTCTACTGCAGTTTCAATACGTCTTGTCATATCACGAACTTCGCTACGGAAATCTCCTATGGAGGAAAGTTTTTTGGGCACAATAGGGCCAGCTGCGCGAATATATACATTTTTTGGTTTCCAATCCCATCTCATGACTTTCATATCTGCACTGTTCACCAAACCAAATGCGATAAC
>CAZCAB010000085.1:0-4178 GCA_964496615.1 uncultured Gammaproteobacteria bacterium | reverse complement strand
AAGTCTTTAAGTGTCACTTCATTATTGTACGCTATCGCAGTTGGCATATCATTGAGTGGAAAAAATGCAAATTCCTGCATCTCAATGTTTCTCACAAAATTATAACTATCAATATCTGCAAAATAGAATGAAATCACGTCAGCTGCTTTCGGACTATGACCAATATCCGAATATACGTGAAATAGTTCACCCATACGAGAATTCACTCCAAGTTCTTCTTTAAGCTCTCGCTTTAAACACTGCTCAATCGTCTCACCAATATACATATGCCCCCCTGGAAAATCCCAGGTGCCACTATATGGTTTCTGCGCACGCTTACAGAGCAAAAGCTCCCCTGTATCGTTTAGAATAATTGCATTGGCGCAGTATCTCACTATGTCGTTATTCTGATACGTGTACCCTGTATCAAAATGGGTGTTAAAAACACGCCGCTTCCATGTAATGATCGAATCACTCTGCTTCTTTTCACGGTATAGATCAACTATTTCGTTATGATTAAACGCAAGATGTTCAGCTTGCGCCTGTTCTACTGATACCCATTTGAAGTCATCAACTTCTTCATTTTTCTTTGTCTCTTCTGTAAGCGCTCGAGCAGTATAGAGTGTTTGCGCACTCCAAAAGCGTGTATCTGCATCAGTCGTCAGCTGACCAACCAATCCTGTAATCGTCACATCCAAGCCTGTTTCTTCTTTAACTTCTCGCATCACCGCGGCTTCGGTGTTGATATCGCTCACCTCAATTCTCCCCCCAATGAGACTCCACATCCCACGGTCAGGATCTGCTGCGCGGCGCACCAAAAGTAATTGATCTTCATCATTAAAGACAAGAACATCAATACAAGGGACAGGTCGTGTTTTTTCATCTATAGATCCGTGCATGTTACGCGAATAATTCCGCAACTTTTTCTACGTTTATATCACCGGGATTCGATACAATCGAATGGACCGTGCCACCGCCATCACCTTCCCACCGAGGCAGTATATGAATGTGCAGGTGAGGAACTACCTGTCCGCCAGCTTCATGATGGTTGATACCGATGTTAAAGCCGTCAGGCGCAAGAGTGCTCTGAATGCGTTCCATAGTTTTTTGAACAGCAGGCATCACTGTTTTTGCAAGTTCGTCATTCAAATCAAGTACTGTTTCTGCATGTACCTTCGGGACCACGAGCGTGTGCCCTTTTGCAATGGGATTCACATCTAAAAAAGAAAGTGTCTGATTATCCTCATACACCGTATGATTAGGAATATCACCTGCCACTATCTTACAAAAAATACAATCTTCCATATGCTAATTTTCTAAAAATGAATATTGATGCAATGCATGCGGACCAAAATCTGCAACCAGATGAATCTGAAGAGAAAAATCACGAAGGTATGCATCTACGTTTTCTCTCCCTTCTTCTGTCATATCATCGGAGAAATAGTAGACAGGAAATCCCGCTTCAAGAAGATCTGCTATGGCCTGACCGATTGCCGGGTCAAAAAAACGTACCATTACCTGCCTGTGTGGCCAAAAAAACTTATCTTCTCTGTCCGTGACGATCACCGCATCCTTAGGGGTAATCTTGAGCACATCCGCCCGCACAGACTGCATGTGCTCTATATTTTGCTTCGTTGCAAAAAGACCATCAACACCGCCAAGCACAGTATCCACACTGTATCCAAATAGTAACACCAAAATCGCAAAAAAAGCAAGCCTCACGGCATATATAGAACGCATTTTTTTTGCTATGTGCAGCAAGAAATACGCGCAAAAAGGAAGGCTCAGTACAAAAATCGGCAACCAGTAGCGAGGATATGATACACCAACGGTCTTAAGGGAGAAAAGAAGATCCGGAGCACTTCCGTAATACACAATCAAAAAACACGATATAAGCGCAAACACAGCTGCATATGCTTGTATACGTAGCGGCATTCTTCTAAAACCCATGCCTACCAGGAAAAAACCAAACAACGCAGGAATAATATATCCGGCAAAAAGCGCAAAGAGATAGTGATAGACGGCGTGGAGAATGGGGATAGGTTGTATGCCAAAAGGAAATAGGTAGGCAGACCAATGAGGGGCATCAATGGAGGTCGAAGCAACATACGCTCCAGTGCTCGCACCAAAAATTGCCGTGTTCACATGCATGAATAGCGCTCCACCACACAATGCGACAAAAATCCATACAAAAAGACGTTTTTTGTCAACCACTTTTCTGTACATGAAAAGAAGTAGTACCATCGACAGGAGTATCCACGTTGCCTCATTTGGTCGCATCAAAAAAGCAAGAACAAGCGCGGCTGCACCACCTATATCATCAATATATCTCCTCTTGAACCTATGATAGAGTGGTCTACATATCAGTAGATATGCACCGATGATTAAAAGAGAAACCATGGGCATATTTGGAAATAGACCGCGCGCAGAGTAATACCATACTGCCGGGTGCATATAAAAAAGAAGTGTGGCAATGCGCGCAATCTTTTCATCCCATATGCGAGCGATAAATGCATACCAACACCAGCCACTTACGACAACTAGTAGCGGGGTCAAAAAGAAGATCAATGACACCCCGGTCAAACGCGCTATCATGCCATATAATACGGGCAGTCCCCAAAAACCGACAGGCACAATCATCGCATCAACAACGTACGTACTGCGAGGATGAATAAACTCAGATAGCTGACCATATGCAAAGGGGAGAGGAAATCTAAGATACTCTCCCTGAGCAATTTGGGCTATAAAAACGGCATTTGCTGTTTCATCAGGTGAATTCACTCCACCAGGGACGGTGACTGATAGAAAGCTATACAAAGCAAAAAAAGCAATGGAACAAAAAACAAGTATCTTCTTAAAAGAGACAATCATATTGATATATAACTCCTTGTATGATATAACAGAGCGGCAACGCTGACAACAACTCCATTCTGAGGTATACATGCGACCCTTCGACAACCATCTGAAAGGCTGGCTAATACACCTCAAGAATAGGGGTGTTACCGCAAACGGCCTGTCGGTCTCCCGTCTGGTCTTCACTACCCCGCTGTTCATCGGTCTAATCCTGATGAGTCAGCAGTGGCCAGATCTCACCCTGCTCATGGTGCTTCTCCCGCTGCTGTGTCTGGCAGATGGGTTCCTCGACATCTCGGATGGCGTGTTCGCACGCGTCTTCTCCCAGCAAAGCGCATGGGGCGCGTTTCTTGACCAGGCTGCTGACAAAGGCAGCAACCAAGTAAGAGCCTTCATGCTCTACTTCTGGGCGGACGCACAAACCCGAGACCTACTTGCCTACGATGAATATGTGTTTGGCTTTTCAGTATTCTGGGGGCTCATGCTCCTTGCACTGGGATGCGATCTGATCAACCTGTTGATCCGGATCGAAAACCCTTTCATTGGATGGCTCACGCTGCGCCGTGGGACCGCACAAAGCAAGACGTTTGCATCCGCACTGGTCGGGAAAGTGAAAACCTGGTGCCAGCAACTCGGCATCGGAATCCTCACCATCTCGTTTCTCGCCGTCCTCGGCGAGGGAAGTGGTTGGGTGTACGCGCTGTACGCATCCGTAGCACTGACGGTCATCGGCATTTCTGTCCTCATTCCGCCTCGGAGCGGATTTCGGCGGCAATGGCACGATGCCGCATGGTGGGCTTTGTCTGGCCTGCTGTGTGCCGTCGGCATTGCGGCGTGTTCCCAAAGCTGGATTGGCCCTGCTCTGGGACAATTTGCCCTACTGCTGGGCATCCTGTTCGCCGCACTTTCAACGGCGACCCAGGTTGGTCGACTGGTTAAAGCGATCCTCAGTCCCGCCTTTTCATAGCCTGCTGCCAAGCAGGCTTCTCCATTTTATATACCTTGCTTGAAAAGGCTTAGAACAGCAAACCCAATGGCAAGACCAAATCCCCACGCAGCAAACGTGAGAAGTACGGGAAAATCTAAAAGCAGAGCCAAAAGCATCATGAATACTGATAAGACCTGAAAAATCATTTTTATCTTCCCCCACAGATTTGCTTGTCGCACACCACGCTTTCCAAAACGTGCCATAAGACCACTTACGACAAACGCAATCTCAAGACCAATTACAGCTAAAGCAAGCACCCAGTTTAAATGCTGCACGACGAGAACAAGTACCATACTCCCTATCAGGAGCTTATCAGCCAGAGGATCCAGAAGCATCCCAGCTTGCGTCACTTTATTTT
>CAZCAB010000084.1:0-4184 GCA_964496615.1 uncultured Gammaproteobacteria bacterium | reverse complement strand
TTCCATCAGTAACAGATTCTACGTATACTTCTTCTGTTACAACTTCTCCCATAAAGGCCGGCAAATTAAAACCGCCGTACAACTGGTTAAAAAATTGTTTGTCACCGGTATTTACAGCAAAACTCAAGTATTGTTCAACCAAACGAAATAATAAAAAGATTAATGGCAATGGGAATGATATCAACCATCACTCAGGTTATTGATATTGGAGCGGTAAAGATAATTGCCAAAAATTGTAGTAAGAACAGACACAAGATCAATATAATCAGATAGTAAACATTTATATCAATATTTACCTTCGCAAAAAAATCTTGAATAATCGAAGAAAAAAAATCAGACTGTGTTTCAGGGCCTGAATCGGTAATGATCGATAACAGTGGTATTGCTACTGTAACACTAATACCACCAAAAAAAGCACTCAAGATACTAATGAGTGAAAGTGTCAATATGCTTTTTTTATACCCCGCAAATGCTGTTTGAGCGACGCGCAGACTATCGCGAAAGGTCAGCCGGTCTTTACTTTTCCTGAAAAGCATGTGATCAAAAGATATCGTTATCTAAGATCTACAGTATACTAAAAGTGTCATTTTGTGTCAAATAGTATCATTAGACGCAAAATCGCCTAGAATTAGCTAAAAAAAGTGCTCTATTTCGCTTAAAATGTACTTTGAGCGAGCTGTTATCGTATGCCCATTTAAAACATCCTCTTGCCACTGGCGCGCTACTGATGACCGCTTTTCCTCATTATTTAGATAATACTGGATCTTCTCGATAAGCTCTGCCCTATTTGCAAGATGATATCTCATGTCTTTACCCAGTACAACGTCGTATAAAAGCGCATTCACACCGTCTTTTAGTTGGGGGCCGACTGTCTGTATGTATGGCTTAGGTGCAATCAGTAAAACTCCTGACGGAAGGGCAATTTCGCAATGCCTGAAGGAATCCCATGAACGACCTGAGGGTGACAACGCCATGAGACTACGTGAAAAATTTCTGCGGTATTCCTTCATGCTCAAAAAAGTTGATTGTGTATCATGCTCGCAGATGAGATGATTATCTATACCCATCTTTATACCCTCAACAGCTTCAACTCTGTCAGCATGACACAAAGTGGGTCGAGCTCGACCGGAGTAAAATACAGTTTTATCTTTCGAAACTTCCCCATAGTCATAGTTACTTGGTCGCACAGGAAACGGACTAAGTGGTCTCAGAATATCAATGTGCAAAGACAGTGGAACTTCTTTTTTAAAAAATAGTTGAAAATCCTTCCCCGGAACAAAGCTCCGGTATAATGCTTCATCCGAAGGGCTATGAATAGGTAGATCCATTTGATCCCTAAAGTCGATCATTGCAACAGGTATATCATGTTTTTTCGCCAAATCTATTGCTCGTTTTGTCCGTTCATGTCCATTTGTTGAAACAAGCATCACATCGACCTTTCGCACAATATTCTCAAGATCTTGATCTTCTATGTGGGAACCTGTCGGCGTATTGTAACAAGAGGGATATGGAGAATCCTCTGGCACGGAGTCAGTTATATATTTTTTGTATGTCCCATATATATAGACATTCTCCTCTCCCAGAATCGTGGGGAGATCTCCATAAAATTGTATCTCTGCGCTCAAAACGTGCCCGCTTTTTCTCAGCATATCTCGGACAGTTCGTCCCAAGCGCTTCCACATGGGACCTACGGGGTTTACGAGTCGCTGACCAGGTACAATTAATATCTTTCTGACTTTCATAAGAATCTAGAGATTCTGAAAGAACGCATCAAATGTCTGTATTACATGATCAATCTGAGCCTCACTGATCGCAGGATGACACCCGATGAACACAGAGTTATCTCGAATAAGTCGCGAAACAGGCAAATCACCTACGACACGTCCAGCCTCATCCCTAAATCCCGGCTGGTCAGGTAGACAACCAGCGAAAAATGATCTTGTTTCTATGTTTGCCTTTTCAAGGTATGTTACTAAATCTAGTCGACTAAACGGAGCACCTTCTCTGATAAGAAATGGGTATCCATAAAAACTGTGAAACGTATTCTCATGCACCACTGGTAATTGAATATACTGGATGTATTTTTCAAACGACGCCTGATACTTATCAACGATGGCAATTCTCTGTATATTCAATGAATCTAGCTTCTTAATTTGCTCGATACCTAAAGCGGCCTCAATATCCGTCATGCGCACATTGTAACCAAGTCTCGTGAAAATATACCGAGCATCATAATTTTTAAGCACCTCATCCTCATACGTAAAACGTTTTTCCTTAACCACGCTTGCAGGCAGACGACCGAACTCTCGTAAAGAAGTCAAAATATCATAGTACGCATCGTTGTTGGTAAAAATCATCCCACCTTCCCCCGTTGTAATGTTGTGGGCAACAAAAAAACTCAAAGTGGCCAAATCACCAAATGAACCCACCTTCTTGTCGCCAATAGCAGCACCATGCGCTTCGCAACAATCTTCTAACACAATTAAATTTTTTTCCTCTGCTATTTTCATTATCCCGTTCATGTCAGCAGGATTACCAAAACTATGTACTGGCATTATTACGCGCGTACGATCTGTGATTGCCATTCGAACTTGTTCAGGGTCGATATTCCATGAAACAGGATCCACATCAACATACACAGGAACCAACCCAAGCTGAATAACAGGCGAAGCTACTGTTGAGAAAGTAGCCGCTGGTAAAATCACTTCATCACCCTTTTTTACATCACCAGCATGGAGTAAACAAGTAAGAGCAAGTAAATTAGCCGAGGAGCCAGAATTAACAGCCACGGCATACTTCGTGCCAACGTACTGAGCAGCAAGTTGCTCAAACATGCGCACCTTAGGACCCTGAGAAATTCGCAACGATAACAACGAATCCAGCGCGTTCATAATTTCTTCAATCCCATACACAGGCCAACCCACGGTGACTTTTTCTTGCACGTATGATTGTTCCTTTTGACGTTTTGCGAAAACTTCCCCCACGATTTTCTCTAGCTCATTTTGCATAACTACTGTTTAGAAATAAAATAATCTACGGTTTCAGATAATCCACCACGGATATTATATGTATATTGCCAACCAAGTAGATCAGTAGCTTTCCGTGTTGACAATGCAAATGGCACTACTTCAGCACCAGAACGACGGACAAGAGATTCATCGAAATAATATTCTATATCCTTATCAAGTCGATCATGAATAATATCCTTCAAAATTGCAAAAATTTGATCAAGCGAAACGTGTTCACCACCAATATTATACTTTTGATTCCACGCATTCTTTGATGCATTTGCGGCCATGATACACGCCTGAGCAACATCTTTTACATATACAAAATTTTTCTTCACCTCTAAGTTCCCCACTGGAATAGCCTCGGTGGCATGTATCATCTTTTTGATAACATCTGAGACAAACATGGTCTCGGGTTGTCCTGGACCGTAGATACTATCGCAGCGCAGCGCAATATACGATATGTCATACAAGAAAGCATAGGCTTCAAAAATTGTCTCAGCGCATATTTTTGAAGCAGTATATGGTTCAATTGGATAGGGAATCTCTTCTTCATTCACTTCAGTATTCTTGGTTCGACCATATAGCCTGTCAGTCGAAGTAAACACAACAAGAGGATTGTTTGGACTCAAGCGGACCCCCTCGAGCAAATGGATCGTAGTCTGTATATTTTCCTTTAAGGCAAGCCCTGGATTATTGATGGAATAACCCACGTTTGCATTACTTGCAAGATGAATCAGCACATCTACATCTGTGAGCACATCGGCTAAATCCTTTGAACTTTTAGGGTCTTCCAGATCTAACTGTATGTGCTCTGTTCCGCTTACCGCAGTTGAATCTCCACGAGAAACAATGGTAACCCGTGCCCCCAGCCTAACCAATTCTGGCACAAGATGAGAACCAACAAAACCTGTTCCACCGGTAACCAATATTTTCTTACCCTTCATAGACATTATTTTTTTGGATTTTGCTCATACCATTCATATGTTCTCTTCAAACCTTCTCGCAGTGGTACCTCAGGTGACCATCCGACCAAATCATGAATTTTTTTTGTGTCACCTAAACGCCTCTTAACACTGCCCTTGACCGAAGTCTTTGAGACTATCTCAGTAGGCCTCCACTGGGCCACTTCAAACATTTTCTCTGCTAAATCTCCAATCGTTGTTTCATACTTAT
>CAZCAB010000083.1:0-4288 GCA_964496615.1 uncultured Gammaproteobacteria bacterium | reverse complement strand
GTTCATACTGTATTCTGATAGTCCGCTGAAAGGAGAACTCTCTCATTTGCCGCAGAACTGGGAGTCAAAAGTACTTTCATGGCCTCCAAAAAGATTATGGACGCATATTCGTTTGAGTAGTGAGATGCTCACACATCCTCCAGATGTTCTGTTCATTCCCGCGCATGTGTTTCCGATTATTCATCCGAAGAAAACCGTTATGGTTGTCCATGACATTGCCGCAGCGGTTTTCCCAGAAAGCTACAGCCCTTTTGAGAGATGGTATTCTCTTTTTTCTGCACGTTTTTCTGTACAAAAATTGTGGAAAACAATTGTTCCAAGTGAATCAACAAAAGATGAGTTGCAGAGAACTTTTGGCTCAAAGCAATCTATTTCTGTTGTTCCGCATGGTGTTGACCCGCGGTATAAAAGGATAACCCCATCGGACGCTATTTTACAGAAGTATGGGATACAAGAACCTTTTTTTCTTTCAGTAGGAAGACTGGAAGCAAAGAAAAATACTCATCGCATCATTAGCGCATTTGATGCGTTTAGTAAAAAACGTGGCGCTTCACACCGATTGGTGTTGATAGGAAAGCCGGGGTATGGATACGAAAAAGTAGAAGCGGCTCTAAAGAAGAGTCCATATCGTTCACGAATACTCACACCAGGATGGGTGAGTCCCGATGATATAGTCCATATACTAAGTGCTGCGCAGGCGCTGGTGTTTCCCAGTTTGTATGAAGGATTCGGACTCCCTATCCTCGAGGCATTTTCCTGCGGCACCCCGGTCATCACGTCTTCTTCAGGTGCTATGAAGGAAATATCAGGCGGTTACGCACAACTTGTTGAACCGTTGGATGTGCAGGGTATTGCCGCTACTTTGGAGCGTGTCGTTGATGAGCAGTCTGATATGTCTGAAGTAGCTCACTATACCTCAGCATTTTCGTGGGAAAATTGTGCTAAAAAGACATGTGATGTGCTGTTGTCTGGGTGGTAAATGTGTGCTACCCTGTATGTATGCATAGCACAGTAATTGGACACCGCCAGATACTCGATTTTTTCGATCGTGCTCGTTCGCAGGGCACACTCTCGCATGCATATTGTCTTGTCGGCCCGTCAAAAGTAGGGAGACGACATATTGCACGGTATGTTGGTGCACAGCTTTGCGAAACCAGTATAGAGGCAATTGATGCACATCCAGATTTTGTGAACGTGGCGAGGGAAAGGGACGCAAAGACCAGTAAGCTAAAAAGAGATATTAGTATTGATCAGATTCGTGAGCTTACGTCCAGGTTGAGACGAAGCAGTTTTAATAAAGACGGGTATAAAGTGGCGATAATCGATGGTGCTGAGCATTTGAGTAGAGGTGCATCAAACGCTCTTTTAAAGACACTTGAGGAGCCTCGTTCAAAAACAATCATTTTTTTGATTGTTGAGGACGAGCGACAGCTACTGGCCACGATTCGTTCTCGCTGTCATGTGCTCTATGTTAATCCAGTGCCAGTAGAAGAGCTTGGTGATCTGTCAGCTCATGTGGATGCAAAGCAGCTGTCTCAGGCACTGGGAAGACCCGGGGTACTGAAAGAATGGATGGAGACGCAGGAACTTTTTTCTGAGCATCGCGATGCTGTATCGCTTTTTGAAAGCATGTTAGGAAAGCCGCTGTATGAGAAGATGCAAACGATCGATCATTTGTTTGGTGACAAGACAGACCACATCGCTGCTCGAGAAAAACTCATACAAACGCTCGACGTGTGGAATGTCTGTATTCGAGATATGCTTCTTGCAAACATAGGTCAGGGCGCTTCACGTGTTTTTTCTCATAACGATGTATCGGTTGATACAAAAGTGCTGTTTACGATTGAAAAGCAGCTCACAAGCGCAAAGCAGTTACTTAAACAAAATATTCATCCTCGACTTGTTGTCGAGACTATATTACTTCATTTACCATAACGAAGCTGTATGAGATCAGTATCTCGCTTTATCCTCTCGCTGAGCGCACTTCTCCTTGTGGGAGCTGGGTGCGCAGGTTCATCTAATGAAACGCTTACTCAGGGACCTGCTGGGGTCTTTATGTCTCCAGACAAAGGAGAAAGCTGGCGTTCGGTGTCGGTTCTTCCTGGTGTTGAAGGGAATCAGAGTCTTTCTGGTGTGAGCGTTTTTAAATTAGTTGAAGATCCTCAGGATTCTCGTGCGATGTGGTGGGGGTCTCGTGGTCAGGGAGTGCTCCATAGTTTTGACGGTGCCAAATCTTGGAAATTGTCTGCTGCACCGCTCAATCGTGGGTTTATCTACGGTATTGCTGTGCACCCAAAGAATAAATGTCTCGTTCTTGCCAGTAATGGTAGACAACTTCTCAGAACAGATGATTGTGCTCGTTCGTGGCAAACCGTGTATGAAGAAGTTCGAAAGAATGTAACGATTCGAACCGCTGCATTTGATCCGTTTGGAAGACATAACGTGCTCATGATCCAAAGCAATGGTGATATGTACAAAAGTGTCGACACGGGAAGTAGTTGGGCACTTCATAAACGGTTTAGAACAAAGTTGCGGGATATCCAGTTTGACAAGAACCGTCAGGGTGCCATGTACATTGCTTCAAAAGAAAAAGGATTGTATCGGTCACTTGATGGCGGAGATACGTGGGTAAGTCTGTCCGACAAGTTAGCTGACTTTTCCGGTGGACTTGATTTTAGATACCTTCTTGTCTATCCTGGTGCTCCAAACACCCTCTATTGGGTATCAAAGTATGGTATTTTGACATCGCGAAACGGCGGAGATGTGTGGGAAGCATTTCCATTGGTGACGCCACCGGGAAGTGTGAATATTTACGGATTTGCAGTGAATCCGAAAAATCCAAAAGAGATCTATTATACCGCAACACAAGGAGCGCGTTCGACCTTCTATAGAAGTGTTGATACTGGAAGTTCATGGGTGACACGTAAACTGCCGTCAGGTCAGATTCCAACTGCGCTTCGTGTGAACCCATCCAATTCAGATCAAATATTTATGGGATTCACCATCCCGACAAGTTAAGTATGGATTTCATTACATCGCATAAGGAGCAGTTTATAAAGACACTTGAGCATTTGAGACAAGAGATTTCCTCTCTTCGCACAGGGAGAGCAACACCAGCGCTCATTGAAGATATTACAGTTGAAGCATACGGAACCAAGCAGCCCATAAAGGCAGTAGCTGCAATTTCTGTTGCTGACGCGAAGACGCTGACGGTCGATCCATGGGATAAGTCACTCATGCAGGCTGTTGAGACTGCGATTAGAAATTCCGATGTTGGTATTAATCCGGTGAATGATGGGAGTCTGATTCGTCTTCCTCTTCCTGATTTGACGCAAGATCGCCGAAATGAATTGGTGAAAGTTTTGCACCAAAAGCTCGAGCAGGCTCGTATTGCAGTACGCAAGATTCGGGAAGACGTGCGAGATGAGATTGATAAAGCGCTTAAGAACAAAGATATTAGTGAAGATCAGAAGTTTAAAGCACAAGAATCGCTTGATAAGGCAGTGAAAGATTACAATGAGAAGATTAAGAGTATCGGCGAGGAGAAGGAGAAAGAAATTTTGAGCATGTAAGTATGAGTAAGATTCCTTTGGGTGATGAGGGGCGCATACGGCCGAGCAAACGCATTGCAGAGCTTGGTCTTGATACACGTCTCGGGAGAGACCCGATGGTCGCAGTTAAGGCTGCTGCCCAAATAGATGCAATGGACATTGGTGAGCGGATACAGATTCTTGAGAATCCTGATGTTGCGATTTCGCCAGAGGCACTTGTTGTTCGGCTCGAGACAGGGCATGAGGCAGAGGCCGCTGCGATTATGCATCGATACAAACTCGCTCCTGAAAAAGTAGATGAGACCGTTGAACTCGCGCTTGTTAAAAAAGTTTTAGAGCTTCAAGATGATGCAGCGCTTGCGGCCATTGCTCAGCTGACACCATCTGTTGACGTGGCAAAAAAACTCATGGAGCATGAGGATCGTGTGCAACTTGCGCTCATGGAAGTGGATCCACTGTGGAGCGTACTCATGAATAGACTCAAGCGAATGGCCGGATAATGTATGCGTGCAGTTGTTCAACGGGTGAGCCGCGCTGCTGTTGAGGTGGATGAGTCTACTATTCTTGATCTTGATAGCAACGTGGTTGGCCAAATTTCAGAAGGCCTTCTTGTTTTGTTAGGGGTGATAATCCCGGACTTAGATCATCAAAAAGTTAACAAGATTATTCCTTTGTTCTTTTCTCATAGAGGATTTTTGCACTCAATTTTTGCACCAGTAATTCTTGGTTGGGTTTTG
>CAZCAB010000082.1:0-4306 GCA_964496615.1 uncultured Gammaproteobacteria bacterium | reverse complement strand
ATATACGAGCGCGCGCAAGAGGAGGGGATTGATACGCAAGCATATGTGGACGGACATGCACAGCAGTTTGATGATCTTCGTAGTTTACTTAACCTAAGCTATACGAAGTTTATTCGAACGACAGATGAGCATCATGTGGCTGCTGCCCAGGATTTCTGGATTCGCTGTCGGGATGCAGGTGATATATACAAAAAAAATTATCAGGTAAAGTACTGCGTTGGCTGTGAGCTGGAAAAGACAGATTCGGAGCTTGACAACGGACACTGTCCGCTTCACATGGATCGTGACATTGAGCTCATCGATGAGGAAAACTATTTTTTCAGGTTTTCGAAATATCAGGATGCCCTGCTTGAACTCTATCGGTCACGGCCTGATTTTGTTGTCCCATCGCATCGACTGACAGAGATTGCTAAATTTGTCGAGCGAGGTCTTGATGACTTTAGCATCTCGAGGCTCAAGGACAAAATGCCTTGGGGGGTGCCAGTCCCGGATGATTCCGATCATGTCATGTATGTGTGGTTTGATGCGCTTGTTAACTATGTTTCGACACTTGGCTGGCCAAAGGATCAGGAATTTGAGCCGTTTTGGCCTGGTGTCCAAGTTGCTGGAAAGGACAATCTGAGACAACAGTCTGCGATGTGGCAGGCCATGCTCATGTCCGCTGGCATTGCACCTTCTTCGCAGATTTTTATCCATGGCTTCATCACATCTGAGGGACAGAAAATGAGTAAGAGTGCAGGTAATGTGGTTGATCCCGAAGTTGTTGTTGGTAAATATGGCGCTGATGCGGTCCGATTCTTTTTACTTGGAGGTCTTCCGCCAACCGAGGATGGAGATTGGTCAGAGGCTCGTTTTGAGGATTTCTATACCGCTCATCTTGTCAACGGAATTGGAAATCTGACATCGAGAATTCTCACCATGGTGGAGAAATACAGCGATGGAAGGGTGCCTGAAAAGAGTGGTGATAATCTTGAATGGGATGCGTTTTGGAAAAAGTACGCGGAATTGTTTTCAGACTATCAATTTGACGCTCTGGTCTTTTTGATCAATGAAAAAACTATTGCACTTGATAAACTGATATCTGAGGAAAGGCCCTGGGAAAAAGTTAAAAAGGGGGAGGATATTGATGGTTTACTTTATACGCTTTGTGAGAGTTTGCGTCATATTGGTGTGGCGCTACTACCCGTCATTCCCGGCGCTGCTGAGGTGATATTGCAATCCCTCGGCGAGGATATCAGCGGTGAAACGCTAGATTCTCTTTCGGTTTGGGGGAAATTGAAGAAAGATGCTATACTAAGCAAGCCTGATATATTATTTCCCCGCCTCTCATGATTGGCCTTGTCGACATTATACTTCTGATCATCATAGCAGGTTTTGCGATGTTTGGTCTTTGGTTTGGTTTTTTTCATACCCTTGGGTCATTAGTTGGTACTATTGCTGGCGCTTTCATCGCTTCTCGCTACTATGAGCAAATGGCTGATGTTCTCATTGGCATTACCGGATGGGGCGACAATGTATCGCGCGTGATTATGTTCGTTATTGCGTTTGTAATTATTAATAGACTTGTTGGTTTTGGTTTTTGGATACTTGATAAGATGACTGATATCGTGACGAAGCTTCCCTTTCTCAAGGGAATCGATACGTTTCTTGGTATTATTCTTGGTACGGTTGAAGGAATTTTAACACTTGGACTCATCATTTTCTTCATTGAACGTTTTCCACTTTCAGATCGAGTCATGGATTGGCTCGCAGGCTCATTTGCTGCACCGTTTACTAGTGATTTCGCATCGGTACTTATACCACTTCTACCGGATGCACTTCGGCTATTGGAGTCAACAGTCGATTATGTGGGGAGATCAGTAGGAATATAGAGAGCGGCAAGAAGCCGCTCTTTTTTATGGCTTACCACATTGACAATTCATGGTTTTTGTGTAAGTATGGATACAAGAAGGAGGAACCATGACCTGGCACAGAGCTTGGACTAAGAAGAAGTACAACCTATTACTGCGGCTCAAGTGGAGCAACTCTAAACGACCATTACCTGAGGAGTTGGAGGAGTTCGGGAACGACTGGGTAGTTCTGCAGTCGACCATCAATCCGAATGCCATCTCGTCACGTGCTGGCCACGACATAGACCGCACCTGCTACGCTGCCTATGGCAAAGGCATGACTGGAGACGTTCACTTGTTTCACCGAAACGATGAAGGTGAACTCGTTGAGCAGTTCGATTATCAAATGATGAGTCCGGCTCAGTTCCATCGATATCTGGTGACCCTGAGATTCAAGGAGGCTCTCATCGAACTTGCTGTAGAGCCCCAGAGCGATGGAAACGACGTATTCACAGTGGACGTTTTTGAGGAATCTGAATTGGTCATTGGAGGCCGATTTACCACTGTGGCGTTCATGATGTCGGAAGGATCATACACGTTTATTCCACACATTGAGGACGAGCTCGTTCAAGTACTGATCGGTACAGTCGATCGTAATGGACAGACTATGCAGGGGGAGCATCCTTTCGACTCCCCATGGGCCAGGAAGTCACCCTCCGATACCTTGAGGGTCCTGTCGTGGTTGCTCGAGCGACAATAGTCTAGACAGAAGCCCTCCGAGCTTCTCATTAACTCGGAGACATCCAGGAGCAATTGAAATTCGATTTTTCCTGAATTTAATATGATGATCGACACGCACTGCCACATACAATTTAAGGCGTTTAATGAGAATAGAGGTGAAGTCATCGGAAGATGTAAGGAGAGGGATATGATCCTCAATGTTGTAGGTACGCAACTGGATACCAGCAAAAAGGCAATTGAGCTTGCAGAGCAATATGACTGGATGTATGCATCAATTGGTCTTCACCCTATACAGGAGTATAGGACTGAAGTCATTGAAGAAGCTGATCAATTCACCTCTCGAGGTGAGCAATTCGATGAGGCAGTGTATGATGCGCTTGCAGAACATCCCAAGGTCATTGCTCTTGGCGAGACCGGAATGGACAGATACCATGTGCCAAAGGATGTGGTTACTGAAATTGTGATGCAAAAGCAAAAAGAGACATTTCTCGCGCATGCGCGCATTGCGCAGAGGCATAACCTGCCGATGGTTATTCATGTGCGCGAAGCACATGATGATATGATAACGACCATCCAAGAGATGGGCAGTGCTCCACTCGGAGTAATCCATTGCTTTACGGGCAACTGGGACCAGGCTGAATTCTATCTCTCACAGGGATTGTACCTTGGCTTTACCGGCGTGGTGACATATCCTCCAAAGAAAACAGACCCAAAGCCGCAGCTTCAGCTTCAAGAAGTGATTGAAAAAGTTCCACTTGATAGAATGGTGGTTGAAACTGATTCTCCTTACCTAGCACCACAGAAATATCGGGGTAAAAGGAGCGAGCCATGGATGATAGAGGAAGTGATTGAGACGTTCGCAAAAAAGAGAGGTAAGAGCTTTGAAAAAATGGCTGAAATCATTGAAAAAAATACCAGACAGTTATTCACACGAATAAGCTAAAATTTCATTGACGAGTACGACTTTTTTTTGTATAATTGCGGCGCTTCATTTTTGGAGCGTGTTTTACGTATATGGGAACAGTTCAGGAAGATAGAGAAGCACTTACGCAGCGGACCTTTAAGCTCATGTTGCAAATTCTTGTTATATTTGGTGTTCCTGCTGCGATTGCCTTTTTTGTCGGAAGATGGATAGACAGTAGCTATGATATTCGTCCAAACGGGACCCTTGCTATGCTGGGCATCTCATTTGTGATTTCATGGGGTATCACGATTGTGCTGTATAGAAAAATAAGTCGTCAATTTAAAGAGCTTGATAGACGTGAGCAAGCAGAAAAAGAAGAATAATGTTTCAAGTAGCAGTTGAAAACCCAGGAGTGCAACCAGAGATTATAGGAAGTATTGGCAATTTCCCCATTACGAATGCCATGCTTTTGGCAGCTTTGGTCACACTCCTTTTTTTGTTGCTTGGAATATACACAAAAAAAAGGAGTACACTTGTCCCCTCAAAATTCATGATCATGCTTGAGGAAACGGTCAAGAGTTTTCAGACCCTCCTTATGCAAATCACCGGGAATGAAAGAATGGCTGCGCAGCTTTTGCCGCTCATTGGAGCCTTGTTCCTATACATGGGCGTGGGGAATCTTATTGGTCTTATACCCGGCCTTACCGCGATCACGCATGAAGGAACTGCGATTTTTAGAACACCAACAAATGATTTTAATACGACATTTAGTATTGCCCTTGCCATGGTCATCCTCACTCAGATTATGAGCATGGCAAGGGCAATACTAAAT
>CAZCAB010000081.1:0-4486 GCA_964496615.1 uncultured Gammaproteobacteria bacterium | reverse complement strand
AGCAAACTGACCATCAAATTCTGACTCCCCCCATGTCCCCGGGCAACCGGGACTTACTATTGCAGGCGTACTCAGAAGCCGTAAAGAATGATATACTCACCCATATGTCACGATGGAAAACAAAAAAAATGAAGCAGCTTGCCCGTGCACTTCTCTCAATCAAGACAGAGCAGCACATGCTTAATTTTCTCAGAGATCTTGCTACACTTGAGGAGCTTAGAGAACTCTCAGCAAGATGGGAAGTAGCTCAGCTCATTGACCAAGGTGTTCCTTACCGAGAAATTTCCAAACAGACAGGAGTGAGTACTGCGACAATCACACGAATTGCACACTGGCTTCATCACGGAATGGGAGGGTACAAAAGTACGCTCAACAAAGGGAAATAATCATGTTATCCCCAACATTCCGGTTGACACATGGTCAAATATGTATTAATGTGCTAATACGTTAATATATTATTACTATGAAAAATAGTGCACGAACAATGCATCACGCAACGGATCCCTACTAACACGTAATGGGTAGTTTAGTAGTGGATCACATCGCCGAAAAGGCGATTTTTCATTTGGCACATTTGTATAAGGAGATAATACGTCCCACTGTGAATGGGAAGATGTACGTGCGAAACGTACATGTGCCGCGGGGGTAACAAAGGAGATACAAATGAACATCCCGTATATCTGGCATCTCACATCTGGAAAGCCGGGCCCGAAGGTGATTGTGCTCGGCGGAACCCACGGAGACGAACGACCTGGAATCGAGGTCATCCGCACACTTCTTTCGCGACTCGGTTTGGCAATGAAGCCGGCGGGGTCATACGAAATTACTGGCGTACGCGGTGACCTTTACATCGGCTTTGGCAACCCGGAAGCAATCGTGCGCTGCACGCGAGGAACTACGCCATCGACTGATCTCAATCGGTCGTTTGTGGAGGACAAGCTCGCTGCTGACCCAGCACCTTCAGACACTGAGGACCTGCGAAGGGCACGCGTGCTCGCGCCGCTCTTTAGAAAGTGTGAAGTCTTGCTTGATCTGCATGCGACGCACACACCTTCACCTCCTTTCGCGTACTGCGACCGACTGACAGACAAGCATCGCAGAATCATCTCGCAAATTCCTGGGACGCATGTCCTCACCGATGCCTTCAACTGCTTCAATCCGGAAGAAGGTCCATCAAGAACTGCCGACGCGTACATGGACCGACACGGAGTAAATGGGGTAGGTGTATGCTACGAAATCGGACAGCAAGATGACGTGTCACGGGCACACGAAGCACTCAAAGCGGTACTACGCATACTCAGTGTCCTCGGGAGCGTAAACTTCAATTTCGGAGGCTTCAGAAAATCGATTGAACGCCTTGAAATCAAGACTAACCAACGGGTCTTTGCGCTCGTAGAAGAGATGTTCTCTGAGAGAAAAAGGGTAACGTACTGTCCCGGTCTTGACCGCCTGTTCGCGAAAGTAAAGAAAGGCGGACTCATCGGCACATACAGAGGAGGATTCCCAGTCCACGCGCCACGCGATGGCCATCTCGTCTTTCAGCATCCTGGCTGGACAATAAAACCTGGTCAAAGCTTGCTCTATATCGCAGAAGAAATCTAAAACAAGGAGCACATCACAGATAAAGACGGGTGTCGATTGAAAAATCGACCCCCTACTCTATCTATGAAGATATGAAACAACAACACGTAACAATCAAAGCTGGAGACATTCCCCCGTATATCCTGCTTGTGGGTGATCCAAAACGAGTGGAACGCATTGGTGGGTATATGCGAGGATTCCAAATTATTGCAAAAAATAGAGAGTTTGTGATTGGTGTCGGGAGATACAAAGACGTGCGCGTTGCAGTTTGCTCAACAGGGATTGGCTCCCCTTCCACTGCTATAGCTGTAGAAGAGTTGATAAACGCAGGCGCGAAGTACCTTATCCGAGTTGGCACCTGCGGTGGTGCGTGGAGATCGGATATAAAGAAAGGGTCGCTAATCATTCCAACCGCATGTATCAGAGACGAAGGGACAACCAAGGAATACATTCCTCTTGGATTTCCCGCGGTCGCTGATACAGAAATTACCCAAGCTCTTGAGACGGCTGCAAAAGAAAAACAGGCACCGTATGCTATGGGCATCAATCGCACGCACGATGCATACTATGGAGCCCAAGATGCAATTATCAAATGGGGCTCGTACTTGCAGGATGAGCGTTGGAAAAACGCAGACACTCCGATACTCAGCTCAGACATGGAAACAAGTACCCTCTATGTACTTGCATCGCTCAGAAACGTGAAAGCCGGGGCAATATTGCTTGCAAATGCTGAACCTGAACCGCTGATATCCCGCATAAAAGGACAAAAGCAAGATGTTGTTGCAGACACATTAACGGACACGCAACCTATGACAAATATGATCTACATTGCACTTGAGGCAATACGCACACTCTCAGAAGGATCCTAATCACTACCACCTCCCAGATACGGGGATCGTACTCGGTGGGTGGTTTGGTGAGGATCCAACACGCTAAGCACAGGAGGTTCTATGCGTGTAATCTGTATTGATCTTTGGAATACGCTCATACGGTCTCGTGACCCGAGCGGCGCATCGTACGAACAGGCGCTCATTGATGGTGGCGCTGATCAGGAGGCAATCTACCCATTTGTCCGTTCAGAGCTCATGACACGAGCACTGCCTTATAGCGAGATGGGCTCCTTGCTCTGTGCGCACTTGGGCATCACTGATGCACTGATCGGACGCAAGGTGGTCGGGCTCTGGGAGCTTGATAACCAGGCATCCTCGTGGTTTCCGGGTGCCCTTGTGAAGCTTAAGGCGCTCAGTCAGCTCGGCAAGCTTGTGTTGATTACCAACATCACTGAGCCGGGATGGAAAGTGGTAAACGCACGCCTTCGCATCGAAGAGCAGTTCGATCGTCTTTTCCTCTCGTACGAGCAGGGATGCGCAAAACCAGATCGACGCGTTTGGGACACAATCGAACAGTGGTACCCCGACGCATCTGAATTCTGGATGGTGGGAGACCGGTATGACGACGACATTCAGGCGCCTTCTATGCGCGGCTGGAAGACTTCTCAAGTTGATGGGGATGGAATCTCCTCATTCAATTTCACCAATGGCATGGCACAGGAGGAATCATGAGCCAGGAAAAACAGCGTGTCATCATAAACGACATCGAAGCCGACCATACAGTGGTGGCAACGTGTGAGCAACTGGGTCTGAACGTGGTAGACAGCGCTGAGATGACACAGGCGATCATGAGCTGGAGTGGGTGGGATGAGCTTGACCCTGCCACGACACTGCTCGTCTTCCCTGGCAAGGGAGCAATGCTGGTCCATGACTATATGGACAAAGAATGGATCAGCAAGTGGCGAACCGCTCGCGTGTACGCAAAAAGAGAGTGGGATCCGATCGAAGACTGGTTCTACGTGTGGACCGGCCGCGTCTACGACCACATGCGGCTTGACGTGAAAGACGTGGTTGTCATTGATGACGTGGTTTCATCCGGGACTACCGCGCGCAGACTTTTCCGAAAAAACGGACCGTGGTTCCCAGGTGCGCAATGGCACATGCTGACATGGGTCGCTCAACGCTCAACAGCAAAGCTGCGCAATTACTGTAGTTACGATGCAGCGCGCTGGTGCGGAACCGAGAAGACCAAAGCCTCCATCAATTCGCTATCGACATTGAGGGATGACCTTGGCGTTGCTCTCAGCTTCTCGATGCGTAACCTACGAAATGGAGACGGCGACCTGTTTAAAAGCATGGTCGAGTCCCTTAAGTAGCACAGCCCTGGCTAACACATAGCCAGGGCATCTTCATTTGTAAAATTGACCCAAATTCAAAAAACGTATACCCTATCTACAATCCGTTTTACACAGCTACAGGAGAGACAATGTCCGTACTGGAAGAGGATAGGCACGCAACATTCTCATGGAGAGGGCGTCGTGACCTGGCTATGGGTCTGTACACACACATGAGTGGGCTCGGACGAGTACTCAATGCCGCCGGCTACGGCGACACGTCTCTTTTGCAACAGGACACAGATCCTGAAGAAAAGGAAAGCGGCGTGCAGATCACGTTCATCTGGATCGGTCCGCAGCAACGACTCTACAACGTCGCAGCTCTCCTCAATGCCCTCCGGCAGATGATGAACGCGCTGCAGGATAGCGGCATTGCTCAAGTGACGACGGGCAACAGACCTCCTGACGTGTCTGCTTCAGCAGAAGAGCAGACGACCGGCGCGCCAGCCGACGCAGGTTGATCTGTACTGCAACTGGGGTCGGCGAGCAAAAACACGCCGCCCTCCTCAGTTGCCTCAACCCACAAAAACGGAAATAACAAAATCCTCTAAAACTAGAGGATTTTGTTATTTCCTCAACCTTTAATGAGTTATGAACAGAGTCTATTGACTTATACACACTATATGGTATCCTTGGCGCGTCATTTTACCGGTAAGGGGTAAAGAAGACGTTATATATAGA
>CAZCAB010000080.1:0-4592 GCA_964496615.1 uncultured Gammaproteobacteria bacterium | reverse complement strand
ATCAAAAAACCGGCTTTGCCGGTTTTTTGTTATGCTACACTTTTTGTACCTTCAACTGCAAATCTTTTCCATCGACCTGAATGCTCTCTCCCTCCCCTTCTGTAACTTCACCAGCCAATGTCCCATTTTTGAGTTCATCAGACAAATCAGTGAAGACGCTCTGCAATACTTCATCCTGCGTTCGATATGAAATGGATATAGTGTCATTAATCGTAAGTCCCTGCTCTTTTCGCATCTGGTTGACCGCTCGCACCACTTCACGCAAAAGCCCTTCTTTTCTCAACTGCTCATCGAGCATAGTATTAAGTGATACCGTGAGCCCGGCATCTTCTTTGCTTACCCAACCTTTACTCGCTTTTTTTGAAACAACCTCTTTTACGTTTAGCTCATCAGCAATCAAAGCACTGTGCGCACTGCTAAGCTTCATACCAGACACGCTGAGCGCTGCGAGGGGCTGTCTCACACGTATTCCTGCCTCTTTTCGAAGCGAGAGACCCATCTCTACGACCTTTCTCACCTGAAGCATGGTGGACAAAACTCCTTCATCAGCATTGCCTACTTTAGACCAATCATCAAGATGAACACTTTCTTTTTCGCCACCGACGATCGCATATATTTTTTCAGCCATGAACGGATTAAACGGTGCCATGATCTTTGAAAGCTCCAGTAATGCGTAGCGCAATGTCTCAAGTGCTGCCTTTTTATCTTTTACATCGTCACCCTTACATCGATCACGAGATCGTCTCACATACCACTGTGACAAATCAAGCACAAAATGCATAATGGGCCGACTTGCATCAACAAGATTATACGCTTCCATAGCGTCCGTCACATCATTGTGCATGTCATGCAATCTCGCCACAATCCACTGATCAAGCACATGTGTGCTCCTCGGTTTTTTAATCGGACCTGAAAGATCAGTGGCAAACATTTGATAGAACGAGACAACATTCCAAAGTGTGTTTACAACTTTGTTATACACTTCTCTCACGCCAGTTTCGGAAAAATTTAAACTTTCTGCCTGCATCACCGGAGATGAAAGTAGATAGTAGCGAAGCGCGTCAGCTCCATACTTTTCCAAAATTTCATTTGGATCTGGGTAGTTTTGCAATTTCTTACTCATCTTCTTCCCGTCCTCTGCAAGGACAATACCGTTTACAATCACATTGTTAAACGCGCGACTTTTTTTGACGCCTGTCGCAATGATATGCAAATAGTAAAACCACGCACGTGTCTGATCAACCGCCTCAGCGATGAACTCAGCAGGAAAACTTGCTTCAAATTTTCCTTTGTTTTCAAATGGATAATGCATCTGCGCATATGGCATGGAACCTGCATCAAACCAGCAATCAAGCACATCAGGAACACGCTTCATTACAGAGCCGCAACTCGCGCAGGAGAACGTCACTTCATCGACCACATGTTTATGCAAATCATCAACACGCACGCCACTGAGCTTCTCGAGTTCATCAATAGAACCCACAACAACACGCTCACATTCGTTTTCACTTTCACACTCCCAGATAGGGATAACAGACGCCCAAAAACGCTGCCTGGATATTGACCAATCTCGCGCACCTTCGAGCCACTGCCCAAACCTCCCTGCCTTTATGTGTCCTGGTGACCAATTGATGTCCTTTGCACGTTCAAGTGCTTCGTCTTTGAGCTTGAACACATTTACAAACCAAGAATCTGTCGCAAAATTGATGAGCGGTGTATCACAACGCCAACAATGTGGGTAGCTGTGTTCGTATTTCTTTTTGCTAAATAAATTTCCGTTTTTTGCGAGATACTTAACGATAAGAACATCAGTGCCACTATGATCATCTACCGGTTTTACATGCACACCTTTAAAATCAGATGCCTTTTTGGTAAATCTTCCATCCATCCCAACATGTTGGATCACCGGCACACCTTCCTTTTTTCCAAGTTCATAATCGTCCTGTCCATATCCAGGAGCAATGTGTACGACTCCGGTCCCATCATCGATCGAAACAAAATCTCCTGCAACGACATGAAAGGCATTTTCAGTGTCAGAAAAATATGGAAAGAGTGGCTCATATGAGAGCCCGACAAGTTTTTTTCCTTTCAGCGTGCGCACCACTTCATAGTCTTTCCCATCAAATACGTCTTGCACCCGCTCTTTGGCAAGTACAAAATGAGCTTCCCCGTGCTTAACCAGCACATATGAAATATCAGATCCCACAGCCAGAAGAAGATTACCAGGCAAAGTCCACGCTGTCGTGGTCCACGCAAGCATGAATGCGTCTTTTACTCCTAAAACCGACTCAGGGTCATGCAAGGTAAACTGTGGGACAACGGAAAGATCCTTCACGTCTTTGTACCCTTCGCTCACTTCTTGCTGTGATAGTGTCGTTTCACATCTTGGACACACATGCATACTTCTGTGTCCTTTGTATATGTATCCATTGTTATATAGCTCCTTAAAAGTCCACCAAATACTTTCCATGTACGAGGTATCCATCGTTTTATACGCATTGTCCATGTCCACCCACCTTCCGAGTCTCTCAATTGTTTTCTTCCACTCAGCAGCATACCACTGCACCTTTGATCGACATGCGTCGTTAAACTTTTTTACACCAATTTTTTCGATGTCTTTTTTACTCTTACTCCCTATTTCCTTTTCAACAATATTTTCAATGGGCAAACCATGACAATCCCACCCCCACACACGCTCGACACGCCGCCCTTGCATGGTGAAATATCGAAGTACAGCGTCTTTCATGATGGAAACGACAATATGTCCGTAATGAGGAAGGCCCGTTGCAAATGGCGGACCATCATAAAAGACATATGGATTATCTTTTGAACGATTTTCTACAGATTTTTCAAATGCTGAAGTATCCTGCCAAAATTTTAGGATTTCTTCTTCGTGTTCTGATGCATTGTATGGCATATGGAAAAATAAAAAGCTACCTTCTGCAGGAACCCTCTCGGGTGGTACCATCCTGCTTCAAAAGTAGCACTTACTTGCAGCTATTACGGGCATACCCGGAGGGGTTTACTCTCGGTGGATTTCTTCCCTCGACTCGCCGGTGATAACGGCTCAAATGTCTTTGCTTTTGTAGAAAAATCGTAGCAAAAAGACAGATGTTTGTCAACAAAAAACACCTCAATGAGATGTATTTTGTTGAATGTCGATTTTAAGGGACCGACCTGCCCTATGACCCGCCGCTGAGCAATACACCAAGAGCCTCCCTGAGCGAAGGAATGGCAAGTGCTGCACCGGACATGCGAATTGACGGACCATCGCCATCGTCAAACGTGAGTTCAACGCCCTGTAGTACGCCGAGCGACCTAGAACTTGCTGACCGTCGAGGACGATCATGTGACTGCATCTGCTCGGCACTAAGCTTTTCAAGCTTAGCATACGCATCAAACAGCGCAGAGATGATCTCAGGCATGCACTCAGCAATGACCAGGAGCTGTCGAAGGTAGTCGTCAGACACGAACGATAGGATATCCCGATACGCTGCTTGCGTGATCTGTACCTCTTGCTTCAGGGCGAGAATGCGTGCCTCAAGCAACCGCATCAACTTGTCCTCCTCAGAAACGCCGTTCGTCCGTTTTTTGACTGGCTGCTGCTTTTTGGCGGCAGCGACCTCGTCTTCAAGCACCCGTTTGGACTGCTCAAGCTCAGCGAGCTTACCCTCAACGGCCTTGAGCTCGTCTTGAAGATCGCTCGCGAACTTCCGCTCTGCTTTGAGCTTACCCTCAAGCTCTCGCACTCTGATCTTTTCCTGACTCAGCTCAGCCTTGAGCGCTTGAATCTGGGCATCAGAACCTTCTTGTTCGTCCACCGAATTCAGCTGCGCGAGCCGCTCGTGAGCGTCTTCTGCGAACTGATACCCGCGAGTTCCGCTGGATTTGAAGCCGCCCTGAGACCGTTGTCCATGTACTCTCACAAGCCATCCTTCGGCCTGTGCCCGACCCAGAAACAGGCTGATCTTTGTGGGATCATTGAAATGGATTCCCCCGTCGGAAAACAACGATCCTGTGTCGATCTGAACACCTGCATGCTTCCCCCCGGGACCAAACAGCGCAAAAACACGCGTAAGCATGGTTACGAACAGCTTGTCATTCATCGTTTGCATGTCGCCCTCCTCTGTAACTGCATGCACATCCATTTTATCACACAAGAGTGAAAGTCATAGAATGTTGCTGCCTCAGTTTGCACATGCTACAATGCCACTACTTTTAGATATACATATGTATTTAGGACCGCTCTATATCGCAGCAGATCATGCTGGATATAAACTAAAAAAGAGGCTTGTTAGGTACATTAAAAACGAACTCGGGCGTGATGTTGAGGACATGGGCGCACATGAATATGACGAACTCGACGATTTTCCCGACTACATCATTCCTACAGCAATCAAAACAGTTGAAACGAATGGACGATGCATTCTGGTGTGTGGGTCAGCACAAGGTGACATTATTGCGGCAAACAAGGTAGAAGGTATGCGTTGCGCTCTAGGCTATAACATTGAGGCAGCAGAACTCTCCATACAGCACAACAACGCCAACGGACTGGCACTCGCCGGTCGCATGCTCTCAGAAGATCATGCCAT
>CAZCAB010000079.1:0-4690 GCA_964496615.1 uncultured Gammaproteobacteria bacterium | reverse complement strand
CCGTGCGTGAATAATTTTTTTCACTCTATCAGTACTGAAGTACTCTGTGACACTTGGGGTGCAGACATACAGATGATCGCCTTTGTGAAGTGGTCCTTCGATAAGGGCAGAAAAGAGTTGATCATCACCACTCCCTTTTTTACTTTCTGCGTCAAGTACTTCAAGACTCTGGAGTGATTCTCCTTTTTTATAGAAAACCGATACCTCTGGCGATCCGTGGTAGGCAAAGCTGACACCGTCTTGAGTAAGTGTACCTAAGACGCAGTGCAACTCAGTTTTCCCTTTATTCACGAGCGGCCTATTTTCCTTATTGACCTGCTCAAGGATATCTTCCAAGGAAAGATCACTTTGTGGGTCGTACAAATCAGTCTCAACAGTATCGATGACCTCTTGCAGAGAAAGGATATGTTTTGAATTCGCACGGTGCAGTTCAGCAAGTGCAAAAAAATAGCCCTGCTTTTTCTCATATTCAGAGTTCGGTTCGGCTATGTGCAAAAGCACATGACAGTCCTTATCCTGGGATCCTTCGACAAAAAATTCCTGTATTTCAACTCCGCTCATAGGAGATTGACGTATGATAGTGAGGTAAGTATACTATACCCTGCGCTTTAAACCAATGGGGGATTCACACATATCATGTGTAAAAAACATAAATAGGGTTATGCTTGAACAACTATTTGGTTCAAAAACGCGGGCAAGACTTCTCAAAGCATTTTTCATGAAGCCAGATAAGGCTTTTTTTGTCAGAGAGCTCTCCCGGACAATAGACGCACAAATTAATGCTGTACGAAGGGAACTTGAGCTGCTTTTGAAGATTGGTATTATCAAGGTTGAAGATAAGCCATCACAGGAAACCGTTGAGTCAAATGCAAAAAGTGGTGCGTCACTCAGAAAATACTATCGTATTGATACTGAATCAATTATTTACTCAGAAATGCATGCGCTGGTGCTGAAAGAGAAGGTACTCGGTGAGCAGCAGTTCGTTAAGGACATTGAAAAGAAGGGTGGAGATATATCACTCCTTATTCTCACCGGTGCATTTACCGGACGGTCGGACGTCGATACAGATGTTCTTATCGTTGGTGAACTGAAGGAAAGAAACCTTTCAAAGTTGATGATTCAGTATGAGACAGAGTTTGGTTTTGAGATTAGGTATACAACAATGACGACGCAGGAGTTTGTCGATCGACGATATGTGATGGATAAATTTCTGTATTCTATTTTTGATGGGAAACATCATAAAGTGGTTAACACGCTCGGGGCGTAAAGGTATGTATATTGTGCTTGATCCGTCAGAAAAGGATTCCTTACGCATAGGAATACTTACTGATGAGGAAATAACATGGGAACGATTTGAGGGTTCGAATCGACTGTGGTTTTCGCATATCATTGATTACCTCGGTGATCGTGCTGATGATCTTGCTGGTATTGCCGTCATCGTAGGTGTTGGAGGATTTACGGGAACCCGACTTCTGACTATCATCGCAAATATGTTTTGTTTTGTTAGGGGTGTACCCGCTCTCACGGTATCTCAAGATGAGCTTGCATCTGCTTTTGCCGTTTGTAGCGCATTAAGAGAGGCGACGCCGGGGGTCTACATCTCTGCACGCTATAGCGGGGAACCGCATATCGGCTAATATGTATCGTTTGAGCATAGACATTTATGGGCGTGTTCAGGGAGTATGCTTTCGTATGTTTGTACAAGAGCGCGCTTTGGATTTTGGATGTGTTGGGTTTGTGAAAAATAGCTCTGATGGAAGCGTCCATGTCGTTGCAGAGGGGCAGGAGTCTGCACTCAAGAAGCTTTTGGATGAATGTAGGAAGGGTCCAGCAGTGGCGCGTGTTGAGTCTGTTTCAGAGCAATGGAAACAGATACCTGATTATGGATATTCTGCGTTTGAAATACAGTAACTATGTTAAGTGACTATCATCGATATCGACTGTACGAAATACTTCCAGGGCTCTCCATCTGGGTGACTTTGGTAGTGAGTATTGTCCTTTCGTTTGTAAAGCCACTATGGATGATTTACTTCATTATTCTTTTTGATATCTACTGGGTGTTGAAGGTGCTTAATTTTTCTCTCTACCTTATCATTGCCTGGAAACGGTATAGGATTGTGCGAGCAATTGATTGGACACAAAGACTTCCCAAAGACGTTCCTGAGCATGTCACGAAAAGACATGTTGTTTTTCTCACACTTTTGAATGAAGAATGGGATGTAGTGAAGGCATCACTGAAAAGTGTTGCACAATCTATATATGATCCACATGTTTTTACCGTGGTGATAGCAGGGGAAGGAGCCAAGGCTGCGCATTATGAAGATATTATAAAGAAAGTGCGGGATAATTTTTCGTCTGAGTTTGGTCATATTATTGGAACATTGCATCCTGCTGGTCAAGATGGGGAAATCGCAGGTAAAGGTTCGAATTTGCATTATGCAGAGAGAAAGGTGAAAAAATATATTGATGAGAAAGGGTGGAACTATGATGATGTTATTGTCACCATACTTGATATTGATACGGTGGTACACAAAGATTACTTTTCATATCTCACGTACCTGTATTGTTCGCACCCACGACCTACGCGCACCTCATATCAGCCGATTGCACTCTACAATAACAATATGTGGGAAAGTCAGGCTGTTCTTCGGGTTATGGCCTTTGGTACTACTTTTTGGATGTTTACCGCCCTTGCAAAACAAGATCTTCTGGTAACATTTTCATCTCATTCAATGAGTTTTCGAGCCCTTGTTGATGCTGGTTTTCATGAAAAGAGAATTGTGAGTGAGGATTCACGCATCTTTTATCAGTGCCTGCTTCGCTACAATGGTGACTACGCAGTCACTCCCATGTACATGCCTGTTTCCATGCATACGGTATCAGATACAAGCTGGTGGAAAAGTGTGAAGAATCTCTACAAGCAGCAGCGGCGCTGGGCATGGGGTGTTGAACATGTCCCCTATCTTTTGTGGGAGTTTAAAAAGAAAGGAAACAAGATTCCATGGTGGGTAAAAGCAAAATGGGTATTTGTTGAATGGGAAGGTAAATGGTCATGGGCTCTCGCGGCGCTCCTCATTACGATTTTAGGTCAGCTCCCGATGTGGGTAGCCGGTGGAACGATTGAGCAAAGCGCACTCTTTTTCAACACCCCGCATCTGTTGCAAATCCTGATGTCCCTTGCCATGCTTGGACTTCTTCTGTCAGCACTTTTGAGTTTTCCGCTTCTTCCACCACGACCTCGCTCTCATCCACATCACAAGTATGTTACGATGGTATTGCAGTGGTTGCTTCTTCCGATTTCCCTTATCTTTATGAGTGCGATTCCTGCAATTGATGCAGTCACCCATTTAATGTTTGGTAGATATCTTGGTTTTAACGTATCGCAAAAAAAGCGAACATAATATGAAGGAGAAAACACGAATCAAAATTTTCATCTTGTGCGTCTTGGGACTTTTGTTGGTTGCCGGGTGCACCATACTTAAAAACATTGTCAGCAGCCCCGAGTTTATCGGAAGTGCCATCAATCGACTGTCTCAAGATGAGCGTGTGAGAGAAGCACTCGGTGAGCAAGGCGACATGCTTTTTAGTATTGCTCCTCGGTTTTTGGGCTTTGAAAAGCCGGTCACCTATTTGATTCTTTTTCTGAACAATACAGAAATGCGACCGGGCGGTGGCTTTATTGGATCATATGCCACGCTCAAGGTTGATAAAGGGAGTGTATCTGTACTTGCAATTGAAGGGTCTGAAGTGCTTGATAGGAGAACGCCTAAGGGACTACATTTTCAGCCACCAAAACCACTTGAAGAGCATCTTGGGGTGACGCACTGGTTTTTTAGAGATAGTAATTGGTCACCTGATTTCGCACAAAGTTCGCGAAGAACACTTGAACTGTACCAGGCTGAGGGTGGTGTGGCAGGAGACAGTATTGATGCTGTCATCGGGATTACCCCGACCGTTATTGAGGAGCTTTTAAAGATTACCGGACCAATCACTGTTGAAGGTATCACATTTTCTTCTGAGAATGTGACTGAGCGTCTTGAATATGATGTTGAATTCGGGTACAAAGATAGAGGGGTAGCGGTAGAAAATAGGAAACAAATTTTAAGTCCGCTGATGCATGAGCTTATGAATCAGATCAAGGCTAAGGGCTTAGAAGATATAGATGTCCTGCTTTCTGTGTTTGAAGATCTTACAAAAAGAAAGCATATCATGATGTATGCTCAAGATAGAGGACTTCATTTCATTGTTGATACCTATGGGTGGGGTGGCATGATTGAACCGTACAATGGTGACTATCTTATGTGGGTCGATGCAAATCTTGCTGCTCTTAAGACTGATCATGTTATTGAAAGGGATCTTTCATATAGGTTGACGGACACAGAAGAGGGGCAGATAGCAGAAGCAGAAATGGCATACCGGCATGAGGGAGAATTTGATTGGCGCACCACACGATATCGCACGTATGCGCGTGTGTATGTGCCAAAAGGTTCAACACTGATCGATGCATTTGTTGTTGAAAATCCGCATGGTGCACTTTCGCGAGAGCCAATACGTATTGAGACTGTTGATTCTGGTACTGAAGGTGATAAGCAGTGGTTTGGGGCATTTATTTCAATCGAACCACAGGACAGCCGATCTTTACTGTTTAGATATGCACTGCCAAAACGCGTTATGAATGATGGGTACTCAC
>CAZCAB010000078.1:0-4730 GCA_964496615.1 uncultured Gammaproteobacteria bacterium | reverse complement strand
CCCAAGGTTTTGAGCAGGAGCTTTCTTTGTTTGTTTTCGCTGCCCGTGAGGCGACTGTGCTATAGAAAGCAAAAGAGCAGATCGTGTAGTCTGCTTCCATTCTTTACTCGGCGCACTCAGCTGTTTGAGTTCTGAGAGCTTTTCTAATTGTCTGTGATCCTCATTCATGCGACCTATTTCCCCCACTAAATTATGACATATTTTTGATTACTTTGAGCGCTCTGTGCAGTGTGACCCTCACACTGGTTGCGCTCCTCCCGAGCACTTGGCCAATCTGCTTTGCAGTCATACCTTCAACATATTTGAGTATGACGATATCTTGATATTCTTGTTTGAGCTTCCCCACAATCTGCATGATCCTTTTCACCTCTATATCATCGATCATTGCCTCAACAACTGTCTCATCAGCTTGCTCTGCAACAAACTCGATGGATTGCTCTTGCCTATGAGACATCTTGCGATAATGATCGATAATTGCATTTCGCGCAATGCGGTAAATCAGAGCTCGAAAATTCTTAACCTCACTCCCCTTTTTCGTACCAAGGTACTCCCAGGTTTTTAAGAACACATCTGCTGTAATGTCCTCAGCCAGCTCTTTGCTTGATACGCGAAAAAAGATAAATCGATACAGAGTATCTACGTATCGATCATAGAGTTGTGCGTATGCATCCGCATCAGATTTGGCTTGGACACGATACAAAAGTACTTTGTCTTTGAGCTCCTGCATATAAGCAGACGTATGAATCAAAAAAGTGTTACAGGTAGAACACTTCTAGTGCAAAAAATGCATTGTATGGCGGGGATTAGTATAACACACTATAAATAATAAATCGAGTATTTACCTTGATAGGATGTGCATTAGCGATAACTGGAGCGAGACAGATTAAATATAGGCTTAGTGATTTGTATACACTAGTGTATACAAATATGGAAAAATGTATACACTACTCTATACATTTATTTCGCTAAATTGGGAGTATTTCTCGTTTTTCCTATATATACCAATGACATCAGCCACTTGACAAATAGGGTGAAAAGTGCTAAAATGTATATACTACTCTATACATTTTGTATGGTTGACCAAAATTCTCCAAAGGAAATAGTCCGTGTATCAGTATCCGAGGCAGCTCGCCTATTTGGTGTTAATCCACAGACTATACGCCGAGCCATCAAAAATCAGGAAATCACCTATGTGGTGGTTTCAGGACGATACAAGATTAACTTCGAAAGTCTTGTTCGATGGTCGCAGCAAAAGTCTCAAGTAAAGAAGAAGAGTGATGAAAGAGGTATTGGACAATTTGTGAGCAAATGGAATATCAAAAATACACTGTATTCCCCAAGCTCAAAAGCAGTAAAGAAAGATCAAGAAAACTAAAATAGAAAAACATGGACCGCGAGGTCCATGTTTTATTTTTCCCGATTTTATTTCATCCCGAAAAGCTTCCTAAGAGGAGACATCGGACCAAATGCGATGTGATTAAGCCCTTTATGAACGGCTCTAAT
Source organism: uncultured Gammaproteobacteria bacterium (assembly GCA_964496615.1). GTDB lineage: Bacteria > Patescibacteriota > Patescibacteriia > Magasanikbacterales > UBA922 > CAZCAB01. Next base: position 3,227 of record CAZCAB010000078.1, on the reverse strand, counting down.
ACCTGTAGCAATACCTGGGATAAGTAGGCCGCGAGTACCTGCAACCGCCATGCCAGTTTTGACTCCGGCCTCTAGTGGCGTGCTCGCTGTAAAGAGATTCTCTGCAATTGGTCTAAGTGGTTTGTAGAATTCATATGGCGGATTGTCACCAAACATCTCCCAGTTAGTCCAGCCGTCCACGGCAAGATCACCTAAATCTGCTACCCACTTAGCCACGTCACCAGTGTCATGAAAGAGCTCCGGCACTTTTGTAGCCCATGTGTGAAGCGCCTCGGTGTACGGACCAATAATTTGTGCCAAAGGCACAGCACCGGCAACAGCGCCCCATCGTCTAACCGCATTGGTGAACCTCTTCTGATCGACCATCTCTGCACGCTTCTTCATGTGGCTCTCATGGTGTTTCATTATGTCACCAACAATGCGTTTCCTGTCATCCTTGCTGATACCCCCTTCTGTTTTCACAAAATCAAGCGACAGCAAAAGCTTCTCCCACCCGTCCACACCACCTGTGAAGAGTGGCGCAGCCTCTTTCCCACGCTTTTGCCTTATAGTGTCCTTCGTGGCATCAAGTGCTCCTTTTACCTTACCCTTCTCTACTCCTTGCGATTCAGTAACCCACTTATCCATCAGCTGTGCTGCTCGGTAGCTATCACCAGCAAATAATGCTCCGAAAACAGCGTCTCTCTTCTCGGAATTCTCACTAAAATCAACAGGGAGTTGGTTTGAACGAAGACCTTCCTTCAGCGACTTTGTAAGTTTCTGTGACTGTCTGTCGACAAAAGCATCAAAGGCCAGTTCTTTCGCCATCCGTTTTAACTCTTGATAGAAACGATTATGCTCAAGTGAATTCACATCTCCATGAACAATTTCGTGTGCGACAATGGCATCAATTTTTGCATGAATTCTTTCATATCTCTTATTCGGTGTACCAGTAAGTACATCTGAACTGAGTATTTGATCTTTCCTATAATCTTCTATAGCCTGTTCAATATTCTTACGCTCACGTTCAAGTTGTGCTTTTTCCTTGTAGAGTTCAATAAGTGGCACCATGTCACCTTTTATCTGCATTTCGATGATTTCAAGTCTCTCCTGTATTGCTTCTAGTCTGGATTCTTCTTTCCTCATCGAGGTAATCATGTCTGCAAACATATCAATGCGACGTTTGACGACCTCAACCTTCTTTTGGACTTCCGCCTCTGTAGGAATGCTGCTTGCATCTTCGTCTTCTGCTTCTTCCTGGGCTTCCCCTTCGTCAGCTTCATCACTCTGTGTATCTGCAGCATCTTGACCTTCAACCTCTTCTGCATCATCACTCTGTGTATCCTCGGTTTCTTCAGCAGCTTCTTCCTCTTTAGCAAACTGTGTCATGTAGTTCTCAAGTTTCTCTCTATACCCGTCGTATTCTTTTATTCGTGCTTCAAGCCTTGCATCTTTTTTGGCTAGGCGCCTTTCGCTTATCAAATCATCAAGTTCAGCAAGTACCGATTTGAGCAAATCATCAATCATTTCATGAATCATTTCTTCAAGTACGACAAGTGTGCGATATGTCTTCTCCATATCATCAAGGGGCTCTTGTATCGACTCTAATTGCGCTTCGATCTTTTTATATACTCTTCTAACCTTGCGCAGCCGTTCACACAATTTCGTAAGCTCAGTCTCCTCCCAATCTATTTCTCTTTTTGCATCAGCAATCTCCCACTTAATGTGTTCAATATGGATAGTAGGAACACCTTCTTCAGTCATAGCGAAAAGTTTTTTCGCTAATCGATCCTTTATACCCTGCATCGAAATATCAAAACCAGTTCCTGGAGCTATGACGCTGCTACGTATATCGCTAATTTCTGCAAGTCGTTTTTTCTTTTGCTTTATCTCAAAAGGGGTTCCTTCATTTATGTCTATAGCACTCTCTTCTTCAGCAATCTCATTTTGATATTCTTTGGCTGCCTCTGAAACAAGGGTGTCGATCTCTTTTTGAACAAATTCATCAAAATCATCACGCTTGAGCCACCCCAGTCGTTCTTCCTCCATCAGCTTAAAATGACTATCCATCTTCTTTTGAAGTAAATCAAGAAGTCTGAACACAGGATCTTTCTGATTATGCGGGTTCTTATCCATCGCTGCTTCCAGCTCTAGTCTGGTATCCTTCTGAAGGGCAACGCCATATTCCTCAGCCATTGCCTGAACATCCTCAACATTGGTGAGGACCTCTTTTCTGTCATTCCTCTTCATGAAATGCCCAAAAATGTCCCCCAGCCTATCAGCTGCGACTTTTGCACCAATTCCTGTCCCTAAAATAGCCAAACTTGTGCTCATTGCCGCAGGCATCGCAAGAGTCATCCCTCCTTGACCAATAAGGATGGCGGCAGTAACAACGCGAGCATCCAAATTCTTGGTTGCGGCCCAGCGACCAAATTCTCCCACTTTTCGAATTGCTTTCTCAGAACGAGGTCCGACACTCAATTTTTCAGCCAACTTAGATGAAATTCCAAAACCTTGCCAAAACCAGTGCATCATCGAATCAAACGACTCTTGTGCCTTTTCCTTTTTGCTTAACTTTTTACTATCTTCGCCCTGTTGCATTGCCAGCAACCTGTCTCGCTTTCTCGCTTCCACCAAAGATGCATTTTTAGCAAAGATATCATGCACATTTATGCTACTCAATTTTCTCGCCCAAAATGCGATCTTGCCGGTTGTCTCTGTTTTTTCACTTTCATCAAAATGTGCAAGTGTCTTATCAAGGGTTTCGTCCATCAGCTCCTCGACGTTATTAACCGCTTCTTTTGCTCTTAGTCGACTACGCTCCACAGTACTGAGGACCTTTTTTTCAAATGTTTCTTGTGTTTTCCTACGAGCACGCTCTGTTTTTTTACCTTTCTCCAGCCGCTTTCCAAAGCCGATTTCTAGAAGTACTGAAGGGGTAAGTGCAAGCCATCTTGCGAAACGTTCCGGTTTTGACATCTCTGGGAATGGATCCTCAAGCTCTTCACCCGCCGCAGCTCGCGCAGCTCTATCTTCAAATTTCTCCTTCTCTTTTTGTTTCTTTTTCGTAACATCATCCCAATATTTTTTCGCGCGTTCCAAGCGCGTTCCAGTACCAATACCAAATTTTCCTTGTGCCTGTATCTGCTTGACCAGCGCCTCGATGAGATCATTCTGAACTCCAGACACATCAACACACTCGACCACATCGTAGCGTCAAAAATGCGTGCAGGAGATGAGATTATACG
>CAZCAB010000077.1:0-4800 GCA_964496615.1 uncultured Gammaproteobacteria bacterium | reverse complement strand
CTCGGCGTGGTCACGATTGGGATTGGTTCAGCCCCCTAGAGGCACCAGCTGCCTTCAGGCTGCCTGCCTTCCATGATCTCGAAGAAGAGATCGCTGATGGCCTGAAGGCCGCACTCGCTGTAGATCTCCACGCACACACGTGGGCTCGGGTTCTTCTGCATAGGCGAGGGGTAGATGATGGCGCCGAGATCCTTGCCTTCAGGCGAGTGCAGACCAGACCGCATACGCGTCGTCTCCCAGCTGGAGATGCCGATGTATGCAACCAACTCGGCCTTCACGAGTGGGATCGCAACGAAAGGGTTAATCACCAGACGCTTTGCCAGGACGTCCATCCCGAGATCGATGCGGGCCACGAGCATGCCGACCTTCTGGTCGAACATGATGAATCGATCGTGGTTGGCGTTGTTGGCCGGGGTAAAGTGCTCAAGAGGAGTGCCCTTGAATGCCTTCCCCATGTCGCTGCTGACTAGGAGATCATCGGGATCTATCTTCAGATCTCCCGGGTCTACGGTCAAAATAAAAGATCCTTTCATTCCACATTTCCTTTCCGGCGTTGCCGGGTGCTTGTGGTACGTATCGCAGGCGGTATCCCGCGATCGCGAAACTCAGCATATATGCTGAGTTTCGTTCTGTCAAGGCTAGTTTTTAGTGCTTGAAACATCGGCTCCCCGTAAATACCATAGCAATGCCATGTTCATTACATGTTTGAATCACTTCTTTATCTTTAATGGAGCCTCCAGGTTGGATAATGGCACGAATCCCTGTGCCAGCTAGTTCATCAATTGAATCTCGGAATGGGAAGAAGGCATCCGAGGCGAGAATCGATCCATCGAGATTATCCCCGCTTTTTCGCCTTGCTATTTTTACTGCATCCACGCGAGATACTTGTCCCGGGCCAATGCCAAGTGTTGTCATATTCTTAGCGATGAGAATACCGTTTGATTTTACATGCTTGAGCACTTTCCACGAAAAGAGCATGTCTTCTATTTCTTCCGGCGTTGGCCATTTTTTTGTGACGATTTTAAGATCATTACGGGATATTAATTGCATATCCACATCTTGCATGAGAATACCTCCTTGGATATGCCGGATTTCTTGCCCAGGGGTGCGTCGCTGGATCTTACCAAGCTCAAGGACCCTCATGTTTTTCTTTTTGCTCAGTATTTCAAGCGACCCTTCTTCATATGATGGAGCGAGCACGATTTCGGCATACACTTTGACTATTTCCTTTGCGATTTCAATGCTGCACGGTCTGTTGATAGCAATGATACCGCCAAATGCTGAGAGACTATCAGCTGCATATGCTTTTTTAAAGACATCGGTGATGTTATTGCCTTGTGCAACACCGCAGGGATTTGCGTGCTTGACTACGACACACGCAGGATCACTAAATTCACGAAGACAGGCAAGTGCGCCGTCTGCATCATTGATGTTGTTATACGAAAGCTGCTTTCCTTGATGAATCGTTGCGTCAAGAAGCAATGATGGCCCCTTTTTGTATACTGCAGCACTCTGGTGTGGATTTTCGCCGTATCTAAGATCTATATGTTTTGTGTAGGTGAGGGTTAGATCATTAGCTTCGACTTCTTTTTCCTTTGAAAAATAATTGAAAATAACAGAATCATACTCTCCTGTATGCTGAAAGGCTTTTATCGCCAATCTTTTTCTTGTTTCAAAGCAGATTTTTTTTGCTTTCGCAATTTCATCAAGAAATGCTATGTAGTCAGCAGGATCAACAACTGTTGTTACCCATCCAACATTCTTAGCGGCTGATCTGATCATGGTTGGACCTCCGATATCAATATTCTCAATTGCTTCATCATCGGTGACCCCTGGCTTTTGTATGGTTTGAGAGAATGGGTATAGATTACAGACGACGAGATCAATCCACTTGATATTATGTTCATCCGCCGCTTTTTTATGTTCATCTCGCAGACCAAGGATGCCAGCATGAATGAGGGGGTGAAGTGTTTTGACCCGCCCATCCATCATTTCGGGAAAACCTGTGAACTCTGACACATCAATCACTGGAATGCTTGCATCGCGAATTGCTCTTGCTGTGCCACCGGTGGAGAGGATTTTTACGCCATGACCGTGGAGTCCCTTGGCAAAGTGAGTAATGCCCTCCTTATTTGAAACAGAAATTAAAGCCCTCCTTATTTCTGTGGGCTTTGTATGCATATTAAAAAGTATGAATTGCTTCGATAAAGGCGACCCCCTCAAGGTGTTGGACTTTCTGCTTAAGTAGTTCAGGAGTGTCACCAGGTTCAACGGAGCATTTTTTTTGAATCAGAATAGCCCCGGTATCCACCCCCTCGTCCACGAGGTGAACCGTGCATCCACTTTCTCTCTCACCTGCGTCAAGCACTGCCTTGTGAACCGCGAGATCCATTCCACCTGCAAATTTGGGGAGGAGTGATGGATGCACATTGAGTATCTTTCCTTTGAAAGCGTTTACAAAAGTGGGAGAGAGAATGCGCATGTAACCAATGAGCAGTACTAGATCTATATTTCTAGCCTTGAGGATGCTGATGACCTCGGAATCATACTGCTCTCGCGTCTTACCAGAATGAGGAATGTGAAGGGTATCAATACCTTGGCGTTGCGCTCTATGGAGTATGTAGGCGCCTTCTTTGTTACTTATGACTATCTCAATTGAAGCGTTGAGCTTTTCCTCGTTAATGGCGTCCATGAGATGCTGCATTGTTGTGCCGCGCGTAGAGCCAAGCACAGCGAGCCTGAGCTTCCCTTTTGTACTTCCTCGCAAAGACTGCATCATGTCGATGCGTTTTTGTATGAGCTGGGCGGTTCCGATGTCCTTTCGATGAAAAAGTGGACCTTCAATTTTAGAGATTTCAGCCAATGTTCGTTCTTGCGCCGCAGCGAGCGAGTCTGCAGAGCAGACAATCGCCGCAGTTCTTGACCCTGTCTCATAGACACCATCCTCCCGCTGATCAACGGCGCCAAGGAATAGGTGACGCTTGTCCGAAACAGCTGAAAAATCGATTTTCTGATTTTTGACGGGATTGTCTGGGTATCCCTCAGGCACAACATATACACATACTGATGCTTTGTGTGCAAACCGTGCGTGATTTTGTTCTAGTGTCCCGGTCAATATCGCATCGCAGATTGCGACAAAATCAGATTCAAGGAGCGTCAGTATATTCATTGCTTCTGGATCGCCAAACCGTGCGTTATATTCTATGAGCTTCACCCCAGTTGCTGTTGCGATAAAGCCACCATACAGGATTCCCTTGTATGGTAGTCCGGTTTTTTTCTTCAAGGCATCAATTGTTCTTACATTGATCTCATGCGCTTTTGCAATATCTTGCTGCGTGAGAAAGGGGAGTGAGTGATCGGCGTCAGAATACGTACCCATACCGCCAGTATTTGGCCCTGTATCTCCATCATATGCTCGTTTATGATCTTGTACAGCCGGTGTATGCGCGAGGTGCTCCCCATCTGAAAAGCTGATAAGCGAAAACTCTTGTCCGACGAATTTTTCTTCAATGAGAAAACCCATTTCTGCATCAATAATTTGCTCACACCAGCTGAGTGCCTCATCTGTGCTATGCAAGTGCTCTCCAGAAAGCTTTACTCCTTTACCTCCCATGAGGCCATCTGCCTTAATGACGTATTCTCCTGAGAGTTCATCTATAAATTCAGGCACACCGTCAATTGAGGTGAAATATTTGTATTTTGGATATGCTTCAATCCCGAACTCAACAAGCAAATCTCTCGTGAATGATTTACTGCTCTCTATCTGCGCAAGTACTTTTTGTGGGCCAATAACCGGAATACCCGAAGACCAAAGCTCGTCGGCTATTCCTGCTTCGAGCGGACCCTCAGGTCCGACGATTGCAAAGTCAATGCGATGATGGCGTGCATATGATGCGATGGTAGATGCATCGAGTAGATTTCCCGTCGCATAGTGCGTGGAGATTGCAAGAATACCCGGGTTTTTTGAGGATCCAAAGCAAAAGAGACTGGTTCTTTGCGGTGATCTTTGTATCGCTCGGGCGATTGCGTGTTCTCGTGCGCCTGAGCCAATGAGTAAGATGCGTTTCATACTATTTACAGTGTGCTCGCTCACCAGTTCGAGCGAGCTCAAGTTCATTAATCTTGTCTTCATCGACATCTCCAGTGACGTACCAGGCATCAAGACATGGCATGGAGAGTCTATCGATATGATGGTTCCCTCGTCTGGTAACGGCCTCTACAATATCATCAATATCTTGATACATCAAAATATCAGCACCAATGTAGTCACTGATCTGTTTTTCAGTTCTAAATGCAGCGATGAGCTCATCTCGCGTGGGTATGTCGATACCGTAGAAATCAGGATATCTGACAGGTGGGCATGCCGAGACGAAATAGACCTTCTTTGCACCAGCATTTCTGACGAGTGTAACCACCTCTTTGCTTGTTGTCCCACGGACAATTGAATCGTCTAGAAGCATCACGACTTTGCCCCTAATCTCGACTTCCTGTGGTGACAGCTTGTGAAGCACGGACTTACGTCTTTTTTCCTGTCCTGGCATGATGAATGTTCGACCGACGTATTGATTTTTGTAAATGCCGTCAGAATATCTCACACCAAGTTCGTGTGCCATTGCCAGCGCCGCGGTTGTTGATGAAAAGGGGATAGGGATAACAATATCGGGAGTCAAATCGGGATAGAGTCTTTTCCATTTTTTTGCAAGATTTTGTCCCATTCGAAGACGTGCGCGATATACTGAGACATTGTTCATCATTGAGTCAGGGCGAGCAAGATATACATACTCGAACAAGCACGGTGTA
>CAZCAB010000076.1:0-4871 GCA_964496615.1 uncultured Gammaproteobacteria bacterium | reverse complement strand
GAAAGAGCATGGATTTGATACGATCTTTACAGATGCTTTGCAAAAAGCAAAAGAATACCCGCGTATACTCTAGCACCATCAGTTTCGCTCCATACAATTGAACCTTAGAATTTCAGGTGGGTGGTGCTCGTAGAGACCGCTTGCTGTATCTCTTCAACTGCTCCCCGACGTGTCGTCGGTGAGCCACATCCTCTAGGGGGAGGAACCATGAAGAAGTTGGGATTTTTCGCACTCGTCCTTACCATGGCTTCGGCCGCACCGGTCGGAGCCGAAGAAGGAAGCGACAACAACATCGCAGTCGCGTCGCTCATGCAACCCATGACCGACCACGAGATCGTGCCTCTGACGGACTCCTCATCGATCGGTAGCCTGACTACCGCGCTGAGCCGGAAAAAGACGACCAAGCTCGTGGAGACGTACCAGTTCTGGAGCGGCGGCGCGCTCTTCTTTCCGTACATCGAGCTCATCGACAAGAAGGATCGGGACAAGCCCCCGGTCACGCTGGTGCCGCTCATCGACGGAGAGGTGCGCACAACACCGTTCGCAACGCTCTCGGGCATGGAGGTCAAGGCACACACGTGCACCCCGGACCGTTGCGAGTGGGACCTCGCGGCGTACTCGGGCGTGGTGCTGTACGACAAGATCGTGACAAGGCAGCAGGACGTCGAGCTCGTCATCAACGGCGTCCGTGGGCTGTCATGCACGGTCACTGTGCCCGCCAAGAAGCTCATCAAGCACGAGGACGAAACCGCGACCGGCACGTACTACCAGACGCAGGTCAACAAGGCGACCTGCACGGGACCTGACTGCCATCAGTGCAGTCTGTACCCCCGGCAGTTCTGGAACCAACGGGTCGCAGCTCGCTGAGCTGCATGATCGAGCCGTCGGCTCAACCGGGATGGCGGCGCAAAAGTTCGAGCACCATCATCCCACCTGAGATTCTAAACACAAAAAAACCGCAAAAGCGATTTTTTTAGTTTCCACCACGCACCCACAAAGACGCGCGCTGGAGATACGTGGATATAGCGCCACGTTCGCTTCCTCCTCTAGTCACCCGAAGCTCTCGAGCTTTCTCACCAGCGGCTCAATGCCCTCACACCACAGCTGTGCGATCCGACGAATCGGAATATGCTCACCTTTAAACATCATGATCGCATCGATGCCGAGTGCCGCCACCCCTTGATCATTGCTTCGCAGAATCAACGGGTCACTCACCGGTAGGTGCTTGTACTCAAGTGCGTGCTCGATGATCCTTTGCGCTAGCAGGCAGCATCCGAGAATGAGATCATCGGAAACACCCACTCCCCCATCAAGGGCGCGAACCTCGACGTACGGCTCGTGCTCGCCGTTCATCCGCGGAATCGCAGTCATCCAGCACCGATCCTTCCCTGGATAGATGCTACCCTGCGAGATCTGCTCGGCGAGCCATTGGCGGAAATCCGATCCGCTTGACCAGAACGGCACGTCCCACCGATTCGGATACCCGAGCATCCTGCCGGAATGCGCGACGAGTCTCCCCTCCTCCAAAAGAGGAGAATTGCTCGTGAGAAGGATGAAGAGCGGCATGAGACAGCGCATCCAGTTGGCACAGTGGACAGCCTGATCTTCGCTCATCCCACGCTGGGACAAATTCAGATGAATGCCGACGTGATGCAGGTCGAAGGGATCACACCCGAGCATTTCACACGCTTTGGTGAACACCCAGTCGTAGTACTCCCCGGTCCCGGTGACGTCCTCTGGGGTCAGCTCGCGACGTTCAGGCAGACTTGCCTGAGACATGAGGTGAACACCTCGACTCTCAAGCTCCTCGCGCATATGACGTATCTGCGTAACTGCCTCGTGCGGACTCAGTGCGTCTGAGACGCACTCAACCATGAAGCGCAGGAACTCGCGCTTCACGCCAGGGATCTGAAGCGCCATGACGCGCTCTATATCCCAACCCTGCCCGAGCAAATATTCCAACTCTATCCCTACTCGCATGTTTTCCTCCTGAAAACGAAAAGGCGCCCCGTTGATTCGGAGCGCCTATATGATTTTCACGATACAAAAATGTCACCCTAATCACTTGGCGCAGAAAATGTTGTTGTTTGTCTAAACAGGTCCTTCATATATATTGAGCATATCTGATACTCAAAGAGATGTCAAGCTTGACCCAAATCCATAACATCCATATGATGCACACGGACGCTCATTACAGTATACGAAATAAAAAACCCGGCAACTGCCGGGTTTTCCTTTATCGTTATTTCTTTCCTTCAACGATTTGTGCTTCCACATTCTTCGGACACTCTGCATAATGGTCAAACTCCATTGAGTATGATGCTCGACCCTGGGTCATTGAACGAAGCTCAGTCTCATAGCCAAACATTTTTGCGAGTGGCATCAGTGCTTTGGCTACCTTCACTTGACCTCGCTCGCCCATCTCCTGAATCTGAGCACGACGAGAACTGAGATTTCCTACTACATCTCCCATGTAATCTTCTGGAGTGGTTACCTCTACTTTCATGACCGGTTCAAGAATAACAGGATCTGCTTTTTTCGCACCAGCCTGAAATGCCATGCTCCCCGCCATCTTAAATGCAACCTCTGATGAATCAACTTCATGGTATGACCCGTCATAACAGGTAACATGCACATCGACAATTGGATACCCGGCAACAATTCCACGATCAAGAGCTTCTCTTACACCTTTTTGAATTGCTGGAATATATTCTTTTGGAATAATTCCACCTTTGATTTCATCATCAAACGAAAATCCTTCACCACGCTCACGTGGCTCAATTTTGAGCCAACAATGACCATACTGTCCTCGACCACCGGATTGCTTGACGTATTTTCCTTCCGCCTCAGTGCTTTTACGAATGGTTTCTTTATACGCAACCTGTGGTGCACCTACATTTGCTTCAACCTTGAACTCACGCTTCATTCGGTCAACGAGAATATCAAGATGCAGCTCACCCATTCCAGAGATAATGGTCTGCAAAGTTTCTTCATCTGTGTGCACCTTAAAGGATGGGTCCTCTTCAGCAAGTTTCTGAAGCGCAAGTCCCATCTTTTCTTGGTCCTGCTTGGTCTTAGGCTCAATTGCAACTGAAATAACAGGATCTGGGAATGTAATCGTTTCAAGCACGACTGCTCTATTTTCTGCAGACAGTGTGTGTCCTGTTTGGACACCTTTAAGTCCAATAGCCGCGACGATCTCACCCGCATATGCTTCTTGTACTTCCTCTCGAGAGTTGGCATGCAAGCGAACCAATCGTCCAATTCTTTCTTTGTCACCGGTGTTCGCGTTAATCACATAGCTTCCAGCTTTCAATGCACCTGAGTATACGCGGATGAAAATAAGTTTACCAACGTATGGATCTGTTGCAATTTTAAACGCAAGTGCTGCAAGCGGCTCTTCATCAGATGCTTTCACAATGATTTCCTTTTCTTCATCATCAACGTCATGTCCTTTAATCTCACCAACATCAAGTGGGTTTGGAAGATAGTCAACAACCGCATCAAGAACAAGTTGTACACCAATGTTAGCTAGTGCTGATCCACAAAAAACAGGGTATAGATCATCTGAAAGAACCATCTTCCGAATACCTGCTTTGATTTCCTCGATTGAAAGCTCTTCCCCACCGAGGTATTTTTCCATGATCTGATCATCAGCTTCAGCTACTTTTTCAAGGAGCTTCCCACGATACTGCTCTACCTTGTCCTTCATATCCTCCGGGACATCAATCTCTTTCACGTCTTGTCCCATAGCTCCTTCAAAAGCGTATGCTTTTCTCTCAACCAAATCAATCACACCTGAAAAATCACTCTCAGCGCCAATGGGAAGCTGTGCTGCAAATGCTTTATCAGACAATCTTTCATTAATCGAATCCATCGTCATGTAAAAGTCTGCTCCCATCTTATCCATCTTGTTTGCAAAACAGATTCGAGGAACGCTGTACTTGTCTGCTTGTCTCCACACGGTCTCAGACTGTGGCTCGACACCTTGCGATCCATCAAAGACAGCGACCGCGCCATCAAGCACACGAAGTGATCTCTCTACTTCAACCGTAAAGTCAACGTGACCCGGAGTGTCGATAATGTTAATTCGCTTGTCATTCCAAAAACAAGTTGTTGCGGCAGACGTAATGGTAATACCACGCTCTTGCTCTTGTTCCATCCAGTCCATCTCGGCAGCACCATCATGCACCTCGCCGATCTTGTGTTTCTTACCCGTGTAAAACAAAATACGCTCAGTGGTCGTGGTCTTTCCTGCATCAATGTGGGCCATGATACCAATGTTTCTGGTATCCTGAAGTGAATATTCTCTTGCCATATTCAGTTAAAAAAATCTCAGCCAATATTTCATGGCGAGATTTTACATCTTAATTATTTCTTTTTCCTACTTCGAAAACGCGCAAAGTGTGCAAATGCTTTGTTCGCCTCAGCTTGACGCTGCACGTCCTCTTTTTTCTTGAATGCTCCGCCTGCTCCTTCAAGCGCGTCAAGAAGCTCATATGCGAGCTTTTCCGCCATTTTCTTTCCTTTTCTCTCACGTGATGCTTTCAAAAGCCAACGAAATGCAAGGGTATTTTGCCGACCTCCAGATACGGGCATCGGTACCTGGTAGTTTGCGCCACCAACACGACGTGATCTGACTTCAACTTGTGGACGAATAGCATTGAGTGCCTGCTCGAATACTTTGAGCGGACTATCTTTTTTCTTATCTGAGATTCAGAGATTGTTTTATCTATTAATGAAGGTGGAACAGACACCTTAAAGACATTCAACCCCTCGGTCAGCATCAGAATTTCATCCGGCTTAAGAATATTAAAAATTCTGTTTGCTCCCATTGAAGCATATGACATGACGATGTCTGCCCCTGCGGC
>CAZCAB010000075.1:0-4931 GCA_964496615.1 uncultured Gammaproteobacteria bacterium | reverse complement strand
TGAGGTAGTAGAGGCTTTCTCGCATCCACGCTGGATACGGGGGCAAATTTGGATAAAAGCCGGATCGCCTTTTCAAATTTGATGTCCAGGGATTCCATATGATTGGATGGTGCTGTTGTAGAAGTTTGAATTATTATCGCTCGGGAGCAGGGATTCGAACCCCGATAGCCAGGACCAGAACCTGGAGTCCTACCATTAGACGACTCCCGAATGTTATTGGAAAAATTTTGAAAAGAATGCCTTACTGACCGTGACGATCTGCGCCCATTTCCAACCCTTTTTCAAGAATTCTTCTTCACTGCGTATCCACTCCAGTCCGTCATCAGAAAGGACATACACCTTATGATCATTCTTTGTTTTCATAAGTGATCCTCTTCCAAGACCGCCCTCATCGACAATAGGTGAGTAGCCGGCAGATGCCTCCATGCCATCAGTGTACCCATCCTGATCAGTATCGGAAAGCATGAGGCTCGTCCCGAAGATGAGTTCATCTTGCTTGGTCAGTCCATCATCATCCCCATCTAGGTGTGCCGAGAGTAGAGAAAGGGAAGGTTTGGTAAAGATAACTCTTTTTTTACCAAATTGTGTTTGTCCAAGTTTGGTGAAATCATGGAGCGCACGCATGATTGTATCATATGAATAGCGTAGGTCAAGACCATGGCGTGTTCCAGGTTCTTGCGTAATGAATGTCTCGCTTCCGTCATCGTATCCTGATATAACAAACACGTGGTAATCCGGTCCTGGAATTCGAAAATATGGATTTCCCAGTGATCTACCATGGGTGAGCGCGATAACGGGGAATCCAAGATCAATCTGATCCTTTATCTGATCTAAAGATGGGTTATCAACGATATAGGCTTCCCAGGGGAAGAAGTTGTTAATGATATAGACAATTTGCTCAGCATTCGTGTCTTTGTTGAAGCCAAAGTGCTTGTTTTCGAGCTCAACGATTTTCTTAATTGCTGATTCAGCATCTGCGCGTGGAATTCGTCTTGACGCCGTATGTAGATTGCTATAAAAGGCATCAACCATAATGGTGGTTGCCTCTTCACATGCGTCTTCCCATGGCTGCAATCCCCATTGTGCTCTTGGTGCCTGCATGGTATGCGGGACAGGGAGCGAATATGCAAAAACAAGCTGTGGAGTGAGCACGAGCACAATCGTAAGTAGGTGTGACAGGCGTTTCATTCCTAGGCAATTACTTCGCCACCAAGGGCGGCAGCTAAATCATGAAGCTCTTTTTCCGGTGCTTCCTCCTGCTTGGCAACAAAAACATCGAGCTTGAGCGGCGATTTAACATGTTTTTCAATAAATGATTCAATGCTTTTTTTTGTGTTAGCTTCCTTTAACTTATCCTCATGAAAGGGGAATGAGACACCGATCTTAAGCATACCTGCATTCACATCGTGCACCTGCGCATCTTTGAGTATCACGCTTAGAGATGGCGCGCTTCTCTCAACGTCTGATAAGACATTACTCCACTGCGCTTTCACCACATCAATGTCAGGATCAACAGAAGGCGCTGGTTCAGGAGATGGTGTTGACTCTTTCAGCGTCTCCTGAGAAGGAGTCGATTGAGGTATGGATGATGCAGTTTGATCGCAATATTCAATGATCAAAAGCTCAAGTGGTAATTGCTGTAACACGGAATTCTTAATCTGCACTGTCCTTTGCATGGTCAGATCAATGAGGGTGATAAGGTCCTGCGGGCTTGTAGTGATCGAAAGTTGCTCCAGCTCTTTTACCGTTTTGGTATCAAGCCCCACAGCCGCTGTTTGTGGATCCACCGTAAAAAGGAGGGCGGATCGCAAAAAAGAGATAAATCCCTGGGCAAAGAGTGATAGCTGCACACCCTCTTCGACTTTTTCATGTAGATATGAGAGGGCTGCTTGGGCATCGCCCTTAGAAAGTGCACGCAGTAGCGCTAGATATCCCTCTTCCTCTGCAGTCGGAAGTAGGATAAGGGCATTCTCTCGTGTAATCTTCCCATCAGATGTTGCACGCAGTTGATCTAGAAGAGAGAGTGCGTCTCTCACGCACCCCTCGCTCTTTGTCGCCACTGCATCAAGAATTTCATCATCAATATCAATTTGTTCCTTCTTCGCTATTTTCTTAAGATATGAAACCAACGTATCAAATGGCACCTTCTTAAAATTGAATCGTTGACACCGGGAAATAATGGTGGCTGGTAGCTTATGTGGCTCTGTTGTCGCAAGCACGAAGACAACATGTTCAGGTGGTTCTTCGAGTGTTTTGAGAAGCGCATTGAATGATGCATTTGAGAGCATGTGCACTTCATCGATAATATAAACTTTGTATTTCAGCTGCGTTGGTTTGAAGTGAGCTGAATCAACGATAACTTCTCTGGTGTTCTCAACTTTTGTATGAGATGCGGCATCTATCTCAATGACGTCGATTGATCTTCCCGCAGCAATCTCTTTTGCATGAGGATCATCATTATTCGGCTCGCCTTTTTCATCTGCGCTCGGGCAGTTAATTGCCTTGGCGAGAATTCGAGCGATACTAGTTTTGCCGGTGCCGCGTGGGCCAGAGAAGAGATACGCGTGTGCATGAGTCCCAGAAGCTATTTGATTCTTTAGTGTTGTTATGACGTGTTTTTGTCCAATGATCTCTGAAAATGTCTGGGGTCTATATGTATGATACAGTGCCATAGGGTATGTTACTTACGTCACCATAGTATAGCGCGGGGTAGATCGTGAGTAAACGGCTATAGGAACTCCCTATTGCCAAATAGGGATCTCTATACTATACTGTGGATAACTTAATTCATTCGCAATTAATTTTAAGACTCGGTTATGCCACGTAAAGCAAACCCAGCACTCCTCAAGCCACTGAATCTTTCAGACGAGCTCGAGGCAGTCGTCGGTAAGGGGCCATTACCTCGAGGGCAAGTTGTTAAGAAGCTTTGGGAATACATCAAAGCTAACAACCTTCAAAACCCTGAGAACAAGCGAAACATCATCGCTGATGATAAGCTCCTCCCACTGTTTGGTGGAAAGAAGGAAGTTACCATGTTTGAAATGACCAAACTGGTATCAGCTCACATGAGCTAGTCTACACATATCTCAGTACATTAAAAAATCCCCATATGGGGATTTTTTAACTCTCAAGTATCTCTAGAAGTAAAGACGCTATTCGATCTGGCCCCGGGGGTCCCGCTCAATGCAGTGTACATGCAGAGCAGGACCCCCGGGGATCACCTAGATTTGTTATGAGGGGTGCCGAATCCCTCATTAAGGTGGTAACTAATCTAGAAAAACCCACCTGTGCGATTGCGCGACCTTTGGAGATCACTCCCCACCGACTTCGGAAGCTACTGTTGGGGCAGCAACTTCAGCTTACCTATCCTGGCCTCGCATCTGGCGTTGCCATTTTCACCGAGCGGTCATTGAGTAGGACTCACGTCCAGTCCCTCCGAGCTCTCGGATCTAATACTCTCCAGGACAGGGTCGCTCACAGAGTAGCCGGGTGACTTATGTAATCCACGATGCAGTCGTCACTTGAAGAATTGTGTCTCGACGAACCCTTTCGGGGGCCTCACCAACCTTCCTGCTCGCTTCGAAGCTTTATCCCTTTTGAGCACCTCCAGAGCTCGATGTTATGACCCGTATATCAGGGCCTCCAGCAGCGTCCTAAACGACTCCTCTCCCGCGTGCGATATCCGATGCACGACGGATCAGCAGGATCGCTATAGGACAAATGTATGCACGTCCGCTGCATACTGCGCCATGCCTAACGTTGCATGGATGCGTAGCGTTTCCGCACTCGCTCTCCTTTGCCCCTTTCAGGGCTGTCCCATATGCCCCGAAAAGCCGTTGCTCGGGGCCAGCTACGTGGCGCCTATATGGCGGCGCCGACCGAAATGGTGCCTTCAAGTAGGCAAATCGAGAAGCTAAACTTTCCGATTCGCATACTTGACTAACGACGCAGTATATCATAAAAGTGGGCTCTTGTCAAGAGCCTTTCCCTTTATTTGGCTAAAATGAGCCATTTTTAGGTTGAAATAATGTTCTCCACTGCGCCCCAATCAGTCACACCGCTTTCTGGAACCAATATCACGACTTGGTCACCTGGTTTTCCCCTATAAAAAGTGACCGATGCTGTTAAGATTTTGTACGATTTTCCGTGTGCTTGTGCGAACCACTTCTGGGTAGCTTGATCAAATGAAAGACTCCCTATAATTCGCCTTCGCTCTACCGGCCCTATTTGCTTATACATGAACGTACCTGTGCGGGTAATTGTGAGCTTCATCAGATCTCCTTCAACGAGTTTTGACTTGCTTGCATAATTTGGAGGCACGGGATATTCCTTTCCTTCAGGGCTTACAAAGCATTCTCCATTAAAAACGCCTTCCATGATTTGCTCGCCATTGTAATTTGTTTGCGGTGCTTGTTGGGCCGGTTTGTTTGAAGGAGGTAGTTCAGAAATTCTGAGAGTCGAGCCACTTCCAAGTGATCTGAGAAGGGATTCAACATTGCTTTTTATGTCATACAGTGATGATCGAATTGCCTCAATGTCAAAATCCGGCTGATGAACTCCACTGGAGATAGATTCTAGCTGAGGCGTCGCTTCAATTGCTGTGGGAGTATCTGTATGCAGCTGTGGTAGGGGAGCCGGAGTCGGTGCTTGACTGGCGAAGGCAGTGTCGTTCATGACCCCACCTAAAATATCATCCTTGTTATCTGAAAGTATGTTTGCTATTTGGTTCATACCTGCCTTTTATTTTTCTTTGAGATCCGAGTATATCAAAAAAGCAGTACCGCGGCTAGCGTGCACTGCTCACATGATATGCACCTATTGTCCCCATTTTGATCAGCGTAATGCATAAGTTGCGATCGGTTTGCATTTTAGATATACTTTCTTCGTTAAATATAAATACGAACATATGGGGTCTGTAGAAAGTCATTTAG
>CAZCAB010000074.1:2416-4997 GCA_964496615.1 uncultured Gammaproteobacteria bacterium | reverse complement strand
ATGGAAGATATCCTATACAAGGAACTCATTCTTGAACTGTCCAGAAATCCACTCAATAACAAGGAGCTGTCCGATTTTAATGTATCTGCACGCTCGTTTAATCCGCTTTGTGGAGATGACATTGAGCTTCGTATTAAGATTGATAATGGGATAATAACCGATATTGGATACACCGGCACTGGCTGCGCAATATCGCAGGCTGCTGTTTCACTACTTACAGATGGTGTTAAAGAAATATCCACGAATGAAGCACGCGCTATTACTCATGAGGCTGTGGTCGGTAAATTAGGAATTGATATTAATCACACACGCATGAAATGCGCAACACTTGGCCACAGCGCACTAATTAAAGCACTTAGCTAGCTATGGATAGTCTCCTCATCAAAAATCTGCATGTTCAAGCTGATGGAAAGGAAATTATCCATGGAGTTGATCTTGAAATCGAAAAGGGGAAGGTTGTCGTCATCATGGGGCCGAATGGGTCTGGAAAATCCACGCTCGCAAATACACTCATGGGTCATCCGCAGTATGAAATTACGCGGGGTAGTATTGTGCTTGATAATAACGATATCACGGAGTTAGACCCTGAAAAAAAGGCACATCTTGGATTATTCCTTTCAATGCAATACCCACCCAAGATAGAGGGGATTACGATTGGCAATTTCCTGAGAACGGCAAAGGCAGCGCAAACTGGAGAAAACATTAATCCTCTTGATTTTCACAAAGAGCTCACTCAAAAAATGAAGGCATTATCAATACATCCAGACTTGCTTAAGCGATACCTTAATGTTGGTTTTTCTGGTGGTGAAAGGAAAAAAATGGAAATTCTGCAGCTCATGGTGCTTGATCCCACCTACGCTATTCTTGATGAGACAGACTCAGGTCTTGATGTTGATGCTCTCAAGATAGTTGCAGATGGAATAAATACATTTAAGAGAGAAGACAAGGGAGTCTTACTCATTACGCACTACAACAGGATACTTAAATACATCACACCTGATGTCGTTCATGTTATGAAGCAAGGCATGCTCGTAAAAAGTGGGGGGGCAGAGCTTGCCACTGAAATAGAAGAAAAAGGATATGAGCATATCTAAAGAAAAGGTGAAAGAGGCGCTCAAAAAAGTGGAGGATCCTGAGTTAAAAATTGATATCTATACACTTGGTCTCATATACGATATTGACATTCAGGATGATACATCTATTCGATTGGCTCATACATATACCACACCTATGTGCCCCTTTGGACCTCTTATGCAGCAAAAAATGAGGGACGCTATGATTGATCTTGGTTTCAAGCACATTGAACTTGAACTTGAGTTTGACCCACCATGGGAACCCAGTGAAGATCTGCGGGTAATGTTAGGTATATGAGCAATCACAGCGAGATAATGGAAAAAAACAATCATGAGGCTGAAATTGACGGCGAAATCAAAAAACCTCAAAATCTTCCTGATGATATCAGTCAAGCTATTCGAAAGCATAGAGGAAACATTGCGCGCATTGTTGTTGATAGAGAGGGTTGCATTGGGGCACGATCTTGTGTTATTGTCTCACCAGAGACATTTCAGATGGATGATGGTGATTTGGCCTACGTAGTCGACCCAGAGCACGCTGATGAGGATACTCTGATGATGGCCGCGCAGAGCTGCCCAGTACTTGCAATTTATTTATACGATACAGAGGGGAATCAATTATTTCCAGAATAGTATGGCAAACAGTCAACGTGGAGGACTTATAGCTAAGATAGTTTTTAGTCTTATCGCACTCGCAGTGATTGCGTTTCTTTTCGCGCTCATCCTGCCTATCAACAAATTCGCTCGAATGGAGGCGGATAAACAAGGGTTATCAGCTGAACAAGTAGCAGAGATTGTAAAGGAAATTGAGTTGGAGACTGAAATAAGTATTAGCGACAGCCACCAACAAGCTCTTGAACAATGCTCTTTGCGATACGGAAGATCGATGATCGCATTTAATGAGGAGTCAGGAGCGCTTGAGCTATTTTGTAGCTTCAGTGATGGAGAGTGCACCCAAGGAGAACTGCTCGCAAACGAATGTTACAAAGAACACATTCCAACACCAAAACCAGACGCGTCAGTAAGAGTAGGTAACAAAGAAGTGAAAGTCTTTAATCTTGGTGAAGATGCTGCGACTGCTCGATTTGAATTCTACACAGATGGAGAGCTTACCCGGACCAAAAATGATGAATTCAATGGATATCTTGATAGTGATCTACTTGAATAGAAAACAAGCATCCTAAGGTGACAACAGCAATCGATGTATTCCAAAAGCCCAGCTATCTGCTGGGCTTTTTAATAGAACCTATCGTATATTACTAAAGTGCCTATCAAACACATCTCCGCGGGATAACAACAAGATGAGGAAGCGAAACGTTGTATATCCAATCGAACACAACACTTTTTCACCATTCTGGTACATAACCACTTCGCGTGAAGGTGTTACGAAATATCCCTCTGCAGTATCATCGTCAAACTTTGGAAATGGAGAAGGAGTGTCACCGAAACGCAAGACCTGTGCACATCTGAGAGCCTCCTCCATGGAGAGTTCGCAGACAATTCTATCG
>CAZCAB010000074.1:0-2406 GCA_964496615.1 uncultured Gammaproteobacteria bacterium | reverse complement strand
CACGATCAAGAAAAATAGAAAAAGGTGTTGTAATTTCCGATATCTTCTTAATGTTCCTTGGATATTTTTCTCCGGGCCTTGTGTATTTAATCACGGCCATGCGAGTATTCGGAAAGAAACCAATAAATCGTCGCACACACTCCTGAAGATTGCCAGGGAGCGTACGCGACTCACCTTTATCCTTCGCTTCTTTGCGTGTGTCAATCATCCATTCCCTATAAGCAATACGGGCAAATTGAGGATTAATAAATTCAGTCAGATCAATTTTGTTTTGCCACAAACCAATGCTCACTGCGGTATCCTGAAGCAACTCAAAATCCTCAACTCTTGGCAGAAGATCCCAAAAGAGAATATGGCCTTTATCGTGCGTGAGTGCCTCTACCAAGAGCTTCTTAGGCCAACCGAGAAATGACTCACCAATCTCCGCGGCTTGTCTTGGGTATGCATTGATAAACATGCCTGCTCGCACAAGACTCTGCACAAATGCCTGAATGATCAGGTGTTTTTTTTCTATAATTTCTGAGCGGAGCACTAGAACACAGTCTACGTGATGTGCCTGAATATCATGCGAGAGTCCTAGAATGTCGCCTGTCTGCCTTCTTTGAGCTGCAGTACCAAGAGGCTCTGCAAATATGAAGGCATTGAGCCCTGGCGTCCCAAGAGATTGTGCAACATTTTTAATTTCATCACAGCCTATCTGTATATTGACATCGTCCAAGCTTAACCCATTGGATGTGAGTATTTTATGTAACAGAATATGGTGGGTCGAAAAACGGTGAGGAATGAGAACCGTCTTTTCCTTTAAGTCCGCAAGAGAATGAATACTTTTTTCAGTAACAAGGACCTGACCCTCCCGATGCCCAAGTAAAATCACTTGAGTATCCTGTCTTTTGCGATACCCCTCAAGCGCTAGAGGGAAAAGAAGAAACGCACCATCAAGTTGACCCGTCTCCATGGCCTGGGCAATATCATCCCAATTTGAAAAGGCTTGAGCCTCAAGATCAAACTCAGAACCTGTCGCGCCATCATTTTTTTGTGCCACCCCCAAAATGAGATGATCAAGAATGGGAAGGTAGCCAATTCTTAGTGTTTCTTTCATGGGCATATCATAACAGAATTCCCAAGCAAGTTAAACATCAGTTACTTATTTCTATACAGCTACCCAGTTTTCCCTGCGTAATACGTTGGAGTGGCGCACTGACAAGAGTTGTCTGTCTTAGCAGCTCAACACCCTGAACTAGGGTGTCTACAAAAAAATCGAGCTCCTTTTGAGTAGTGAGTCTACCCATTGAGATACGTAGACTACCATCTATATACTGCTCTGAGCATCCTATTGCTGAGAGGACGTGAGATGACTTCTGCGTCTTGGCACTACATGCACTCCCTGTTGAGACGCAAATACCATATGTATCTAGGTATAGGAGTAATGATCTTCCATTCACACCTTTGAAAGAGACATGTATGTTATTTGAGAGCCTCTCATGGGTTGATAGGTCTGTGACACCATTTATCCTTACGTCAGATATTTCTCTTAGTATCCGCTCAGTCGCATAAACCCACAACTTCTTCATACGCCTATCTTCTTCTTCGTATTGCGCCTGAGCGAGTGAGATAGCCTTGGCAAGACCCACAATACCGGCCACATTCTCTGTCCCAGATCGTATATTTCTTTCTTGTCCACCGCCATATATATGTGGATTCAGAGACACACCCTCTTTGACATACAAAATACCCATTTGCTTGGGGCCATACAATTTACTGCCATTGAGCGTTAGAAGATCAACGCCAAGATGCGAGATATCTAAATCAATGGTATTACCTGCCTGACATGCATCTGTGTGAAACAGTATCTCTGGAAGACCCTCATCTTTGCGCATCTTGTTTACATCTGAAAGCCACTGTGCAATACGTGATATCGGCTGGATTGTCCCAATTTCATTGTTAACGTACATTATTGATATGAGTCTGGTTGTATCTTTAATGTGCGAGTCAATAGATGCAATGTCTACAAGCCCCTGCTCATTTACGGGAACATACGAAATATCATGCCCTTGCTTCTCTAGTGCTTCACAACTCTTCAGAACTGCGCTATGTTCAATCTTCGAGGTAATGATATGTGCACCTTTGTTCCCTGACACTACCCCAAATAGCGCCATGTTGATGCTTTCAGTGCCACCGGCCGTAAAGATCACCTCGTCTGGACGCACGCTGAGGAAATCAGCTATTACTTCGCGCGCACGCTCTACCACATCTCTCGCACGTCTCCCTACGTGGTGCAGGCTCGATGGATTTCCGTATTCTAAACCCAAAAATGGCTCCATTGCTGCTTTCACGCGCGGATCAAGGCTGGTGGTCGAAGCATGATCAAGATAAATTGTTTTATCATTTCTTTTCATACATGGATAT
>CAZCAB010000073.1:0-5008 GCA_964496615.1 uncultured Gammaproteobacteria bacterium | reverse complement strand
CTCCTCGGTTGGGGTTGAAAGAACCTTTGCTGCAGCGTGTGCAGACTAGATAGAGTACCATAAAAAGGGGGTTTTGTCAAGTCCATGATTCGCTCTATATAGCCTAAATTAGCAGCTCTTGCATATCTTTTAAAAAATGGCTAAAATAAGGGACATATTGTATAGAGTGATATGGGCAATTATCAGCCAAAAGAAATTGAGAAAAAATGGCAAGAAAGATGGGAAAAGGAAGATCTTTTTAAGACACCTGAAAAGGTGTCTAAAAAAGACAAGATGTATATATTGCCACAGCTTCCATATCCATCTGGATCTGGGCTTCATGTTGGGCATGCTGAGGTATATACCGCATGCGACATATATGCACGGTATCAAAGAATGATTGGTAAAAAGGTACTTCAAGTCATTGGATGGGATAGTTTTGGTTTGCCTGCTGAGAACTACGCTATAAAGACAAACGTCCATCCAAGGGAAAAAACAGCAGAATCAATTGATAATTTTAGATCACAAATTAAATCACTGGGAATATCGGTCGATTGGGATAGGGAAGTGGGGAGTCATAATCCTGATTACTATAAATTTACCCAGTGGTTTTTTCTTTTGATGTATGAAAGAGGTTTGGCGTATAGAAAGAATCAATCAGTTAACTGGTGCGATTCATGCAAGACCGTTCTTGCGAATGAGCAGGTAACTCCTGAGGGTGTGTGTGAGCGGTGTGAAACTGAAGTTGTACAAAAAGAAATGGAACAATGGTACTTAAAAATTACTGAGTATGCACAGAGACTACTTGATGATCTAGATAAAATTGATTGGCCTGATGAGACAAAGAAAAGGCAGCGTGATTGGATAGGGAAATCTGAGGGTGCGCGCGTCCATTTTCAAATAAAAGGAACTGATAAGCAGATCGAAGTGTTTACCACTGCTCATGACACAATTTACGGCACCACCTTTATGGTAATCGCACCCGAGCACGCACTGGTATCGAACTTGAAAGATGTCATTACAAATACGAAAGAGGTTGAAAAATACGTTACCAAAACCTCCAAGAAGACTGAGCTTGAGAGGCAACAAGAAAAAGAAAAGACGGGAGTGGTTTTAGAAGGTGTCACTGCAATCAATCCGATCAATGGAAAAGAGATTCCGGTTTGGATTGCAGATTATGTCCTTGCTACATATGGAACTGGTGCCATTATGGCTGTTCCTGGTGCTGATGAACGGGACTATGAGTTTGCGAAAAAATTTGATATCGAGGTGATCCCCGTTGTAAAAAGTGATGAGGCGTTTGTGAGCTATGGTGAAGTTAAAGCAAACAGAAAAGCGCATACCTTAATTAACTCAGAGGAATTTGATGGCCAGGACTACGAAAAAGGACGGGCTGGTATTTTAGGGAAAATCGAAAAAGGTGGGTATGGCAAGCCTGAAATCCAGTTCAAGCTGCGTGATTGGTCAGTGAGTAGACAGCGTTTTTGGGGAGCACCTGTGCCCATGCTGATATCTGACTCGGATGAACTCAAGCCGGTACCATTTGAAGATCTCCCGGTAGTACTTCCAGATGATGTTGATTTCAAACCAACTGGGCAATCTCCGCTCACATATTCTGATGATTTCCAAAAAGGAATCGAGGAGAAATATGGAAAAGGATGGAAAAGAGAAGTGGATACCCTTGATACGTTCATGTGCAGCTCTTGGTATTTCTTTAGATACCTTGATCCAAAAAATGAGAAAGAATTTGCTTCTAAGGAATTGTTGAAGAAATGGATGCCTGTTGATTTCTATCTCGGCGGAGAAGAACATGTGAATGGTCATCTGTTGTATTCGCGATTTTTTACCAAGGTACTATTTGACGCAGGATATATTGATTTTGATGAACCTTTTACAAAACATCGTCATCAGGGATTGATTTTGGGAGAAGATAACAGAAAAATGAGCAAGCGCTGGGATAATGTGATTAATCCGAGTGATGTGGTCGAAAATTGGGGCGCAGATACCTGTCGTATGTATGAGATGTTCATGGGTCCACTTGAAGATACCAAACCGTGGAGTACTGATGGGGTGAAGGGTGTGAGGCGTTTTTGCGACAGACTCTTTGAGTATTTTGTCTCATTGAGAGAGAGTATGGATGACAATTTTGATGTATGGAAAAAAGGTGAATATCTTTCAAGCAGTGATGCTGACTTTGAGAAGCTTCTTCATAAATCAGTAAAAAAGATTGGAGAGGATTGCGATAACCTGAAATTTAATACCGCAATTGCTCAGTTGATGATTATTCGAAAGAATTTGGATAAAAAGACACCGATTTCACACGGTGACACGCTTACCATCATCAAATTACTTTCACCGTTTGCGCCGCATATGGCAGAGGAACTCTGGGAAATGTTTGGTGGCGAGGGCTTTGTTTCAACTGCAACATGGCCTACGTTTGATGCGAGTAAAATAACTGATGACGTCGTTATGCTCGCGGTGCAAGTTAATGGAAAACTTCGTGCAACTATCAAGATGTCTGCAGATGCAAGTGAAGATGACGTAAAAGAGCGTGCACTTTCAGAGAAGAATGTGCAAAAGTGGCTTGATGGGAAAGATCCTAAAAAAGTAATAATTATTAAACATAAGATCGTGAGTATCGTTGTATGAGAAAACTTTTCTTTATTTTGCTGGCGGCAGCATTGGTGTACCTTGGGTACTACTATGGTCAGCAAGGAGGAGAATTAGGAGTGGGGGATACGAGTCATGAGGAGGCAAAAGTGTTGGCTGAACAGCTGACATATGACATGGCAAAGGCATGGGAGCAAGGGGATGTAGAACTTTTAAAGGAGATAATGCATCAGGATATCGTCTTTGCATATCCTGGAAGACGTCTTAACTATGCTGACGTTGTTGCAGATCTTGAATTCTATAAAGACGCTTTTTCTGACACAAAGGTGTACATCCACAACATCATCACTGAAGGTGATCGTGTGGCAGTCGAATGGCAGTTTGCGGCCACGAAAAATGAAAATGGTAAGAGAACAGCGGTGAGTGATGGGATCATTGGAAAAATTCAAGATGGAAAAATTATCGAATGGAAGGAATATCTAGACGGTCGGGTGAGCCGCATGCAAGAGGCAGATGAACTTCCACTTGAAGAAGGGGAAGAACCCTTCCCATGGCCAAAGAAACCCCAGCCGAGTGAGTAGTATATGGGTTGGAGGGTGATTGAGACTATTATAAAGTCAAAAAGCAAAACGTTTCTCGCGTTTTGCTTTTCTTTTTTGGTGGGAGTCCTTTTCGCGTCTCTTTTAGAGCAGCCGTTAGATACTTTTATACTCTATGTTCTTTTTCTCATTTGCATGAGTGCGCTTGTCTGGACGCGGCCGCGGACGCCTTTTCGATTAATCGTACTGTGCAGCCTTCTTTTTATTCTGGGCTGCGCTCGCTATGCATATGCGCTTTCAGATGGCGGTTATGTAGAGGAAACGAGCGCACGTTTCCAAGCGTATGTATATCAAGAGCCTGATGTTCGTCTTGATAGTGTACGCTACATTATTTCGAACGAGAAGAATCAGCGTATATTTGTAAAACTAGGACTGTACCCTCGGTTTGCGTATGGAGATCGTTTGCAGATAACTTGCAAATCTCTTAAAAAACCGGAGCGCTTCGACGATTTCAGATGGGACATGTATCTTGCTCGCTATGGGGTATTTCTGCAGTGCCTTGGCCCACAGGTAAAAAAACTTGGTGGTTTTAAGGGAAGTGGTCTTAAAGCCATGATACTCACCGTAAAAGGGAATTTCGCTGGCACGATTGATAGACTCTGGCATGAACCATATGCAAGTTTTATGGCAGGTCTTCTCTATGGATACCGTGGAGGCCTTGGAGAGCTGCAAGAGCATTTCAATCGGGTGGGGATAACGCACATTGTGGCGATTTCGGGGTATAACATAGCTATCATTGCCGCAGTACTGCATGCTTTGCTTACTCATTTATATGTCCCGCGCAAGAAAGCATTCTGGATTATTTTTTTTGGTATTGTTATTTTTGTTTTCTTTACCGGTGCAAGTGCATCAGTGGTGCGAGCAGGTATTATGGGCATCCTTGTTCTTCTTGCAAAGTATATAGGGAGAGTTTCAAAACCGGTATATGTCCTGACAGCAACTGCGACGGCAATGATACTTCACAATCCACTTGTTCTTTTATGGGATGCAGGGTTTCAATTGTCGTTTGCATCCACGGTTGGGCTTATTTACTTATCGGATCGCATGGAGTCTTGGTTTTACTTTCTCCCGAATCGCTTAGGGATACGCGAGTCTGGCGCATCTACGATGGCGGCAATCATTGCTACGCTTCCCCTTATACTATTTTTATTTGGAAGATTGTCCATCGTGGCTCCGATAGCTAATATTTTAGTCCTTTGGTCTATCCCGCTTATCATGCTGATCGGTTTTTCATCAGTAGTGATAGGCTATCTTTTTCTTCCATTAGCACAAGTTTTTTCCTGGGTGGCATTTATTGGGTTGAAATATGTCATAGTCGTTGCCAAGTGGTTGGCATCTTTTTCCTTTGCCACTGTCGATGTGAAATTTTCATTTTTGTCTGCATGTTTCGCTTATGCTCTCATCTGGTATATTTTCAGAAACAAAAAAGGACCAAATCTGGTCTCTTATAATTGAAGAGCCCCCCCGTACGCGTTCATGTCTGTCAGCGATCTCGCGGGCCGCGCGGGCTCGCGTGATTGCCTCGCATACCCTTGCGGGTTACGATGGACATGAAGCGTATGGGGGGCGGGTTCGGCCGGCCTCTCGGCTAGCGGGTGGAGGTGGAGTCGCGGAACGCGGGCGTGGCGCCGGCGCCGGAGACGTCGTGACGGACAGGGGCATCGATCAACATGATGTTGAAGGGGACCTCGGCCGTCGGCGGGCGGGCGAACTGGCAGTGGTGCATCGGCACCTCCTTGGTTTGCAGGCCTCATTTATACCACAAAATATGACATTTATCAAGGTTTTTTAGGGGAAAATATGAAAAAAATTGCATTTAA
>CAZCAB010000072.1:3791-5010 GCA_964496615.1 uncultured Gammaproteobacteria bacterium | reverse complement strand
CAATTTTCTTCTCAAAGAGCTTGAAATCTTCTTTTTTAAGTTCATCTTGCTTTAAGACGATCTGCACGGTGCCACTCTCATCCCTCAGCGTACAAAAAATGAGCTTCCCCATTGCTCGCTTTGTGATGATACGCCCTGCAACATGAACTTTCGATCCATGTTTCTTTTTGAATGTTTGTTCAGCAGTATGCTTTCTTACTGCTTGAGCTGGATATGGTGTGATACCTTTCTCCTGCAAATCAGCCAACTTTTTGAGACGAACTTCTCGTTCGTCATTAATATTGAGCGTCTGTTTTTTGCCCATATAAAGTCTATTTTTATGCACTCATTTTAACAAATCCAACTAGTGAATACAAGTACCCGGCTGGCGCCGGGTACTTTTAAAATATGTGACCAGTCTATTTTATATCCATCACTTCGTACTCTTGTTCCCCCGCCGGCACTTCAACCGTAACGAGATCACCGACTTTTGCGCCTAAAAATGCTTTACCAAGTGGAGATTCATTGGATATTTTGCCCTTGAGTGGATCAGCTTCTTGAGCACCCACGATTGTGTATTCAAATGTCTTCCCATTCACCGAGACTGCCACAAGAGAGCCAACATCAACAACACCATGACTAGAACCGCTGCTTATAACCTCCGCATTATCCAAAATTGCGGTAATTTCTTTTACACGAGACTGAGCCCATGCCATATCATCACGTGCAGCATGATACTCTGCATTTTCTCTCAAATCGCCCATCTGCCGCGCCTCATCAATGCGTCTGGCAAGATCTGGTATTTTTTGCTTTTTAAGCTCATCACGCTCCACTTTGAGCTCATCAATTTTTTGCTGTGTTAAGTACTGTGTAGACATATATGTGATATAGAGTAGATAGAGTATAACAAAGAGAAGGGATCTGTAAAGGCTCAGGTCTCAAGCGACTTTTGATAATTACTCCACCAATACAAAAATTCATATGCTATAGGAGCTGCTGTATCTGAACCTCCTCCACCTTCCTCAACGAGTACGACCACAACAATCTCTGGATCCTCGTACGGTGCAAACCCAGTAAACCACGCATGATCGTTATGAATATTACTCCACTGAGCAGTTCCTGTTTTCCCAGCGCTCGAAAATGGAAGAAGCGATAATCTTCTACATGAGCCGTATGCGACACAATCACGCATACCTGCGCGCACAACATCCAGATGCCTATCTTCGATGATGGCATCACG
>CAZCAB010000072.1:0-3781 GCA_964496615.1 uncultured Gammaproteobacteria bacterium | reverse complement strand
CTCCTCCTGAGTAAATGGATGAACCAAAGCGTCTACCACATGCGGACGATACAGTCTTCCACCGTTTGCAATTACTGATGTCATCGATGCGATCTGCAAAGGTGTTACCAGAACATCTCCCTGTCCAATTGAAAAATTGTATGTGTCTCCAATATACCATTGCTCTCCTTTCACATCTTCCTTCCAGCTTGGTGTCGGAAGAAGTCCTTTACGCTCACCAGGCAGATCAATCCCAAGCTGTTCTGAAAAACCAAACTTTCTGAGCCATTCTACCATGTTGGTAACTCCAATACCGTCAAATGAACCAAAACCCCCTCCGATATAGTAAAAAAAGGTGTTAACCGACCATGCAATTGCTTTTCTCACATTGGTGATACCATGACCACCTGCAAGCCAGTCTGGAAAGAACCATCGCGCAACTTGAACACCCCCCACACTATCAAATGAACTTTGAGGTGTTATGATGCCAAGTTCAAGCGCCACAGCAGCCAGAGCTGTTTTGATGGTTGACCCAGAGGGATATGTTCCGCTGATCGTTCTGTTAAAGAGTGGCTGATCATCGTCTTCAATATATGCTGCGTATGCGCCGGCAGAAATACCGCCCGCAAACTCGTTATTTTCGTACCCCGGCATTGAAACCAGTGCGCGAATTGCTCCATTTCGCGGATCCATTATAACTGCAGCTGCCCGTCTTGTATCAAGAACACGCAGATGCTTTTCGAATAATTTTTCGAGCTGCGCCTGCATGTGCGCATCAATCGTCAATCGAATATGCGATCCGGGGATACTCTCTTGTTCGGCGATAATAGTACGTACAGTTCCTGCTGCAGTCACTTCCACCCTCTGTCTCCCGTGGACACCACGTAGATGCTGTTCATATGATTTTTCAATACCAACCTTACCTATGATGTCAAAGGGGAGATATCCATGCTCTGAGAGCGTGCTGAGCTCCTCAGGACTGAGTTTCCCTGTGTATCCGAGCACATGTGACAGCGATCGAGTGTCGATGCTATCAAATTCCTTCAGATAAAGCCTTTTACTTCCGGAGTGGACACGAACCCCGGGCATCTGCGTTGCTTCAATCATAATTTTCAAAGCATCGTCATACGCTATATCTTGTGCTATAACTATCTCCGATTGGCGATATGGCGCATAATCAAGAAGTGTCTGCTTAACATCCTCTTCAGATACCGCTGACAGCTTAGCCACGCGCGAAACGAGCGCTTCGAGCTTCTCTTCACTTTCAGGTAAATCCTGTGGAACAAGCGTTACGTTAAAACTTGGTATGTTCTTTGTTAATGATCTCCCCTGAGCATCGAATATCAAGCCACGTTGAGCCTGTATCGGTAACACCCGTTGGCGATTCAACTCAGCTTGAGAAAGAAAAGACGAACCCTGTGCAATCTGAAGCGAGCCAACTCTATATACCAATAGAACAAAAATTAAAATGACAAAAACGTAAATTACCTTAATTCTCCTTCCGGAAAAGCTGCTACCCATATGGGAACTAGCTGCATCAATTGATGAGCCTTGTTTCCCACTGGCAGAGGAAATACCCTCCACCCACCTTCCTTTATACACACCCTTAACACTTCCAAATTGAGTAGGACCTGAAAAACGTGGAAAAAAACGATTCTTGCTCATACTATTCAAGCAAGGCAGCGTTAAACTCACGCATCCGCAGTCTCGCGAGGCCGTAGACGAGACTCATGCCAATAGCAGTCATGAGAATTTCCCATCCAAAAAGAGGTATGAGTCTTCCAACAGGAGGCATGGTATATTCACTAAAAAAACTTACCCCTGCAAGCGACACAATATACAGTGTTCGAAAAATGATAACGCCAAGAACAGCAAGAGCGACCGCTGCAATATATGAACGATTCGTGACCGATGATTGAAAAAACCAGTACAAGAAAAGCATACCAATCGTCCCAGAAAACAAAACAACACCAGCTGGACTCAATGCATAAAGCTCGGTGAGAAAATAGAACACAAGTGAGAGCCACACGACGGATCCACTTTGGGTGCGCAGCATGATAAGGACAAGTGCTATCATAAGCACATGAACTTTGCTCAGCGGATATGGCAATAAAAAAGGGACTGCGAGCGCCACGATCATTACTAAGACACTCAGGCCCAATACTTTTAAAAAAAGTTTGAGTATATGCATACTACTCAGAGATGACAGCTACAATTGAAAGCCTATCAAGATCAACTGCTGGTCGCACGATCGCACGCTGGAATGGCTCATGAGGTTTTTTCTCGATAACATCGATAGACCCGATCACAAGCCCCTTGGGAATTCCTTCCTGCAAACCAGAGGTGACAACGATATCTCCCTGGTGCAAATTCTCATTTTGTGGAATGTAATTCATACTCACACTCACACCGTACCCACCTTCAACCAAGCCGATACTTCTATCTGCGTTAAGTACGGTGACAGCCACTTTACTTTCATTGTCGTTTATCAGTCTCACCAGAGCACTTTCGTCATGAACCTCTGCGATATGCCCTATGAGGATACCATCTCGTGCAATGACCGGACGATGAATCGTTATGTTTTCATGCTTCCCCTTGTTGATAATGACTGTCGTACCAATCGGATCAATGCTTCTCCCGATAACATGTGCACCGATCAGCGGCATTTCTTTTTCTGAGATAAATCCTAGAAGTGCATTAAGCTCGCGATTCTCGTCACGCAGACGCTCAAGCTCAGCTTCTTGTATGGCGCACAGCTCAGTACATGATTGCTCCAGACTTGTATCCCCTACCTCCAGACTCGCCCTATAGAGCGAACCTGAGCCAGTATCAATAACACCCCGCAAAAATTTCTCAAAAAAAGAAAGCCAACCCTTGAAAAGCGCGAATGAAAGAAGCAGTACAACTGCTGCTACAGCCACAAATACTGGTACACGTCTTTGCATAGACTATCTTTTTCTTTCCCTTGCTGATGGAAGTGCGACCTCCTTTAAAAGTTCATCCTCCTCAAGGAGAACCCCTGTGCCCCGGACAACAGTCGTTAGAGGATCATCAACAACACGAACCGGTATATCCGCTGATTTGGAAATCAGCTTATCAAAATCCCGAAGCAATGCGCCTCCACCTGTCAAAAGCAGTCCTCGTTCATAGATATCTGCGGTCAGCTCTGGGGGCGTGACCTCCAGTGTCATCTTTATGTGATCAACAATAGTATGAAGAGACCTTGCGAGCGCCTCACGAACATGAGAATCTGTTACTTTTACCTCACGGGGCAATCCTGTTACTACATCTCTCCCTCGAAGTGCTGCTTCAGACTTTTCCTTAGATGGTAGAGCTGAGGCCATCTTCAATTTGAGCTGTTCTGCTTGTGACTCACCAATGAATAAGTTGAAAACCTCGCGCGCATATTGAATGATGTTTCTATTAAGCTCATCACCAGCAACAGGTGTTGATCGCCATGTCACCACACCTGATAGTGAGATAACCGCTGCTTCAGTTTTCCCTGCGCCGATATCAACGACTAAGTTTCCAATTGGTTCTTGAATTGGCATGCGTGCCCCTATCGCTGCAGACATGGCATCTTGCACTATATACACTTCTTTTGCTCCTGCTGAAATTGTTGCATCTTCTACTGCTTTTACCTCGACCTCAGTCACATTCAGTGGTGCGCTAATAACCACCCGAGGACGAGACGCGCCAAAACCTGAACTCATGACCTTGTCTATGAAAAAGCGAAGCATCTTCTCTGTAACTTCGTAATCCGAGATAATTCCCTTTTGGAGCGGCTGGGTCACCAGTATAT
>CAZCAB010000071.1:1656-5082 GCA_964496615.1 uncultured Gammaproteobacteria bacterium | reverse complement strand
CCTCTAGTTCCCAATCGTCTTCATCGCCATAAAAATCCTCGTCCAAATCGTCTTCATCCAACATGGTATCTAGTTCAGCCTCTTCTGCTTCTCTTTTTTTCTTTTCTGCCAGCCATCTTTTTCCTTCTTCATCAAGGAGAAAATCCTCTGGAAGCTCTTCCTCATCTTTTCGTTCACGTGTGGGAAGTTTTTTTGTTTGTTTGGTTTCCTCTGTCTGTTCATCAGCGTCGTCCACATCATACCAATCATCATCACTCCTTTTGGAGGATGCATCTCTCAGTCGTTTTCGGAGGGGGGAATCACCTGGGGGTTTGTCTGGCATAGTATAGCTATATTATGTACGCTCATAGTATATAGTTGGAGTATGGAAGCGTCAATTATAAAAGTGCTTTGCTTTGATCTACGCTCATGGTACAATAGCTCCACTTTTCAATAGTACATATGAAGATAGCTATAAATGGATTTGGGAGGATCGGAAGACATGCCTTCAAAGTCGCCTGGGGAAGGCCTGACATAGAGATCGTGGCCGTCAATGATTTGACTGATAATAAAACACTTGCACATTTGCTTAAATACGATACTGCATATCCTGATTTTGGGGGGAGTGTGTCATATGATGAAAATTCAATTACCGTTGATGGAAAGAGTGTTCAGGCGTTTTCAGAACGTGATCCTGCTTCTTTGCCATGGGGTGATCTTGGTGTTGATGTCGTACTTGAGTGTACCGGGGTATTCCGTACCAAAGAGCAGGCGTCAGCACACATAACTGCAGGTGCAAAAAAAGTGTTGATTTCAGCCCCGGCCAAGGGGGATGGTGTTGATACGTTTGTTCGAGGAGTTAACTGTGAAAGTTATGCAGGTCAGGATGTGATAGATAACGCGTCATGTACGACGAATTGTACCGCGCCCGTGATGAGAGTGATGGAACAGGAGTTTGGTGTTGAAAAGGCGATGCTTACGACGATTCATGCATATACTGCTGATCAGAATTTGCAAGATGGGCCGCATAAAGATCTCAGGCGTGCACGAGCTGCAGCGCAAAATATGCTGCCCACCAGCACAGGTGCTGCAAAGGCGACAACAAAAGTAGTTCCTTCACTTGCAGGGAAATTCGATGGCATCGCCGTACGCGTCCCGACGATTACCGTATCTCTGGTAGATTTTTGTTTGCTTTTGAAAAAAGATACAACAGCTGAGGAGATTAATGCAAAATTGAAAGAAGCGAGTGAAACATATTTGGAAGGTATTTTGTCAGTGAGTGATGAACCACTCGTTTCCTCTGACTTTATCGGAAATCCTTTCTCATCGACAGTGGATGCCGAATATACAAAAGTAGTGGATGGCAATTTAGTAAAAATTCTTTCCTGGTACGATAATGAGTGGGGGTATGCAACCAGACTTGTTGAGATGCTTGAGATTGTTGGACGTTCGTTATAAATGAAGAAGCCACCGTATCCTACTACCCATTGAGGGGAGGACTGTCGGTGGACTTGGCTGTCAGTTGCTTGTGCTTTTTTCGTCTGACAAGATGAGTACCTTAATCAGGATGTCCTTGCACAGATATACCGCCTTGATGATGTGAAACAGCATATCTGCCCGGTAGCCGCCACGGAAATTCGAGTCGCCTTCCTCGAATTGCCTTTGGGAATCGCGCAGCAGTTGAGGGAATTCATGGGGTTTCATTTCGGAGATTAGGACGAGCGTGTCCTTGACCGATTCGTTGAACTGTTTCTCGTCACCGAGAATGTCCACAATCGCCTTTCTCAAGGTCGGTTCAGCACCCTCGCAGTGGAGCGTTGCGCCGAGTATTCTTGCGAAACTCAGAAGCTCGAAAAACCTGCCCACGTCCATCTCATTGCCTCGCCTGAGAGTCATGAACGTGATCTGTGCGATATACATGTTCGCGTCCCCGGCGAAGCCCTCGAACACGGATTCGAACAGTTCTCTCTTCTTTGTCTCTTCCATTGATGCCTCCATTGTGCAATCCGTCTATACACTAAACTACTGACATGCTTCTGTCAATAATATATGCAAATTACATCGATTAAAAAACATCGTTCCCTTTCAGGACAACGCGCACTCGTGCGCGTTGATTTTAATGCACCTATAAAAGACGGGAAGGTGCTTGATGATGCGCGTATTCTCGCGTCACTTCCTACGGTGAAGTACTTGATTAAGCAAAAAGCCAAAGTGATTTTAGTTACCCATGTGGGTAGGCCCAAAGGAAAAACTGTTTCTTCTTTGAAAGTCGGCCCGGTTGCTAAACATTTGAGTAAACTATTGAAAAAGAAAGTCGGGGTGGTGAGTGTACGAGGAGCAGCGTCGATCATTTCAAAAATGCGACCTGGACAAGTCATCATGCTTGAAAACATCAGATTTTCTGCTGATGAGAAAAAAGATTCTGGCATGCTCGCAAAAAAGCTTGCGTCATACGCTGATCTTTTTGTGCTCGATGGTTTTTCCGTGTCGCACCGTCCGAGCGCTTCAGTTGTTGGTGTTGCACACCTGCTTCCCAGCTATGCAGGACTTCTTTTGGAAAAAGAAATTCATGGACTCTCGAAAGTTACAAGAAAACCAAAGCAACCTTTTGTGATGATCATTGGTGGTGCTAAAACAGCTACTAAGATTCCACTGGTGAGGAATCTACTGCCGACTGCTGAATACATTTTGCTCGGCGGGGGTCTTGTGAATACATATCTGGCCGGAGCTGGATATGGCGTCGGTTCATCTCTGGTTGAGAGCGAGTATATGAAAGAGGCAGCGATGTATTGCAAAAAGAAAAAAGTGATTACACCACTTGATGCTGTTGTTGGCACGCGTGATGGTAAGAATTTTAAGCTTGTAGAGATAGGGGAAAAAGCTCATGAAATATGTAAGAAGGGGGAAGGAATATATGATATCGGTCCACAGACGATTGAGCTTTTTTCAGGATACATCGAAAAAGCAAAGACACTGGTGTGGAATGGTGCAATGGGCGTATTTGAAGTTGAACCATTTTCAGTGGGCACGTTCGCTATCGCTGACATGGTAGCGGATCGATCGACTAAGAATGTTTGTTATGGTGTGATTGGAGGGGGAGAGACGCTGCAGAGTATGGAGCTTGCAGGAAGGACAGGAGATATAGATTTAGTTTCAACCGGCGGAGGGGCCATGCTTGAGCTGCTTGGTGGCGCAACGTTGCCTGGGATTGAGGCTCTTTGCTCCTAAGTGGTATACTCAGGTTACTTCTTTTAACAGGCTCATATGGCAAAACAAAAACTTCCTACAGAATTTGGTAGATGGATTCCATCTTTTGGTGTTGAATTGGGAACCCGCATATTATGGACACTCCTTGGTGTTCTTTTGTTATACCTCATCGTATTTGTGGCGGTCATTACACGAAATGAGATTAAGAAATACTCATTTATTGGCCATGCAGATCGTTTG
>CAZCAB010000071.1:0-1646 GCA_964496615.1 uncultured Gammaproteobacteria bacterium | reverse complement strand
CTCTTGAGGCAACAGGGAAAGCCACTGTTGCGCCAGATGTCGCAACAGTAAATTTTGGGGTTCGTGTGGAGAAAGAGACTGTCGCTGAGGCTCAGGACGAGAATACGAAAATCATGAATGCCCTTATCGAGGGACTGAAAGAATTCGGGATCCAAAAAGAGGATATTAAAACCAGTAATTACTCAGCGTCAGCAGTCTATGATTACTCTCGAGATGGGCGGGAGCTTGAAGGATATCGCGTCAGTCAAAATGTGACGGTAAAAATTCGAGATGTGGAAAAAGCAGGAGAAGTGATTGCGCTTGCCGGTGAACTTGGAATTAATAGTATTGGTGGACTCCAGTTCACCACAGATGACGATTCAGTCTATGTTGATCGCGCGCGGCAAGATGCACTTGTAAAGATTGCAGAACAAAAAAAAGTATTAGCTAACAGTGTCGGTATCTCATTTGCTGATATCGTCGGGTATGCTGAGTTTAGTGGTCCACAGCTTTTCCCTATGGCCATGAAGACATTGAGTCTTGAAGATGGGTTTGGTGGCGGTGTTCCGTCGATTGAGCCAGGAGAAAACGAAGTGGTACTCAGCGTGCAGGTCACCTTTGATATCCGTTAGTATGGGAAAGACGACGATAAAAAAGATAACGGCACGAGAAATTCTTGATTCCCGAGGAAATCCGACCGTGGAGGCAAAGGTTGAGTTATCATCCGGCCATGTTGGCATCTCAAAAGTGCCCAGCGGTGCATCGACCGGTACACACGAAGCCGTTGAGCTTCGCGATGGAACTAAGAGATATGGTGGGAAAGGTGTTTTAAGGGCTGTGAAGCATGTGAATACCACGATTAATCGCCTCCTTAAGGGATCCGAAGCTCGTTTTCAACAAAAGATCGACGCAGCGATGATTGAACTTGATGGCACGCCTAACAAGAAAAAACTCGGGGCTAACGCGATTTTGTCTGTTTCACTGGCCAATGCACGAGCTGCGGCAGCCGCAATGAAAAGACCTTTGTATCGGCATATCCGTTCAACATATCGACTGCCTGAAAAAAAATGGCGTATGCCGGTGGCAACCATGAATATCATCAATGGTGGTCGCCATGCTGCTAACAATTTAAATGTGCAAGAGTTCATGATTGTGCCGATTCACAGCAAGTTTTCTGAACGGGTGAGAATTGGCTCCCAAGTATTTCATACACTTGCTCATTTGCTTCATCGAAAGGGATATTCAACAGGTGTTGGTGATGAAGGTGGCTTTGCGCCAGAGCTTACGAATAATGAGCAGGCACTCAAGCTGATCATGGAGGCTATCCGTCGCGCTGGTTTTGAGCCTGGTAAGCGAGTTTCAATTGCGCTTGATGTTGCCGCGAGCGAATTTTATAGAAGTGGAAAATATTATTTTGAAAGTAAAAATAATGGATGGAGACCACAAAAGATGATTACACTGCTCAGTACGTGGAAGAGAAAGTATCCCATTATTTCCATTGAAGATGGTCTTGCAGAAGATGATTGGGATACTTGGGCAGAATTGACTCGCAAGCTTGGTAAAAAAGTGAGACTTTTCGGTGATGATCTTTTTGTCACCAATGTAGATCGGATACAAAGGGGGATTGAGCAGGGTGTTGCCAATGGGGTTTTGATTAAGCTTAATCA
>CAZCAB010000070.1:0-5176 GCA_964496615.1 uncultured Gammaproteobacteria bacterium | reverse complement strand
AAGAACCAGACCATTGTGGCGCGACGTATTAAATCCAAGATACACACCTGAAAGCTCAGGTCGTATCTCATTTTTTGCGGCCGCTATTACTGTTTTTGAAAAAGCTTTTTTGAGATCTTCTACCGAGATGGCATACGCATGATGCTCTTCAATATCTGGTATAACGGGAAATTCATCCGAAGGAGATCCTTTCACCTTTGTGCTCGAACTCCCGGCTTTAACTACCACTTGCACGCCATCGAGCGTAAACTCAACTGTGTCAGAGCTTAAAAGCTTCACATAGTCGGTCAGCGTCTTTGCTGGAAGCGAAAAGGTTCCCTCCTGTTCAACCTTTGAGCGTACTGATGTTCTTACTGCCATCTCAAGATTGGTGGTAGAGAATTCTACTTGAGCACCTTTTGCAACGATAAGAACATTAGAAAGGATGGGGAGGTTGGATTGTTTTGATGCTAATGCACTTACACTATCGAGTGCATGTACAAGATTCTCCTTCGTACACGTGAACTTCATAGGGGACAAGTCTCCTCCCTTATTAGTTTTATATTATTTATTTATTTTAAATAATTATAGTAATAGGTGAGTGGATAGCGTGGATAAGATGGTTTTTTTATTTTATTTAAGCTCTTTTTTCTTTGATCTTGCTGTGTGTATCTGTCTAATACTTTGGGGGTTGTATGTGGGTGTTTTTGAGTGTATTTTTTTGTCTGTGTACTGTGTGTGTATTTCTCTTTGTTTGTCCACATTCTTTTTTTGTGTTTCCCACAGGGTTATGGGGTGTTTGTGTACAGCTGTTGTTTTATTATTTCTATATCTTGTTTTAGTTTTAGGTCATCTTCCAGCTGTGTTCGTATTTTTGTGTGTGCATGCATCGCTGTGGTGTGGTCTCTTCCGCCGAGCTCATCTCCGATAGATGGATATGACATCTTTAGATCTTCTCTGAGCAGATACATGATAATTTGTCTTGGAAATGCGAGTCTTTTTTCTCTACTCTTCCCGAGTAGGTCATCATTTTGTATATCGAAGTACTTTGCTACATGTGAAATCATCTCTCGTGGTGTTACTGATCGCTTCATGCTTTGTTTTTCAAAGCTGGAGAGAAGTGAGGCGACCGACTCTTTTGTTGGTTTAGAGTTTTTGAGTTGATGGTATGCCGCCACTTTGTTAAGTGCGCCTTCAAGTTCTCTAATATTGCTTTGAATGGTTGCTGCAATGAGCTGTAATAGTTCTTGCTCTATTCCAAATCCTTTTTCTTGTGCTTTGGTTTGGAGGATGGCAACACGGGTTTCTAAGTCAGGCGATGACACGTCTGCAATCATGCCCCATTCAAACCTGCTACGAAGCCTGTCTTCAAGAGACGGGATTGCTTTTGGCGGTCTGTCAGAAGAAAGAACAACCTGTTTACCTGCTTGGTGTAGATCATTGAACGTGTGAAAAAATTCTTCCTGTGTTTGTTCCTTTCCACCGATGAATTGAATGTCATCAATGAGTAGTAGGTCAACATTACGGTAGCGACTTTTAAACTCACGTCCATTCCCCTCTTTAATAGCACTCACAAATTCATTCGTGAATTTTTCCGAACTCACGTAGAGAATTTTTGTTGAAGGATTGGCCCCAAGCATGGTGTGGCCAATCGCTTGTAAAAGGTGGGTTTTTCCAAGTCCGACTCCTCCGTAGATAAAAAGCGGATTGTATGTTTCTCCAGGTCTTGAAGCAACCGCTTGTGCAGCAGCGTGCGCCAATTCATTTTGCTTTCCCACAACAAATGTTTCAAACGTGTACTTTGGATTCAGACCAAATTGTTGCGCTCGACTTGTTTGAGAAGATTTTGTGTATAGCGGAGTTTCTACGGTAGATACAATTGGCGGCATCTCCTGATTAGTGGTGCATTCGTATTCATCAATGTTTTTGATATTTTCAACAGCGTAATCTACCTTTTTAACCGGTCTTCCAGTGATACGCTCAAGTGCTTTGACAAGTGTGCTGTGGTATTTTTTTTCAAGCCAGCTTTTTGTAAAGGTGTTTGGGACGCAAATAACAACTTCTCCGTTCTGGTATTTTGCAATTCCGGTGTTTTTAAACCAGGTGGTGAAGTTTGCTTTTGAGAGCGTTACTTCAAATTCTGCCAGAACTGATTGCCAAATTTCGTAATTGGTCATAATATGCGTCAATGTTACTCATTTTATCACACTCAAAGAGTCGGTTAAATGGTCCGTATTCGATCATTTCGGGGTAATGTGTGGGTAAGCTGTGGATTCTGGGGATAAGCAGAGAATGTTTACCTAAATTAAGGCATCTTTTCCCTTGACAGCAGATAGGGTATGGCGTATAATGAGGCGGCTAAAGAAACATATGCCAAAACGAACGTATCAACCAAAAAAGCGAAAACGGGCCAAGACTCATGGGTTTAGAGCGCGAATGCAAAGCAAAGATGGGAGAAACGTGCTTAAGCGAAGGCGTCAAAAAGGTCGCACAAAGCTCACGGTTAGTGATGAGAAGTCAGGAAAGAGATTTAGAAAAACGAGATAATTGACTATATAAAGCAAAAAAATCCGGCCTTGTGCCGGATTTGTGATATACTTAGCATGCTATGTTGCCAAAAGAGTACAGATTAAGGAAAATGAAAGATTATGAAGCCCTCTTTGAAGAAGGGGGATTTGTGAATGGTAGGCTCTTGGGAGCCAAGGTTTGGAAGATAGACCCGAAAAAATATGAAAAAAGGGGTTATTCTAGCGAAAATTTACTTATCGGATTCGTTGTTTCCACAAAAGTAAGTAAAAGCGCTGTCAAAAGGAATAGATTGAAGCGCCAGATGAGAGAGGTGGTTAGAATTCTCCTTAGGGAGGGTGATATGAAAAGCGGGTACATGATCGCTTTCATTGCCCGTGAGCAGATGATTGGAAAGGAGTATGGTGATATACAGAAAGATATGATTGAAATTTTGAAAAAAGCGAAGATATATGGCTAAGATAACAGAAATTCCACGCATTCCTGTCCTTTTTTTGATACGAATATACCAGAAATTTCTTTCACCTGATCATAGTTTTTGGGCAAAGAGAATAAAACCCCATGGATACTGCCGTTTTTTTCCTACGTGTAGCGAATATGGCCATGACGCAATACAGAAATATGGGGTGGTGAGAGGTGGAATGAGGACGGTTTGGAGAATAATGAGGTGTAATCCGTGGAATAGCGGGGGGACAGACATAGTTAAGTAAAAGAAGCCATTTGGGCTTCTTTTATGTACGGTGTATACTAAATTGGACTTCAGAGGAGGTGAAAAATGGGAAGGAGTACATGGCAAGAGCAAGTCGATACCATGGTGCGCCACTATCTTCGTACGGGCGAGTGCTTGGATGTGCCATTGCCGCCAAGGAGTACTCCGCCGGCGATGGAGGGACATGTTTCAGATCCGGATCTGGAATGGGTCCCTGATGACATCAGCGAACAAGAGCTGTCTTCATGGCAGGAGTTTTGCGATTTGATGATTGCGTGGCTGCCATCAGCCGGGCTACATTCAAGCCCGCAGGCGCGTAGGGAGCTCCCGCAGTTCCCTCAGATGCTTGCGTTTGGAGAAAAGGCAATAAGGTTTTGTCTTCTTTTCCTTCGCGATCGAGAGCTATCTACGTGCTTTTTGGATTTGCTTTCGTTCGCAGTGAGCGAGATGGGCTTGTACGAAGCCGAGCGTGATGCTCACTTCTTCGAAAGGCAGGAGTTCCTGTTGGTCCATCGCACAAGCATCGGATGGCTCCTGTGGGGTCAAGCGCATGGGTACATAAGCTTTGACCTGGATGCCGCCAAGGCCAAGTTCAGGGTTAAGCGCTTGTATTTCACGAGCGAGGTTCCCGTGGTCCGATAGGGGGTCGTGCACGCGTTGCCGACCTCCAAACTATCCCCTATGTAACGTAAACAAAAAAGTCAGCTTATGCTGACTTTTTTTCTTCCTGTTTTTCACCCTCTATCTTCTCTTTGAGAAATGCAACTACTTTTTTATTAGCAAGCATGTTTCTTATCGTGTCTTTCACCTCAGACTTTTTGAGATTTTCTAGATATTCTTCATTATCCTTGTACATATCCTTCATCATCTGAATTTCAGCTTTTAGCTCCTCGTCACTTACCTGTATATCGTTTTCATGGGCAACCGCTCGAGACACGAGGGCTGACTTAGCTCTTTTTGTAGCTTGCTCTTTGAAGTCTTCGAAGAGATCTTCTTCTTTTTTCTTGATGTCTCTCAAGTAATCTTCGATACTGATGCCGTTTCTATCAAGATCTCTTTTAAGTTCGTAAAACATCTTTTGTTTTTCAGCGTCGATAAGGACATCTGGTATTTCTTCGAAGCTGGAATTCTCAAGAAGTGAATCAAAGATTTGAATTTCAAAACGTTCTTCTGCTTTCCTTTCCTCTTCTTTAGTAAGGTTCTCTTTTAAGAGTGTGCGAAGCGCATCAACACTCTCTTGCCCAATTGCTTTGGAGAAATCATCGTTTACTTCAGGAAGCTGGCGTTCATATACGTCATGCACCTTCACGTTGAAGCCAATTGTTTTACCTGCAAAATTCTTTTGATAATGAGTATCTGGAAATTCTAGATCAAATT
The DNA here is from genome assembly GCA_964496615.1 of uncultured Gammaproteobacteria bacterium. Classification (GTDB taxonomy): domain Bacteria; phylum Patescibacteriota; class Patescibacteriia; order Magasanikbacterales; family UBA922; genus CAZCAB01. Next base: position 585 of record CAZCAB010000070.1, on the reverse strand, counting down.
CGAGAGAATCTCCCTTCTTAGCACCAACAAGCTTTTCATTAAATCCGGGTATGTAGTGATCTTCTGAGAGGTACACACCGTATCCTTTTGCTTGACCACCTTCTACAGAGACACCCCCATCTTTCATATCCATGTCTACCACAACTTTATCTTCTTTTGTTGCAGCGCCGGTTTTGATAACTTCCTTTGCCTGCATTTTTCGTAGATTTTCCACCACCTCATCCACTGCTTCTTTTGTAATATTTTTTACTTCCTTTTTCACTGAAAGTTTTGAAAGATCTGCGAGTGTTACCTTTGGAAGAAGAGCTACCACTGCTTTGTAGATAATTTCATTGCCTGGCGCCAGCTTTTCAATTTGGATGTTAGGCATACCGATAGTCTCGATTTTTTCATCAGAGATAACGGCATAGAAGGTTTCCTGGATGATTTTTTCAAGAGATTCTTGAAGGATATTCATCTCGCCCAGTTCTTTTTTTACAATATCATATGGGGCTTTTCCTTTTCTGAATCCCTTAATGTTAGTACGCTCTGAGAGTCGAACCGCAGCATTTTTAAGGTGGGATTCATACTCAGATGGCTCGACCG
>CAZCAB010000069.1:4677-5226 GCA_964496615.1 uncultured Gammaproteobacteria bacterium | reverse complement strand
TTTTTTCAAATGTGCAGGACAGCATAGCTTGGAGTCGTGTGCTCAATATGCAGGTAGGTATTGGTCCGGTAGGTGCTCAGAAAATAGTCAGAAAGATTCATGAGGGAATTGACCCAGACCAACTACCATCTCTTGGCTCTTTGCTTTCTTCTCGCGGTCAGGTTGGTTGGGCAGATTTTACTTCAATTTATGTAGACATGCAGAAGGCTGAGCAAGCACCAGTATCGTTGATTAATGCTGTTCTTAACTCACGGTACACTGACTATTTGGAAAATGAATATCCTGATTATCGAGAAAGAATAGAAGATATTCGCCAGCTTGCTGTATTTGCTGAGAGAGCAAAAGATCTTGACCAGTTTTTAGCAGAGGCGAGTATGCAAGAAAGTTATGCTGGTTCTCGTTCAAGAGGTGCACATAATGATGATGAAGATACTATGGTATTATCAACGATTCATCAGGCGAAAGGTCTTGAGTGGGACGCTGTCTTTATCCTTAATGTCTCTGCCGGTCAGTTTCCACATGATCGTGCTTTGCGGTCTGAAAATGGTC
>CAZCAB010000069.1:0-4667 GCA_964496615.1 uncultured Gammaproteobacteria bacterium | reverse complement strand
ATGATTCTAATACTGAAAAACTTGTTTTATCTACCATCCATCAAGCCAAAGGTTTGGAATGGGAAAGTGTTTTTGTTATAAATTTATGTGCGGGACAATTTCCATCTGACCGCTCAATAAAAGAGAATGATGGTCTTGAAGAAGAAAGACGCCTATTTTACGTAGCAGTAACACGCGCAAAAAAATATTTGCACATTACATATCCAGTGGTAGGTAATCATATGAATGTGCTTGGAGGCCCGAGTCTTTTTCTCGAGGAGCTTGATAGAAGTTTGGTATCATACAGTTCACTAGCTGGGGAAACTGTTTTTTTTGACCCGAGCGATGATGAGGATGATATCACATACGTTCCATTTGATGATGATGCATTTTCGTCAAAACGAAAATCTGGCGGGTTTCTTATCGACGTATAGAATCAAAAAAAGAGCCTTAGGCTCTTTTTTTGATTCCTCAATTTCGATGTATCGAGACTGAGGAGAATGGACGATGAGGTGATGTCGTCCGGCATCATTCCCCACGAAGGGGAGGGCGTGTGCCTACGCAGGGCAACCATCCGCTTCTTGGGCTGTGGCGCCATCGCGGATTTTTGCAGCGAGCCTGTGTTCGCTTATACCGCTTGCTGCAGATGCAGAGCCACGTCTTTTTCGAGGGACTCCACGTGCCCGTGCTAGAAGTACTCATCAGACGCCACGTCGAAGATGTCGCATTCTGATGATCCTATCGAGCGCGAGGAAGTCGCTTTCGACTGCTCTTTCTTCGCTGGTCTTTGGCACTGGTCACCCTGGCAGCGGGCCATCGTGGCGTCATTCGCAGAGGAATGAGGGCAGCGCCAGCTCAGACCTGATTCGTTCCAGTGGGTCAGTTCAGACACTAGTAGTAGCTGCTGTATCGACGTGATCCGGAGCTATGCCTCCTGCTAAACTCCAGGAGCGCTGTGCTCGCACAGCTTCGGCAGGTGCCAAACGGCTGCCCGTGCGGGCAGGTGCCGCGCCTCGCGCTACTCTTCTTGCATTCCTTGCACTCATCTGCGAACAGATGAGGATGGCTGTCACAACGCTCACATGAGTCGCAGGTCTGGAGTCCGTGCGGTTTGCACACGATCCCACGGTTCTTGCGCTTGCGGACTCGCGCTTTCTGCAAGGCATTGAGATTCGCAGGATCTGTCGTGTTTTGTTTGGAGCTCATGGCTTCCTCCTCGTGTAGATGACGGTACCCATTGAACACTATATTGAGCCAGATGTCAACGAATCGATTCACCCTTGACAAAATGACCTTTTTTGTCTATACTTCTCCCAATTAATTTGAAAATGTATGAAATTTGATGGTATTTACGAAAAGACAGTCATCATCGTGAAACCTGACGGTGTCCAAAGAGGGCTCGTAGGGGAAGTAGTGAAGCGTCTTGAACTCAAAGGTCTTAAGATTGTTGGTCTTAAGATGATGTATTTGGACGAGAATAAACTGCGTGAACACTACGCACATCATGTTGAAAAACCTTTTTATCCTGGTCTTGAAGATTTCATGAAATCAAGCCCGGTTGCGGTGATTTGTGCCGAAGGTAGAGGTGCGGTGGCTGCAGTGAGATTGGTTTCTGGCGTGACACATGCAGGTGAGGCTGATGGGGGCACGATCAGAGGTGACCTTGCTATGGGAATGTGTAATGTTGTTCATTGCTCTGACTCAGCTGAGAATGCGCAGGAGGAAGTGAATCGATTTTTCACAGAGGATGAAATTTTTGCTTACGACAAAACAGATTACCTTCATGTTTATATGGAGGATGAACGAAATTAATATGGACGGATGTAAATGTGGGGGGAACTGCGGGTGCAGTGGTGGAAGCTGCTCCTAACAAAAATGCTTTCGGGCATTTTTTGTTTGACAGCGCAAAGAGAGGTGGTATACTGAAGGAGATCCATCTGGCATGTATATCATATTCGACAATATTCCGACATAGGGGCGTCTATATCGCGCTGTCCTGTGGGACAGTGTTGCGGCACCCCACGTGGTACATTAGGAATATAGATACGCTGCCAAAAGGATCACCTAAAACCACCAGAATCTGGTGGTTTTAGATTGACCGACGATTCTTTTTTTAGTATGATGGCCTCTGCATCGGAGTGTAGCTCAGTTGGCTAGAGCGTACGCATGGGGTGCGTGAGGTCGCAGGTTCAAGTCCTGTCACTCCGACAGAGTATTTCGTTTTTTTGCTCGTTCATATATACTCGATATCACTATGGCAAAAGATAGATACAGTGCAGTCTGGGTATCACACACTTCAATCAGTGATTTTTTGGAATGCCCAAGAGGCTATTATCTAAGACATGTATGGCGACATCCCAAGACGGGTCATAAAGTGCAATTGATGAGTCCTGCACTTGCTTTGGGGTCTGCGGTGCATGATGTACTGGAATCGCTTTCGATCCTTCCCACTGAATCGCGTATGAACGAATCACTGGTGGGTAAGCTTGATCAAGTCTGGGACAAGGTCTCCGGGAAAAGGGGTGGTTTTCTCACTGATGAGCTTGAGCTTAGATACAAAGAGCAAGGGAAGGAGATGCTCCGTCGGGTGATGAAACATCCTGGCCCACTAGAGAGATTGGCTATTAAGATTAAGCAAGATTTGCCACACTATTGGCTCTCTGAGGAAGAAAATATAATTTTGTGTGGCAAGGTTGATTGGCTCGAATATCTCAAGGACGACGAGGCTGTTCATATCATTGATTTCAAAACGGGTAAAACTGAGGAAAAGGAAAATTCTTTGCAACTTCCCATATATGGTCTGCTGGTCTCACATTGTCAGAGTCGCCCGGTGAAAAAAGCCAGTTATTGGTACCTGAGGAAAGACAACAGCCCGGTAGAGCAGATACTCCCTGATTTTGAAAAGGTAGAGGAGGATATTTTAAAGATCGCAAAAGATATCAAGCTTGCAAGGCAGCTTGAAAGATTCAAATGTCCAAAGGAAAAAGGATGTCGTTCGTGCATCTCAATGGAAGCTATTGTTCAAGGAGAAGCAGAGTTTGTTGGTTTGAATGATTTCGGTCAGGATATGTATATTTTGCCCCAGAAAAAAGAGGTTCCTGAGGAGCAGAGTGTCATTTTATAAAAAGCTAGACAAAAGGGGTTAAAATTGCTACGATAAGAGCAATTTTGTGCTTTATGTACACTGTTTTACTTTATTATAAAATTGTTTCTGTCCAGCACCCGGATCGTGTGGTGAAGATGCATAAAGAAGTATGCAAGGCACTCCAGCTCAAGGGGCGTATTTTGATTGGAAAAGACGGGATTAATGGTACTGTTGCTGGCTCAGCGGAGCAGATACGATTATACAAAGAATACACGAAGACACATCGTTTGTTTAAGAACATTGATTTCAAAGAATCGGTGAGCGAAGAGAATCCATTTCCTAAGTTGCAGGTAAAAGTTCGTGATGAAATTATCACAACAGAAACTCGAGAGCAGTTTAATCTTTGTCAGAGAGGAAACCATGTTGATCGAGACACATTTCATCAGTGGCTAGTGAGTGGCGAAGATATGGTGCTGCTTGATATGCGCAATGACTATGAATGGGAAATTGGGAGGTTTGTGAATTCAGTAAGACCACCCATGAAATATTTTCGAGATTTAAAAGACTCGATGGATTTTTACGAGCAGTTCAAGGGAAAGAAGATTATCATGTTTTGTACTGGCGGCATTCGCTGTGAGCCAGCGAGCGCGTACTTCATTGCGCGTGGATTTGATCCAAAGGATCTATATCAGCTTGAAGGTGGTATTGTGAAATATGCTGAGAAATATGGGAATGAAGGATACTACGAAGGGAAATGTTTTGTATTTGACGATCGTATGGCTGTGCCAGTCGGCGACAAAGAAACGCGCATAGTAGGGAGCTGCTATCATTGTGAGGGGGCAAGTGACACATATCGAAATTGCTTGAATAGATTTTGTAACAAGCTCTTCATTGGATGCGATGTCTGCACCTCTTCATTTGAAAATACATGCTCATCAGCGTGCAAAGACATTGTTTCTGATGAAAGTGCTCAAAGACCGTTATCTAAAAATCATGTCATGACACATAGGAACAAGTAGCTATGAATATTACGCTCCTACTTTTTTTTCTCGTCGTCCTTATTCCATCTGCTATTTTGCATGAATATATGCACGGATGGGTTGCCAATTATCTTGGCGATCCAACAGCAAAGCATGCTGGCAGATTGACGCTAGATCCACGAGCACATATTGATAAGTTTGGAACAATCTATCTTCCTTTGATTTTTCTTGCGTTTGGCCTCATGACTGGTAATTTTTTTATCTTTGCATATGCCAAGCCAGTCCCATACAATCCGTATAATTTGAAGAATCAAAAATGGGGTCCTGCAGCTGTCGCCGCAGCAGGACCACTTTCTAATCTGTTTTTGGCTTTTGTATTTGGTCTGATTATTCAGCTCATGCCGGCCGCTATGATGACTGAGTCGTTTTTTCAACTTCTCTTTATCGTGGTACAGGCAAATGTTCTTTTAGCTATTTTTAATCTCGTACCGATTCCACCACTTGATGGATCAAAGCTTTTGTTTGCCATATTGCCTGACTCAGCTGTTCAGCTGCGTGTCATGCTTGAACGCTATGGTTTTATCATCCTACTATTTTTCATCTTTTACTTTTTTAGTTGTTGA
>CAZCAB010000068.1:0-5271 GCA_964496615.1 uncultured Gammaproteobacteria bacterium | reverse complement strand
GAAGAAAGAAAAAGGGTTTACTGATCCCGAGCTCATGGAGGATGCGCGGATTAATGAGTACGCAGAGCTTTTAAAAGTTTTGATCGAGCGGTCGAAGGTTCAAGGAAGACGCGCGACGTCAAGTCTTCCGGTGTCTCAAGTGTTTCATGCGGTTATAAATTTTCCAAAGGCGAGTGAGAAAGAGATTGATTCTCTGATTAGTGCTGAAATCGCTAAAATGATCAGGACACCGATTGATGAGATGCAGCTCGTGTATCAAACCATTCCAGGACAAGGAGATGCAAAGGAAAAGTATACAACAGTACTCGTGACTGCAGCGCCGAAGCGATTGGTCGCATTTTACACAGCTATTTTTCAAAAAGCTGGACTTCAATTGCAAGAACTTGAAACTGAAGCATTTGCCTTGTCACGTTCGCTTGTTGGTCATGACAAGAGCGTGTCGATGGTAGTTGACATGGGTGCAGAGCGAACTAATTTTTTTATCATCGATGGGGGCCTCCCGCTGACACATAGGAGTTTAAAAATAGGGGGAAAAGATTTTGATACCGTTCTTTCAACACGTCTTGGTGTTGATGATGTGCTGGTCGATCAGATCAAACGAGATATCTCGACGGTTGGACAGGGGACCATACCGACAGATATCTTCATTAGACAACTTGATCCTATAGCAAAGGAGATCCAGTACAGTTTTGATCTGTTTTTGAAACAGACCGGTAATGAGAATAAACGGCCGGAAAAGATTATATTAACCGGTGGTTCATGCATGTTCCCGCCAATTCAAGAATATCTGGAAAAGAGTTTTTCCATGAGGGTGTTTTTGGGAGATCCATGGGCACGTGTTCTGTATCAGGATGGCTTAAAAGAGGTGATCGATGAGATAGGACCACGCATGGCAGTCAGTATAGGGCTCGCATTGCGCAATTTTTCCTAGGGGGATATACTGTGCATATGACAAAATCTAAGCAAAAACATGTCCTTTTGGTTGAAGATGATGATTTTTTGGCACAAATATATGTGCACAAGCTCGAGACTGAAGGATTTAAGGTATCTCACGAAGATGCCGCCATGGCAGGTCTTGAAGATGCGCGCAGAAAGAAGCCTGATATCATTTTGCTCGATGTACTCATGCCAAGACTTGATGGATTTTCTGTCCTTCATGAACTCAAGCGAGATCATAAGACAAAGAAAATACCAGTATTGATGCTTACGAATCTTGGACAAAAAGAAGATGTAGAAAAAGGTCTGTCACTTGGCGCTGCTGACTATCTGATTAAAGCACACACAACACCATCTGAAGTGGTGAGTCACATCAATACCATTTTGAAGAAAAAATAATATGAGAAAAGATAAAGGATTTACTTTAATTGAATTACTTGTGGTTATCGCAGTCATCGGACTTCTTTCCACGATCGCGGTGATTGCCCTTGGTAATGCCCGAAAAAAGGCGAACGACGCGGTGCGTCTTTCAGATATTCAGCAGATTCAGACAGCACTTGAGTTTTACTATACTGAGCATAATGCATATCCAAGCCCACATGAAAAAGCCGCGCTAGGTATAGACACTGTGTCATGCCTTAATAGCGCAGGACTGCAACCTCGCGGATGCGCTGATGCATTCATGCCGCAAATTCCGCTTGATCCACAGGGCAAAAGCTATGTATACAATGCACCGACAAATGATACCTACCAGCTATTTTCTGAGCTTGAGATCGGTGCAGGAAGTTTTGCAAAAGGACAAATTGTCGTGACACCTGCAGGGATAGGACAATAATGTGAGACATTTCAAAAGCCCCTTTTACAGGGGCTTTTTTTATGCTAAAATGAGCACATATGCAGAGCATTTTCATATTCATTTTAGGTACCGCATTTGGTAGTTTTTTGAATGCAATTGAGTGGCGTTTGTCACGAGATATATCAATACATGTAGGAAGATCCTCGTGTGATTTTTGTAAGAAGAAATTGAGTGCTAAACATGTGATTCCTCTGATTGGATTTTTTTTAATAAAGGGCAAATGCGCATATTGTAAAAAAAGACTGCCTATACAATATCCAATAGTAGAATTCTGTATGGGGGCAGCAGCTGTGCTCAGTTTTACTCCAGCTAAGCCACTTTTGAGCATCTATGCATTTGTCTTTGTCTGGATTATGACATTTGTGCTGATATATGATCTTAAATACATGCTCGTACCTGTTCGCGTGCTGGTCTATGCGAGCTTCTTCTTTGTCCTTGTTTCCCATGTCCTTTTTGGTCCGCACATGTTTTTAGCGAGCATTATTGGGGGAGTTGTCGGGTATCTTTTCTATTTTGTGCAGCATCATATTTCAAATGGGACATGGGTGGGGGGTGGAGATATGTATATAGCTCTATTTATCGGCACGGCTTTAGGGATACAAGCACTCGCGTATGTACTGCTACTCGCATACGTTATTGGCGCCCTCATCGGAATATATTTGCTTGTGAGCAAAAGAGCGACGAGGAAAGCACGTCTTCCAATGGGGGTATTTTTGTCTATTGCCTCGTTTATTGTCGTACTCTTTGGCTCTGAAATGTATACACTCGCTCAAATGCTCGGATATGGATAGTAAGAAAACAAAACAATACCAATGGCCCCACTGGGAGAATAAGTTGCGTAAACAGGTCAAGATGGATGGTCATGTTGATGTTTTAGGGTATGGATCCCTTGTGCATCCGGATGCTCTCAGATCGATATCAGGTGGCGCATCAGGTAAGGTTGGCAAAGGATATGGACTTCGCAGAGTGTTTAATTTTGTCATGGATGAACAGGGGTATACTCGATATGAGAAATCTGAGGACCCCCTTTTGTGCGGTTGTTTAAATATTGAGATATCAGAAGACAAAAAAGACATGGTCAATGGTATTGTTGTAGATATTACACAAGATAACATTGATGCTTTTATTGCTCGTGAAGCAGGATATAATCTGCTGCCGATACAGATATCGATTGACGGTGATGAAAAGTCTCACAGCGGATATGTGTTGGGACTGGACGAGAGTTCTGCAAAATATGGTAAACAGCTAAAGAAGAATGATCTCCTCCCCAATGAAGACTATTTTCGTGTTTGCTATGAAGGAGCTCGCGAAATGGGGGAAAGTTTTTTGAATGACTGGCTGGGTAGCACATATCTTGCTGATGGCACAAACATACAAGAGAGTCATTTCTTTAAGACATTTTGTGAAAAAAATGGATATTAAAAAAAGAGTGCAGAAACTTCATGCACAAATAGATGATCTAAGGTATCGATATCATGTTCTTAATGATCCTGAGGTTACTGATGTAATGTACGAAGGACTCATGGATGAACTTCGCAGCATTGAGGAAAAGCACCCTGATTTGAGAACAGCTGATTCACCAACACGAAGAGTTGCAGGAGAACCATCAGATAAATTTGAGAAGGTAAATCACACGGTGCCGCAGTGGTCTTTTAATGATGCATTCACTGAAGATGACCTTGTCAAATGGGAAGAGAGAATTTTAAAGATATTGGAGAAAAAGCTAGATCATAGACCAAAGGATATTTCATATATTTCAGAGTTAAAGATTGACGGTCTACATGTTGTGCTCACATATGAGGAAGGAAAACTTACCATCGGTGCTACGCGAGGTGACGGAAAGATCGGAGAAGATGTGACAAAAAATATCAAAGCCATCCATTCGGTTCCTCTGAAGTTCAAAAAAGACATGACACTTGTTGTCGAAGGAGAGGTGTGGCTCTCAGCTGCGCAGTTAAAGCGCATAAATAGCGAGCGTGAAAAACAGGGGCAACCACAGTTTGCCAATCCGCGTAACGCTGCTGCGGGAACAATTAGACAGCTCGATCCTCGAGTTGTCGCGAAGAGGAATCTTTCTTTTACCGCGTATGATATTTCAGGAGGAGAAGTTCCTGAAAGTCAGCAGGTCGAGTTACAGTTTTTGAAGGATCTTGGTTTTAAGACAGATCCTCACTGGAAATTGTGCACGAGTGTGGCGGATATCATGAAAATGTATACAGCCTGGGCACGTAAAAGAGATTCACAACCATATTGGATTGATGGATTGGTGATAAAAGTCAATCAAAAAGAATATCAAGATGCCCTTGGGTTTACTGGGAAAGCCCCTCGTTGGGCAATTGCAATGAAATTTCCTGCTGAGCAGGGGACAACTAAAATTAAAGATATTTATGTCCAAGTAGGGAGAACAGGTGCACTCACCCCTGTTGCACTCATGGAACCGGTTCCGCTCGCAGGCACCACGGTGACACATGCAACACTTCACAATTTTGATGAGATCAAAAGGCTCGGCGTGAGAATTGGTGATACTGTCGTTGTTGAAAAAGCAGGGGATATCATTCCAAAAGTTATTCGGGTACTTGAAAAAATGAGAACGGGGGAGGAAAAAAACGTGAAAGAGCCTAAGAAATGCCCTATATGTGGCGAGGCGGTGCAGCGAAAGGAAGTGCTCGACAAGAAGAAGGAAACGTCAGTTGCACTTTTTTGTTCAAACAAACAGTGCTATGCACAAGAGCTTGCACGCATCATTCATTTTGTTTCCAAAAAGGCTTTTAACATTGATGGGCTTGGGAAAAAAATTGTGGAGCAGCTCATGCAAGAGGGGCTTATCAAAGACGTATCAGACATCTTTACACTCAAAAAAGGAGATCTAGAGCCGCTTGAGAGGTTTGCTGATAAATCGGCTGACAATTTGATTTCATCGATAGAGAAAGCAAAGAATGTGACACTCTCTCGCTTTATCTTTTCACTTGGTATACGGCACGTAGGTGAGGAGACTGCGATCGCGCTTGCAAAGTACTTCGGCGATCTTCAGATGATTGTTGCTGCTGATACGGAAGAGTTTGCAGTAATAGATGATATCGGTCCACGGGTTGCTGATTCACTGCATAGTTTTTTTTCAGAGAAAAGGAATATTGATGTGATTGATGCACTTCTGGAAAATGGCGTGTCACCCAAGACAGCTCATAGTGCAGGTCAGCAGACGCTTTATGAGAAAACGTTCGTGCTGACCGGTACCCTCGAATCAATGGATAGAGATGAGGCGAAAAGATTGATTCGAGAGCGTGGAGGCAGTGTTTCGGGGTCAGTAAGTAAAAAGACAGACTATATTGTTGCCGGTGAAAATCCTGGGAGTAAACTGGATAAGGCAAGAAAACTTGGTGTCAAGGTTGTTGATGAGAAATATTTTAGATTTTTGGTGAAAATTTAGGTGCATATTGTATATTTATAATTAATTAAGCATGTTATGACAATTTTAAAAC
>CAZCAB010000067.1:0-5283 GCA_964496615.1 uncultured Gammaproteobacteria bacterium | reverse complement strand
ATCAAAGATGAAGATATAGAGATCGAAGATGAAGATGAGACAGAAGAAACCGTGACTGAAGAAGTCGAAAAAAAGAGTGCGAAGAAAAAATTAAACATTCAGCGGTACAAAGGTCTTGGTGAAATGAATCCCGAACAGTTGTGGGACACAACCATGAATCCAGAAACTCGCATGATGAAGCAGGTCGCTATCGAGGACGCGGAGAGGGCAAGTGAAGTTTTCGATATATTGATGGGTTCAGAAGTGGCGCCAAGAAAAAAGTTTATCCAGACGCACGCGAAGAGCGTAAAGAATTTGGACGTATAATGTTAATAAATCAAAAAAGACCCATAGGGGTCTTTTTTGATTTCCTCTACCTCTGAGTTTCAGAAACAAAGGTTTGGTGGGAAGGTTTTGGTAAAGCGCTCCTTCCCATTCGCACTGTTTCCCCGTTTGAGTACTGCCGTTTATCTTATGAGGGTCCGCAGATGTGGAACTGCGATTTGCGGATCAGGCTCGCACCACCCTCTTCGCTGGGCTTCCAGTTGTTGCACTGCTGCGTGCAGTGGAACGAGGCGCCCGGCACGTAGAACCGACGGAATTTGGGGAGGTTCTCCGAGTACTTGGAGAGGTAGTCCCCGTGAACCACGGTGTGCAGCTTGATGCTATTGCATCCCGGGACCTGGCGGTAGCGAGAATCCTTTTTCTCCTGCTTCATCTTGGATTTCTCCTCGATTCGCTTCAGGCCTCGCTTTCCGATCCATGGCCAACGGTGCGCCTGGCAACCACTTTCGAGGTGGGCCTCGCAGTTCAGACGGGTGGTGATCGTCATATCCTCTTCGTCCGAGTGATCGCAGGACTCATCGAACGTTGATTCCGGCTTGAGGCAGGGTGCGCTGTCGCCGTCAAAGTCGTGTACCTCCGAGACCGTATCCGCCAGGTGAGCAGGAGTGACCGGGGACGGTGTTTCGTCGCGCTTCAATCGAGTCCCTTCATGTCGTTGTTTGAGCTCGGCGATCATCTGCTTGCGGACATTGGCACCTTGGCACATGGTGAGCGCTTGGCCCGAGAGACCCTGGCAGTTGCGTCGGGCCTTGATCTTCGAGTCCGAGGTCTCACTCATGGAGCCAACGACGTTGTGCTCCTCGCCCGACACGGTCGTGAGTCCTGCCAGCTCGGCGTGCGTGGTGAAAGGGCGGATGATCACCCCCTGGTGCCACAGCACGATCTGCGCTGCGACGATCAGGACACACAGGATTTTGAATCCTGACCAGGCGATGGCGGCGGGATTCTGTTCGCTCTTCTTCATGGCTCCTCCTCAGAAGCGTGAATACATGTTGCTGGGTCGATCCGCAGCGCGCCCAAAACTTCAGGCGCACAGTGGGATGGGGAAGGTTTTGGTAAAGCGCTCCTTCCCATTCGCGCGAGCGGGGTTATTTGTCAGAGACGTAGCGAGTCCACGACCAGTCGTGGGCCTTGCAGCCCGAGTCGTGATGTTGCAAGCACTTGTAATCCTGATCGATCGGGATCTCGTAAAAGTGATACGTATCGCAGAAGGAGTCGAAGTGCTTCTCTGGCTCAGTGCAGGTGGGAGCTTTTTCCTCCACCTTCTTCGCTGCCTCAGCCTGCTTCAGACGCTCGAGTGCTGCTTTGACCTCAGGTCGAAGAACGTCCGATTCCGACATTCCCTTCTTCTGGGTTTTTGCTTTCAGGCTCTCGAGTGCCTTCTCACGCTGGGCGTTGGCTTCGCACATCTTTTTCCACTCGCCCATGTGGATCGAGCAGTCGTCCCACTCCTGCTTGGCCTCTTGAGGCGCAGAAGGTGAGTCCGAGTCGTTTGATCCTTGCTCCGGCGTGGACGTGGTGTCCATGGCCGCTGCGTTGGTCGGCTCGGGCGTGGGTACCGTGGTCGTGGAGTTCGCCGAAGCGTAATCCATGTACCACAGGCCCGCCTGCACCGCGACGACGATGACGCAGATCAGGGACGCGGACCCGTAGAGCCTCCGGAGGAAGCCCCGCTTGTACAAGCGCTTCCTGTCGGCACGGGCACGCTTTCGGTGGATGTTCATTGGGCTCCCCCTTGTTGATGTTGTGCCGCAAACTGGCACGTGATGTCAGTTTACGAACGATTTACTATACCATATTTTAAGTGTTTTGTCAAGCTAGTTTTGCATTTTTTTTGCTAAAATAAGGGAAAAAAGGCTGTGCATATCTTTTTGTATTGACAGAGTGGGAAATTTTGCGTACTATATATGCACAAATAGCCGGCCGAGGGCCGTTTTTAAATACTTTTTTGTATGTTTCAAAAGCTGAGCAAATACGTAAAAGATGCGTATATTGAGCTAAAGAAAGTGGTGTGGCCAACAAAGGAGCAAACACGTAATTATTCCGTTATTGTCATCATACTTTCTCTTGGTGTCGCTTTTTTTTTCGGTTTTTTGGACTACATTTTTAGCTTCATTCTTGGCCTTATCATTTAACATATGGCAAAACAAGATCCAGGTCGTGGTCGGCAATGGTACGTCATTCATACCTACTCAGGCTACGAAGAAAATGTAAAACACAATCTTGAAGCACGTATTGAGTCTTTTGACATGCAAGACAAAATCTTTCAGGTGCTGGTGCCAAAAGAGAAGAAAATTAAGATTAAGAATAGTAAGCGAACAGTTGTTGAGGAGAAGATTTTCCCTGGATATGTGCTTGTAGAAATGATCGTAACGGACGACTCGTGGTATGTGGTTCGAAATACTCCGAATGTGACCGGGTTTGTGGGGTCTGGAACGATTCCAACACCGATTGCAGAAAAAGAAGTGCAGTCACTTATGGCGCGTATGAATGTTGAAGAACCAACGCACAAGATTGATGTAGAAGTTGATACACCGGTACGTATTGTTGATGGGCCGTTTAAAAACTTTGAAGGAAAAGTCAGCAGTGTGGATGCTGATAGAGGGAAGATTAAAGTATTGGTCTCAATGTTCGGGCGTGAAACACCTGTTGAGCTCGATGCATTGCAAGTTAAGAAGATTTAGGATCGCGCTTCTCGATCTGTACATGAACGTATATGGCTAAAAAAGTACTTACACAAATCAAACTACAAATCATAGGAGGAGCAGCGAACCCTGCGCCACCTGTTGGACCTGCACTAGGACAGCATGGGTTGAATATCCAAGATTTTTGTACGCAGTTTAACAACGCCACAGCTGACAAAAAGGGGGAAGTCGTTCCTGTTGTGATTACGGTGTATGAAGATAGGAGTTTTGATTTTATTACCAAGGTTGCTCCAGCCTCAGCATTGATCAAGAAAGCTGCAGGAATCAAATCAGGAGCAGGAAATCCACTGAAAGATACCGCGGGCACAATCACCAAAGCACAGCTCAAAGAGATTGCAGAAAAGAAAATGCCAGATCTGAATGCCAATGATGTTGATGCTGCAATGAATATCATCGCAGGAACTGCTCGTCAGATGGGTGTAAAAGTCGAGGGCTAACTACATATCTAAATAGAATTACATATATGCCAGTAACTACCGCTGATATTGCAAAGCTTCGCGCACAAACCGGTGCAGGCATGCTTGATTGTAAGAAAGCACTTGATGAAACACAGGGCGATTTTGAAGCAGCTGTAGATTTTCTTCGTAAAAAAGGGATTGCAAAGGCTGCGAAGCGCGCTGGCAAGGTCGCTGCGGAAGGAATTGTCTCAAGCTATATCCACGGCGCAGGTCGTGTTGGTGTTTTGGTTGAGGTCAACTGTGAAACTGACTTTGTTGCAAAAAATGAGCACTTCCAGGCATTGGTAAAAGATATTGCTATGCACATTGCTGCAGCGGCTCCACGTCATGTGAGACGTGAGGATGTTTCAGCAGATGAGCTTGAGCGTGAAAAAGAAGTGTACCGCGCCCAGCTCAAGGATGAAGGAAAGCCAGAAGACATGATTGAGAAAATTTTGGAAGGTAAGATGGGGAAATACTACTCAGAGCATTGTCTTTTGGAGCAGTCATTCATCAAAGATGAAGATAAGACGATTGAGCAGCTATTGACCGAAAAGACGGGAGAGATTGGTGAGAAAATTTCAATTCGAAGATTCGCTCGGTATGAACTCGGAGAGGGGATTGAGAGAGAAGAAACCGATTTTGTCGCAGAGGTAGAAGCGCAATTGTAAACATACTATTTTAAAAAGATCCAATCAATGGGTCTTTTTTGATACTTGACTTTTAACGCTTTTTACTATATGTTGCTAAGAGGTATTACAGCGCACATCGGAGGGTACACATGAACGCAGAAAGCGTCAGAACAGGATTTCTTGAGGGTACACAAGAAGAGATCGCGGGCTTCTTAGCACAGCCAGAAGTTGCTGCGGTCCTGAAGTTAGCGCGTCGTCGCCATTTTAGAAAAGATCCGGCCTGGATTTCTGAGAGGTTGCTTTGGGATGTGGATCCGGATTACATGGCCCTTGTCGTCTCAGAGCTCGATCAGGCGGGCTTGCTGGACGATCCTGGTGGCCATGAGCTGGTTCTGGCTGAAGCTCGGAAGCGAGCTCTCACGCTCGATGGCGACGATACCGACATCCACATCGGCGCCCACATTAGGCACCTTCGCTTGTTGGCAGGTCTCTCGCCTGGGGTGCCTGTCTATCAGTGGAAGCGCGGGATTCACTTGTCACCACTTTCGATCAACAGGTTTGGGGCAAACCTAGTCGAGTACTGGGGCCGTGCGTTCAGCCGAATGAATTCAAACGTGCATGGGAGACTCCTGCATGTCCACGCATGTGCATTGCCAAAGGTCACCGAAGCAGACGGCGATCCGGCTGGGGACATGGCAGATGCGCTCGAAGCCGGTGTTGGTAGGCGCGGTTTCGGGTATGTCCGGTTCTTCCAACTCTTTTCAGCCGATGGTCTGACAAAGATCGGCCGATCGTTGACTGATGAGTTTTGGCATGCAGAAAGGTACCTCTGTGAAAGGCCGCTTTCAGGCAATTATCCGTACGTTTTCAGCTTCAGTGCTGCGTACGTGAGTACGTGATCCAAAAAAAGGGGCAGTCGATTTTCATCCTGCCCCAACACAATCCATAAACGGCGATGCCGTTTTTTTGTTTCTTTTATTCATCCTCCATTCTTTTAAGAAGAAAATCTTCCGGGAGCTCCTCAGGCTCGGGCGAACTACTTCTATACGATCTTGTTTGAGCATCCTCTTTTTTTTGTTTTGACATTTTTTCTGCGAGCTCAGCTTCCATTTCTTTAATGCGTTCTTCCACCATCTTATCAATCTGCTCTTGGGTCGCATCTCTGTTACTTTGCATATACCCCAT
>CAZCAB010000066.1:0-5375 GCA_964496615.1 uncultured Gammaproteobacteria bacterium | reverse complement strand
ATTTTTGGGCACCATGGTGTGGGCCATGTCAGATGATGGGTCCTATTGTAGAAGAGCTTGCTGGTGAGTATGATACGAGTAAGGTAAAGATTGGTAAAGTAAATGTTGATGAAAATCAAGGGACAGCTGGGAAATATCAAGTGCTGAGTATTCCAACATTTCTGGTATTCAAAGGTGGGGAAGTGGTAGGAAAAGAGACAGGTGGCATGCAGAAAGAGAAGTTGAAGGAATTGATAGATAAAGCACTTTAAAAGTATTAAAAAATGAACCATTGGGTTCATTTTTTAATTCGTGAACTTTTACATCAATAAAAACTCAGTGAAGTGTCGACGTTTCTGGCAGTCGACGGAGCCTATCTACAACTCTCGCATCACGATTGTGCCGGTGTGTCTGATATGCTTCGGACCTGAGAGTTGTGTGCTCCTTCCCCACTCAACACGGACTTGCTCCATTGAATCGTGGTTGAGCTCGGCGCTCCCGTCCTTGCCGATCACAAGCGACATCCCCTTGCGTACGCCGCCAAGCCCGAAGTGCCAGTGCCGGTGACCGATGGTGTTCAGTCCGACTTGGTTTCTCACTGGAAACCCTGGAGCACCATCCTCGGGATAGAAGTCCTCAAGCCGAGCGCCCGCGTGGGGGACACCCCAGATTGTGGTGATCTTGTAGAAGTAGCGCAGCTCAACGTCAGAGGACGTTTCGTCTTGCTCGACGTCACTGCAGCCGGTGAGTACGGTGGCGATTGACTGACAGACTGCGACCAGAAGATTTTTCTTCCTAATTGTCATGGACATCCTCCTTGGTGAGTCCTAAATGAGTATATATGTTGCGTTTCACGCTGACAAGTTTATTGAGTCGTTTTTAAGTGTCTAAAGTGACTTCAATTGAATTGCTAATTAATGGGTAGACATGTATTATTAATTCAGTAATGCATCCTAGCAATCATATGACTGAGTCCTCATCTTCGAGGCAGCGAGCCAAGTTCACGAAAATTAAAGTCAACAGTCCGGAACATCTTGAAAAAGTTCTAGAGTACCAGTCTGACGAGAAAGGTGGTGGAACGATCGGTGGGTTTTTTTTGAGGATGAAAGAACTGGGTGTACCGGAGGCGGTACTCGTTAAGACAATGAGGAGTGATCAACGAAGAATGGCAGAGTTTGCACAATCTGTCCAGATTGATGAATATATAGAAATTGATAAAACCCATTCAATACACCCTCTTCAACTCTTTTTTAGGGAAGTTCTGACCGAGCTGAATCAAGAGGAGTTATTGGATATACTAGACAAAGAGAATTTTGATTATTCTCAAGATCAAGAGATGGAGGACATGGTCGAAGAGCAGCTACATCGTCATCCTGATTTTGATCGTGAGGGTGTGGACCAGGATACCTTACGCCAGAGAGTGCGAGCTCATGCAATTATTGATGAGGTTTCAGACATCCTGCTTACTCGTTTTTATGACTATGATGAGTCAGGTAAAAGTCCAGTCGGTATTGATTTTTTTGAACTATGTGCTGAGAAAAATCGAAGGGATGTGGAGGATAAACAGGAGGCATTACTCAATAGAATTGAGGGGGAGTACAAACCACGGCTCATTGATGATGTGCGTACACACATTGAGAGCGGGTATTTGCCAGAACATGTTCTTGAGCGATTCAGCCATGTTTTGGATACGGTACGATTTCAAGTTGTAGACCTATTTTATTCTGAGCTTGAGAGAGATCTTCGTGTGGGGAGTTTTGAACAACGAGCAAGGACACTCAAATTCTCTTTAAGAATACCGAAGGATCGCGAATACGGCGTTTTTGCTCACGAGATGCTTCATGCCCTTTCTGGTGAAATCCTGGGGATCGAGGATATGGATGAGGATATTCCTGAACGCTATCGCAAAAATCACGTTCACAGTTTATCTTTGGGTTTGAGATTTGGATCTACAAGGAATTCCAATTCCTTGCAGCGGCTTGTATGGCTAAATGAAGCCATGACAGAGCGCATAACGGTTCGTTTCTTGGGGAAAGAGACACCTCATTACACAGATTTTAGAAATTTGCTTGGTTTCCTCATTGAACATGGCGTGCCTGAAGATTTGTTTGTCTCTGCGTATTTTGAGGACTTTGATCCTGACTCAGACGCTCATAGGTTGCCACATATGAGGGAGTTATTTAAAAAGACTAATACAGTATTTTGCGAGGGTTTTTTGATAAAGCTCGATAAGCTGGTGACGCAAAAAGGTATAAAAGAAGTGAATTCTATGGTAGAAGAGCAAGGTTTTGATTTTGTATGCGGATAGTTCTTCCATAATTTTTCCCCACTTGACCAAAAAGGAAGAATGCGTAAAATAAGGGTAGAAATAGCTATATATATGGACAATCCATTTGATAATGCAATGAGGCAGCTGAATCGTGCTGCCAAAGTGATTGATCTTGATAAAAATATCCACGAAATACTTAAGCGGCCAGATCGTCTTGTTGAGGTTGCAATTCCGGTAAAAATGGATGATGGGAATGTTCATGTATTCACTGGGTATAGATCACAGTACAATAATGCACTTGGGATATATAAGGGTGGTATCAGATATCATCAAAATGTAACCAAAGAGGAGGTCATGGCACTTTCTTTTTGGATGATGATCAAAACGGCAACCGTAAATATTCCCTTGGGCGGTGGAAAAGGTGGAGTTATTGTAAATCCGAAGGAACTTTCTCCTGACGAGGTTGAAAGGCTGTCTCGTGGGTATATGCAAAAGATGTGGCCAGTACTCGGCTCTGATAAAGACGTGCCAGCACCTGATATGTATACCAACCCGCAGATCATGGCATGGATGCGCGATGAATATGAAAAGATTACGGGAAAGGACGACCCGGGTGTTATCACCGGAAAACCTATTGATCAGGGCGGATCAGAAGGAAGAGGATTTTCAACGGCGCAAGGTGGGGTGTACTGCACCATAGAGCTTGCAAAAAAAATGAATTGGACCCCATCTGAAACAAGAGTTGCGATTCAAGGGTTTGGTAATGCCGGGAGTTACATGGCAAAGATATTGCACAAGCTTGGGTACAAGATCGTTGCCGTATCAGATTCAAAAGGTGGTATCTATGCGCAAGATGGTCTTGATCCTGAAAGTGTTGATAAAGTGAAGCAGGAAACACGAGAACTTAAAGCTGTGTATTGTGAAGGGTCGGTCTGTCGTGATGTTGAGCATGAGAGAATTTCAAACACACAACTACTCGAGCTTGACGTGGATATTCTTGTCCCAGCTGCACTTGAAAATCAAATCACCAGAGACAATGCTGATAACATAAAGGCAAAAGCAATTGTTGAGCTTGCAAATGGCCCAACCACACCTGAGGCAGATAAAATTTTAGAAGAGAAAGGAATCATTGTCGTCCCCGATGTGCTTGCAAATGCTGGTGGGGTAACCGTAAGTTATTTTGAATGGGATCAAAATGTAAAAGGGGAGCATTGGACTGAAGCAGACGTGCTTCAAAAACTCGAAAAGATTATGGTGTCTGCGTTCAATGAAGTGTGGGATACAAAGGAAAAATATGACGTCAGCATGCGAACCGCTGCCTTTGTGAAGGCAATCGAGCGAGTAGCCGCTAAAATTGATGTGTGATGGAGCATTTCATCAAACAACTGGCAAAAGAAGCGGGCAGTCTTGCCCTTTCTTTTTATGGTACGAATCTCGAGAGGAAGGAAAAAAGTGATCCACGTGATGTTGTTACCGAGGCTGATGAAACGGTCAGTCAATTTATCATCCAAAAGATCCTGGAGAAATATCCACTACATGGAATTTTGAGCGAAGAGCATCCCGAAATAATCAATCCCGAGTCAGAGTATCTTTGGATTGTTGATCCTATTGACGGCACGCATAATTTTTCAAGTGGCATCCCACTATGGGCAGTAATGATTACACTTGAAGTATCAGGACAGCTTGAGCTTGCTGTCATCTATAGCCCTGTTTCAGATGATTTGTTTTTCGCAAAAAAAGGAGGTGGTGCATTTAAAAATGACACTAAGCTTTCTGTAAGTCGACTGACGCAGCTTGATAAGGCAAAAGGTATTTTTGTTCAGGCAAATGAGGCAGGTACGTATGGCGACTATATTGAGCGCTTTCGAGCAATGCGCATACGTATGATGCAGCATTCGAAGGCCTGGATTTTTAATTATTTCTCTATTTTCGCAAGCTGTCATGTTGCAACTGGTGCATACGATTTTCACGTTGGAAATGCAGGATTAGATTGGGATTTGGCGCCGATGGTATTAATCTGCACCGAGGCTGGCGCAATCGCAACAGATTCTGACGGTAACCCATGGAAACGCGGGAGACAGGATTACATTGTCGCCAATAGTGAGCTCCATAGTCAGCTGCTGCGGCTGTTTACACCAACAATCCGTTAGTTCTTTTTGGATAAATAAAAAAGCCACTATCAGTGGTTTTTGCATTTGGGCCGGGGGTGATATTTTGCAATCACCCCCGACTTCACCCCGCCCCTCCCGAAGGAGGGGCGGGGGTGTGGCTCAGGAGTTCTCCTGCTCTCTCCTGAGCTTGCGCACCTGACGCCTCCAGGTGCGGCGGTTGTCCCGCTTGAGCCGCTGGACCTTGTACTTGAGCGCCCACCCTTTGAGCTCCATGCCGCGGTCGGCGAGGAACTCTACGGAACTCCGGTAGTTGTGGACGCTGTTCCGGTGGTGCTCTGCGCGTTCGTAGGTCCTCTGACTCCGCTCGCGAGCCAGGCGCTTGAAGTACTTGGAGTTCCTGGTGAAGTCGCCGTAGCGGTCCTCCAGGGTCCAGTACATGTTGCGCCTCTCCTCGGCGCGCTCCATGGCCCGCTCGTTGGTCATGGAGGCGCGCCTGAGGCGTTCCAGGTCCTGCGGGTCGAGCTCGTTCTCGATGTCGCTCGTGACGTAGACGAAGGTGCTCCAGCACCAGTCGATGAACCCGCCGCTTTTGAGCGTGGCGATCGCCTCTTCGGCGTATTCGCGGTCCGCGGACAGCCGTTGAGCGAGTTCCCGGTCCTTCTCTTCCTCGTACTTCGCCTGGGCGATCTGGGACTGCCTCTGCATCTCCTGCAGCTTTTCGAGCAGCTGCTCTGCGGCGTTCACCCAGGAGTGCAGGAGGGGCGGCTCTTTGGGGAACCGTCCGTAGTTGTCGGTCAGCTCCTCGAGCCATGGCCTGGCTTCCCAGGTGACCTCGTAGGTGCGGATCCGCAGGGAGTCTCGCTGAAGCTGCCGCGCTCGTGTGAGGAGTGCGTCGAGCTCGAGCTGCTCCCTGGCCGAGAGGAGAACGGTCTCGGCGAACTGCAGCCAGGAACTGAGCCTCTGCTCGCATTCCGGGACGGTGGATCGGCAGATCCTGGTGCGGTAGACAGCGAGGT
>CAZCAB010000065.1:1124-5526 GCA_964496615.1 uncultured Gammaproteobacteria bacterium | reverse complement strand
ACTTTCTTGTATTTACAATAATCGCGCTTTTGTTTTATTTCCTTATTTATTATCTTGGCTCGCTCGCAACGTTTTGGCTAACCGATGGCCGCGGCGCGGTATATGCACTCTTGATTGCAAGCAACTTTCTCAATGGATCAATTATTCCTCTGGATATCTTCCCTGAGTGGGCGCAGCGCATTGTCGAATTTCTCCCGTTTCAATATCTATTGTTTGTGCCCGTCCAAATCCTGCTCGGCAGAATTGATCAGTTCCAAGACATTTTGATCCACCAACTCCTATGGGCACTCATCATCATAATCATTATTTATATTGTCTGGCAGCGAGGCATTCGTAGATATGAAGCAATAGGACGATAGTATGAGATACATCAAACTATACATCAAACTATTTAAAATAAACCTCATGAAGAGCTTTAGCTACCGAGGTAATTTTTGGTGGCGCATGTCTCTTACAACTGCTGAATCCATTACCATACTTCTTGCTATCAATATCATATTCGGACATATTGGAACCATCTCAGGATGGGATTACCATAACATGCTCGTACTGATTGGAACATTTATGATCGCGGACACCTTTGCGTGGTTTTTCTACAAAGGAGGGCTCCACGTTTTTGATGAACTCATCAATAAAGGGACATTAGATTGGCTACTTGTAAAGCCAGTGGATGCCCAATTCTTGGCTGCCACCCATCGAATTGATGTTGATGACGCCGGGCGCACGTTAGTGGGTGTCGGATTGCTTGCCTATGGACTACAATATGTCCCCCTTGTACAAACCCTTGCCATGCTGCCAGTCTACATCTTTTTGATCTTGTGTGGACAGGTAGTGCTCTACTCAATAATGATCATCGTAAAAACAATCAGCTTCAAATCAATACACGGGTGGGCGACGAATGCTGTCTCATTTCGATTCCAGGAATTGGCACGTTACCCAACCGACATATATACGGGAATGTTACACACACTCTATACTTTCATACTACCACTTGCATTCATTGCCACCGTCCCAGCAAAAGCTCTTACCGGAAAACTCTCCTTACCTCTTATCGTGGGTGCAATCTTTGCCGCAACTATCAGCTTGGCAATTGCCCGATTAGTTTGGCTTAAGGCACTCAAGGGGTACTCATCTGCATCATCATGAAAAAATACATTAAAATCGTGTCAAATAATGTCCAGCGTCATCTTGCATATCGCCTCCGTGTCATCACATGGATACTTGTAGATGTAATGCAATTTATCGTCTTTCCTTTTATTTGGCTGTCAGTGTATGGCGACAGAACAGATATTGCTGGGTTCACCCGGGCAGACATCGTGACCTATTATATTGTTGTTGCATTTATAGCACTTGCAGCGCATTCGCATGTGTCACGCATAACGCGCTTGGATGTCATGGGTGGCGCGCTCAATCAATGGCTCGTAAAACCGATAACGTACTACTGGCAAAACTTCTTCAGAGAAGTTGGGTATAAATGTATCTCTATTTTCCTCATCGCCGCGATCACTGCGCTGGTGTATTTTCTTTTTCCCCAGTACATCCGCCTTCCTGAATCAAACATGGTGTATGTTCACTTTGTTTTCTTTCTCTTCGTTGCGTACTTCATATCCCATATGTTTGAATACCTCATTGGTATTTTATCATTTTGGATTGGTGAAACCACAGCACTCAAACAAGTAAAATATGTACTTAATACCGTACTTAACGGTGAACTTGCGCCGCTTCACTTTTTTCCCATGATTCTGCAGAGTATTGCAGCACTTTTACCATTTCAATACCTTGCGTATATCCCGGCTCAAATATTCTTGGAGAATATAACCGGGGCAGTGGTGTATAAACACATGGTATTCGCCGTTGTCTGGGCTATTGTCATGAAAATGATTGTGGAATTCACGTACAGACGAGGGCTCAAAACATATGATGGAGTAGGAATATGAGGCAATATCTTCGTGTGTACAAGGTCATGTTTGAAAACAATGTTTCCTACATGGCGCAGTATAGGAAAAACGCATGGCTTAAGATAATCACAAACTTCCTGTGGCTCGCCATGGTCGTGCTTACTATTGAAATTATTTTTTCATTCACTGATTCACTCGGAGGACTTCTAAGACAAGAGGTATATCTACTCACCGTCTTTTGGATCATGGAGGTAGAATTCTTTGATATTTTCTTTGGTAATAACCTACCAGATCTGCCCAACATTGTTACGGATGGAGAATTCGATTTTTATATCACAAAGCCCATATCTCCGCTCTTCCTCATATCCCTCAGGGTCTTTACCATTAATGGTGTCTGGCGTTTTCTCACACAGGTGGTAATTCTCATCTGGCTTTTTTCTCAATTCGACTTTGCAGCCTCAGCTTGGCACGCGCTGATGGTTGTGCCACTTTTTTTCTGTGCAGTTGCCATTGATTACGCGGTTGTACTCATGCTCAACACGCTTTCTTTTTGGTTTGAGAGAATCGATAACATAAACAGCCTGTGGGAGGTGACCGTCGATATTGGTAAATTCCCTATTCTTGTTTTTCCAAAAGCGCTCCGTATTCTTTCACTCACTCTCATTCCAATTGCATTTGCAGGAAACATGCCACTCCTTGTCCTCACAGGGAAATGGGCGCTCACAACAATCTTTTTCACATTTGCTATCACTGCATTTTTTCTTCTTACCGCCAGAGCATTTTGGAGATACGCGATCCGAAACTACTCAAGTACTGGATCATAACAAAAAAACACCATCATTGGTGTATTAGATTGATCCGAGACGGGGCGCAGCGCGATTACTCGCGCGCAGCTCCCGCCTGCGGATAGTCTACGTGAAAGACAGTGACGATCTACCGAGAAGGCTTACTCCTCAGCATCTCGAACTGTCGGACGCGTCTCCTGAGATACTCCAGGTTCTTGTCGCCCTCATCCTGGCTCTTGAGCAGCCGCTTCTCGGCGCTGTCGCACGACTCTTTGCGCGCCTTGGCGCTAAAGTAATCGCGCCCCAACCGCTTATACGAGCAATGATGCTTGCGCTCCCGAACCGGAGTCCAAAGCATCAAACTCGCCTCTCCGGAGAGATAGTGTTCGCCGTAGATGTAGCCGTGAGAACCCTGGATGATTGACATCAACGTCGGATCGCCTGGTGGACCACAGAACTGCGAATCCCGCGCATCGACACACACACGCATCGGCAATTTGCAGTACGTCGCGATGCGATCCTGCATGCCTGCGAACTGTCCGACATATGCACCCGGCGCGCGGTAGCTCGCCGCGTCAGTCTGGCGTTGGGTTGCAGCCTCGTGCAAAACGCCCAACTTGTAGTGCGTCTTCCCGCTCACGCCGAGCGGGTCACAGCCCTCAAAACCCTTGTCGATCTCGAGGACCGCGGCTGCGAAGTCGTTCGAGTAAGGCGGTGGTGGCGCACTGGCGCAGCCGGTGGAAATGAAAACGAACAGGGCAAACAGAATGAACAGGGTACGCTGCATGGTAAATCCTCCTCAGGTTGCAGCCACCGTGCGAAATGCCCGGTGTGGCAAACGCGCTGTACGCGCTTAACACACTGAACTTTTGTTTGATCCGAGGCGGGGCGCGCGCGATTACTCGCGCGCAGCTCCCGCCTGCGGATATGGAGATAAACGAGACTACTCGGCGTTCGATGATCGCTTTCGAGGTCCGTAGACTATCTCACGCGGGAAGTCACCATCCTTGTACATGCGGTGTTGCAAGCCCGACAACTTACTCCCAACTTCCCAAATGCGATCCAGGATCTCGTTCTGAGTCAGCGGAGTTAGGCCTTGATACTTCCGATTGAGCCTTTCCTGACATTCTGCCCGCTTTTTTGCACGGACATACGAACGCCCCGGGTACAAATCATCGCATCGAGTAGCCGGCACGAATGTTGGCCGCTCCAGAGACAACGAAAACTTGCTGTCAGGGTATAGGTGCCCGTGGATGCCACGATGCTCCTTACCAGATGCTGCGATCACAGCTGGATCCCCTGGAGGGGCGCAATCCTGAGCCGCTCCCTCCGCAGCGGTACGGATACAGACTTTACGCGGCAAGTTGCACTGCAAAGTGAGCTGGGTTTGCATCGAGTCAAAGAGCACTGCGTACATGACGAGCGAGTCGTAGCCCGGAGTTTCGGGGTAGTATTGACGGCTACGCTTCAGCGCCCTTTGACGGAGGGTGCTCAACTTGTGATACAGCACGCCCGCTTTGCCCAGTGGATCACAGGTTCGTGCTGCCTTATACGGTGCCGACACCATCTCGATCATGGTGCTGGTAAACCCCATTCGGCGATTCCGCGGCCCCTCTGTCAGTTCCAGGACCTCGGCGGCAAAGTCATCCGTGCGGACTGCCTGAGGCGCACTGGCGCAGCCGGTGGAAATGAAAACGAACAGGGCAAACAGAATGAACA
>CAZCAB010000065.1:0-1024 GCA_964496615.1 uncultured Gammaproteobacteria bacterium | reverse complement strand
GATTACTCGCGCGCAGCTCCCGCCTGCGGATATGGAGATAAACGAGACTACTCGGGCTCTTCCTCGTCCTCCTCGTAGGACTGGTTGTAGAGTTCGAGCTCGCTGACCCGCACCTGCAGCTTGCGAATCTGTTCCGTTTGTGAGACGAAACGTTTCGCAATGAAGGTGTTGGACAACTCGTTATTCTTCTTGTAGGCCTTTCTCTCACACGCTTGGCGAGCGATGACGTCCCACCACGACCGGCCGAGGTTGTGCTTCTGGCACTCGGTCATGTCGTTGACGTCGCCACCAGGCTCGAGCAAGACGGTCGACCCGAGCAGGAACTCGTGGCGCAAGTGGAATGGGTACATGGCGGTAATGCCACGGTGCTCCTCGCCGGCAGCAGCCGAAACGTCGGGGTCATCCAGCCGTCCGCAGACCTCATTTCCAGGACCGCCCGTCCGAACACAGATGGTCACCGGCATGTTGCATGTCGTGCGAATCATGTCCTGCTTGATGCGGATGAGATGGGCGTAGATCGCGACGTGCCTGTAGTCAGGATTGTCGCGGAACTTCCCGCTGGAGAACTTCTCAGCTTGCTCCAGCTTATCCTGAAGGACCATTAGGTACTGACCGGTGGTGCCGAAGGGGTCGCAGTCCTGCTGACGCCCCGGCCGAAGGATGTCTCCGTCCGGGCTGAAATCGTCATGGATCTGCTTGAGTCCATGGTCGAATCCGTCGACCCAGACCGACGGGGCGCTTGCGCAGCCGGTGAAGATGAAAACCAACAGGGCGAACGAGAGAACGGTGCGGTGGTTCAAGGTATTCCCTTGGCTATAGCAGGGCCCAATGCCGAGCTAGGAATGAACGGAAATGGCTTAGTTTAGCGCACTTTCAAGCGCTTAACTAACGAATAACTATAGCAGAAAAAAGCACTCTTGTCAACCCTCTGTACACAACGTAAAAAAAAGGCTATACTAAGCTCCGTTATGGCTCTCATTTCAGTCAAAAATCTTTCAAAAACCTACGAGTTTTACAAGAAAAA
>CAZCAB010000064.1:0-5597 GCA_964496615.1 uncultured Gammaproteobacteria bacterium | reverse complement strand
CGTGTCCGTACTCCTCAGCTTTCCGACGAGGAGATAAAAGATCAATGCTGCAGTCACACATGCACTCGGCAACAGCAAGGGGGTCATCTGGTGGTACATCTGTTGGTTGAATACCAGGTATGCTTCAGGCACACCAGCCTCACGGCCGATGGCGAGACACAGCATTCCTGCCTGTTCAATCAGGTGGGGCGTCTTGCAAAACACCCACGTGAGATACAGGTACAGAGTAGTTGTGGCCGTGTAGACTACGATCACCCAAATCCAGAACCACTTTCGGACAGTTGTGTTCATGCTTCACCTCCTTTGCCATGAACACCATACTGTACTTCATGCCGCGTATCTTGTCAAGTATCAAAAAACCCGCGTTGCGGGTTTTTCTTCCTCGGCTCTCCACGTCCTCCTTTACTCCGTGGGGATGTGGCCGAGGAAGTCATTGTCGGCCTAGTCTGAGATGCACGCTGGCAGATGAAACACGCGCGGACCGAGCGCTTCGATCGTGTAGATTGTCGAACATCCATTCGCGGTTTCCAGAGAGATGCTGGTTGGACCGCTTTTGGACATGACGACTTGAACGACGCAGGTGTGCGCTTGATTGTCAGCGTCATGCACGCAGTCAATGCGTAGTGTCGTCGGGGTCGGACTGACACTGAACCACTCTGATGAATGTACGCTCACTGAAACCATGTCTTGCGCCTGGGCTGGCATTGCAGTCAGTAGGGCGATAGACAGGAAGATGAGCGATACGATGCTGCTACGCATTACGTGCTCCTTTTGATACCAAGGCCGAGGAGTACTGCACAGGCGTCTGCCGTACTGTCGATCTCGTCCAAGATACCTTGCTTGTAGAGTGGGGGATACCCCGTTCGTCTCACATGCAGTCGATGCATGAAGACACCATAGATGGCTAGTGGGTAGAAGGCTGCGCGCCACCTAGTTCGGTGTGCTTTTGATCTGTAAAACAATTCGATACCTCCAAGAAATGCTTCAAGAAGCTTAATTGATAGCGGCATACTTGTCAAATGCTCTCCCATATGCTATATTCTTTCCTACTGCATATGGGAGTATTCTTTAATACAAGTGGACTTTCACAGGAGAAGCATCCTGTCTCGACAAAAATGATTCGGCGGTTAGTTTCATATTCTCGCATGTCTTCTGTTGACCAAAATGAGGCAAAATTGATCCAGGATGCCCTTATCAAACGCTCACAAGATTATAGAGGCGAACTATCTCTTTTGAATATACAAGAGGAATTGACTAGTTTAAAAAATAAAGGGAGTATTAGTGGTAATGATAGAGATGCCGTCATCAAGGTGTTTAAAAAAGAATTTGGAGTTGAGTAATATGAAAAAAGTGATTATCCTTTTAGGAGTGCCGGGAAGTGGCAAGGGAACCCAGGCAAAGAGACTTGCAATAAAAAGTGGCTATGCGCACATTGCAACAGGTGATTTACTTCGGGCTCTCGCAGCTGATCCTGAAGCATCTGAAGAGGACGAGAAAAATCTAGAAGCCATGAAACAAGGTAAGCTCGTGCCGTCTGATTTTGTTTTTTCGATTACCTCAAAAGAGATTGCGAAGCATCTTGATGCTGGTAGCGGAGTGGTACTTGATGGAGTTTCTCGATCAGTTGAGCAGGCGAGGCTGTATCAAGGTTTTTTTGAAAGCAGAGGCATATCAAGCGAAGTTATCGCAGTAGAAATAGCTCTTTCTGACGAAGAGGCGCTCGAACGACTTTCCACGCGGCTAGAATTTGCAAAACAGGGAAAAGCAGTGCCTGGGACTGATATTGAGCAAGCGCGTTCAGATGATGATCCTCAGATTGTGAAGCAACGTATTGCTGATCAAGGGAACACGGCACTTTTGCCCATTACTGACTATTATGAGAGCATAGGGCATCTGAGTCGGGTGGAGGGGAGCAAGAGCATAGACGAAGTTGAGGAATTGATACAAAAAGCAATTTTCTAACTAGAAAAACCGGCTTATACCGGTTTTTTGTAATACTTGACAAAAGAGGAAAAACGTGGTATAGTTCAATATTCTGTAAACGTGCCCCTTCATATATATTTCGCTTATTTTAGCGAAATATATATGAAGGGGCACCGAGGAGGATGGTTGCCCCTCGCACTATGGGAGGTGCATCATGGGCCTCAGCCCACTCGGAACGTTGACGCTGCTGGTCTTCGCAGCACTGATCATCCAAGGTCTTCGTCGACGACTCTGATAGATCAATCTCACCAATTCCCGTTATTAGGGTCCTCGCTGGCCACTAAGGTCGCCAGTTGAGATGAAGGGCGCATAACCCGAAGATCCTTTTCCCTGTGTAGGCCCACATCTGCTAAGGATCAAGAGGACGCGTGCGCGAGGAGGCAAAGCCGACCGGATTACCGAGTCGGCTTCGCTATTTTTTAAGGCTTTGCAGAGCCTTTTTTCTATGTTAGACTGCTATATACGTATATGACATATATTAAGAAAAAAGAAGAAATTGAGGTGCTTAAAGATGCTGGTCAGAAGATGGGTGTTATTTTAGCTGAGCTTGAAAAGATGGTTGTCCCGGGTGTTTCTGCCTGGGAGATTGATGTAAAAGCCGAGCACATGATTTTAGATGTTGGCGGCATTCCTGCCTTTAAGGGGTATAGGGCACGGCCGAGTGATACACCGTTTCCATCAACCATTTGTGCTTCAGTAAATGAGGAAGTCGTCCATGGTATCGCAACCAAAGAAAAAGTGCTCAAAGATGGAGATATCTTCAGCATAGATATCGGTATGCAGTATCCGAAGGAAGGTGGACTTTTTGTTGACACTGCTTTGACTGTTCCTGTGGGGGATCTGGCGGCTGATGCGCGCCAGCTGATTGAGGTGACCCGCGAAGCACTCGAGGTTGGTATTCGCGCGGTAAGGCCAGGAGGTACTGTTGCTGACATCGGAAAGGCAATCGAAACGTTCGTCAAATCAAAGGGGAAATATGGTATTGTGCGTGATCTTGTGGGTCATGGGGTTGGTCATGCAGTGCATGAAGAGCCGCGTGTTCCTAATTATTATGATAGGGATCTTGAGAAATGGATTTTGGAACCTGGAGTCGTGCTGGCACTTGAACCGATGATTACTCTGGGAACCCATAAGGTGCAAACCGCTGATGATGGCTGGAGTATTTTGTCTACTGACAAAAGTTTGTCAGCTCATTTCGAACACACCATTGTGGTGACTGAAGCAGGTGCGCAGGTAGTAACTCGAAGACCAGATGAGGTATGAACATTTTAGGTATTGATTATGGAAAAAAAAGGATTGGTCTTGCATGGACCGATTCTGACATGGATGTTATTTTGCCCTATGGTGTTATTGACCATGGTGATTGGGAGCTTGAGCTTATCACCCTTATTGATGAAGAAAAGATAGATCGTATAGTCATTGGAATGCCATATAGCTTAGATGGAGGTGAAAATGAGAATACGAAACGCGTCCATGAGTTTTGGGAGAATTTAAGAAAGCACGTTGATATTCCGATTGATTTTGTTGACGAGCGTTTTAGCAGCAAACAGGCCGACAAGACGCCCGGAGATGTTAGTCGGGATGAAAAGGCCGCTATGATTATCCTGCAATCACACATAGATTCACAATCACATGAATCCTGAAATTCCAAAAGAAGAGATTGCTGCTCGGGCACGTCTTGAATCAATCTACTTTGAGCTCATATCAGGTGATGTACAGCCAACTCCTGAGGAATTAGAGGCATTTTTTGAGGCAACGTCCAATGAAGAATACAAAGAGTTAATGAGAGAGAGTTTTGAAGCAGGTGATGCAGATACGATGCGAAGTTTCACCGAAATATGGCGCACCGCTAAAATGCTTGAAGGACATGAAGAGGAAATTCGATTAATCTTCGATACGTTTCCGCATTTGATAAATGAGGCGGGTGGACATAACGGCAGGTCAAGTGCTCATGAGCTGTATAACAAAATAAAATTTTACTACCATTTTTATAAAGGTCTTGGGGTGTAGTATGCATGCCATTATAGTATCCCGGCGAGATTTTCGTGAGTTTGATCAAGTGATTAGCATGTATACGAAAGAGAAGGGGAAATGCGAGCTTGTTGCAAAGGGAGTAAAGAAAATAACCAGCAAAAATACGGCTCATCTTGAGCCGTCTTTTTTCGTGGATCTAAAGGTTCATCCGGGTAGACAGTTTGAATACATCGGAAGTGTGCAAATAATAAAAGCTCATAGATTACATAATGATATACAAAGACGGATGGTTATGGCATATGGACTATCGATCTTTGATCGTTTCGTCGGTCCTGGAAATCCAGATGATCGTCTTTTTGATTTTTTCAAACAATGGATTTTAGAGTGTGTGAGGGTTAGACGAATAGATGGGGAGTTTGTTGATCGATATTTGCTCCAGTTGCTTTCGCATCTTGGTGTCGTGCCGGAGCTTTCAAGTTGTGCTTTGTGTGATGAAAAAGATGTGGTAATGTTTTCTGTTTCATCTGGGGGGATGGTGTGTGGGGCTTGCGTGGGAGATGATGCACAGCCTTTTCATTATGGCCGTTCGCGCAAGCAGTTGCTTTCATTTGGCGAGTATCATTTGGACAAAAAAGTTTTCTATTAAAAAAATCCCATGAAAGGATTGTTTTGCGCCCCGGAAGATTCTTGGTGAATCTGCGTCGGGGCGTCTTTGTTTTTGGGTGCGGGACCAAAGTCTGGATCGTGCTTCATGCTCAGCCACAGGACCAGAGAAAGCGCCGCAAGCACCAGAAGTGCGATCAGCGCGTACTCCTTTGGTGACCAAGGCAGGATGATGCCAAGGCCTACGAGCATGATGATCATTGCACTTCCTACGAGCAGCAGGTACAGCGTCACTAGAAGCAGCCGTACCGAGCCCAGAGGTCGCCACCGATCACCTGGAATGCGGCCATGATGAACAGGATCACGAGACCCCAACGAACCAGGCGAAGACCGCCTCTGAGCAGCGGGCCGAAGATCGGCCAGCCGATGATCAGGATGAGTGCGATGATTGCCAGAGCTGCCAGAGCCATGAGTCGTCTCCTGTGGTGAAGCTGAGAATTTCGATTGCGACGATTGCGAGAACGGTCGAGATCGCCACCAGTGTCAAAGTCTGGCCGAGGCTGAAGCCATCTTCCGCCATCATCGCTCCGACCACTCCAACGAACAGCAAGATGCCTCCGATGATCAACACCTGTGGGTCGTTAAGCCAATACACGAATTGTTCCACATACTGCATCTATCCTCCCATTGAACGGTTGAGTATATACCCTTTTACATACTCAACCGTTCAAGAAGACAGCACTTCAGTTTAGCATAAAAAAGGCTCGTTGTCAACCTTCCTTCATTTTGGTATTCTTACAGTGAGCCAGGAGTGGCTATTTTTCGCTATTCATAAATGATATATGCATGTACTCATAAAGGACATTGGGGAGCATAAAGGAGAAGAAGTGACAATAAAGGGGTGGCTTTACAATAAGAGATCAAGCGGGAAAATTGCATTTTTGGAGCTTCGCGATGGGTCTGGATTTATACAAGCCATAGCACAGCAAGATGCCTCCGATGATCAACACCTGTGGGTCGTTAAGCCAATACACGAA
>CAZCAB010000063.1:0-5718 GCA_964496615.1 uncultured Gammaproteobacteria bacterium | reverse complement strand
TATTCACTTTTGAGCCCGGTTCATTTCCTGAACCTGAGCAGCTATCGCAGTCATTGTTTTTTGTAAGCTTAATTTCTTTTTCAATTCCAAATGCCGCCTCTTCAAAACTTACCTCCACGTCCACTTGTATATCATTCCCCCGGCGTGTTCGTCTTCCGCCGCCAAACCCTGAAAAACCGCCGCCAAATATGTCCCCAAAAAGATCACCAAGATCGATACCACCAAAATTACCTCCCCCGCCACGGGCCGCTCTCATGAAATCTTCCCATCCCATGCCACCACCAAAACCACCTTGCTGTGCAAAATCAGCACCAAACTGATCATATTGAGATCTTTTCTTTTCATCTCCAAGTACCTGAAAAGCCTCATTCACTTCCTTGAACTTCTCTTCATCTCCCCCCTGTTTATCTGGGTGATATTTATGTGCAAGCTTTCGAAATTTCTTCTTTATCTCATCAGCTGTGGCACTTTTCTCAACACCAAGTACTTTGTAATAGTCTTTACTCATTAGTTCAAATCAGCAGCGTTAAATACCACGTGAAATGGCTTGCAATATATAATGACTGAGCTGTATTCAGATACATCAACATCTTCTGGTATCACGTAATTTTGGGTACCTCTGTTCCCCTTCAGCTTTCCAAGTTCAACATACTCCCCCAAATCAGCTGATTTCATGATGTGTGTATTTTTCGAGAGCAAAACTCTTAAATCAGGACCATTTGATACATCCAAATCAACAAGACGAAGTATTGTTCCGTTATCAGAACCCAGATCAATGACCTTGGCTTCACCAGATCCATGATGCGCAACATCAATAAATGATCCGACTTTGAGAATCTCAGGAGTATCAGGCATCTCTGGCATCTCATCTGAGACTTCAGACATGTCCTCAATTGTCTCCATTACCTCTTTAAATTCAGACATCTCCTCTTCATCTTGAATTTGTTCATCTAGATTTCCCTTAAACTCATCAATTGCTTCTTCTACGGCTTGTTCAAGTTCAGGTGAGAGCTCTTCATGCACTTCTTTGTTTATAAAAAGCGGAGAGCCAAGCCACCAGGCTAATCCGAATCCAGCGATTATAATGATGGATACAAGTATTTTCTTCATAAAGCTAAAAATTATATTATGAGAAGCGGAGGATCATCATCAGATATCTTCCCATCAAGAGAAAGGTGTCTCACCTTCATATGCGCTTCCGCGGCCGTAAGTTTAAACCTCTCCTGTACTGCCCCTCGTAACACAATGGTTACTTCTTGACTTGGATCAAGACTATCTAGAGCATTGAGAAGTCCACTCACCGTATCAATCTTTCTTTGCACTTTCTCAATCGTTTCAATAAATGCTCGGTGACTTCTTTCGTTCTCTTCTTGTGCCCATGCCTCTTGATCAAAATCGGGGTCTCCCACAGAAATCACCTCTGGTATAGCGTAGACTGAATTGAGCACATCAGCATGGTCGAGCTCAAAGGCACGCTTTCGTATATCAACAACTGTCGATTTATGTATGTGACGCATTTTATCAAATCCTTCTACCAAATAAAAAACTGGATCCTGATCATCATAGCCCTCAACAGCACTAAGCAACCTCTTCTGATTATCTCGAATTCTCTTTGTTTTCTCTTTCTCGAACTCTTCGGAATTTGCGCTCAAAATCGCAATCATAATGGGGTATCCCCGCGATATAACGTTGTCAGAGTCCCTCATTTTTTTGATAACTTCACGCGCTTCATTAACTGACATGACATGATATTCCCCACGAGTGAAATAATCAGAATCTGAGCCTATGACTACCCGACTCTCTTCGCTTAATTCATAATCTCCCACAACATCGTCTAACTCTTCGAGTCCCCACTCAATATATTCTGAAAAAGCAGCCTCTCTTTCCTCAGGACTCCAATCAGAATTCAAACCAGATAAATCTCTGTGGCCTGTATTTTTTTCCGACATACATTAACGGTGAATGCTCTTACTTTTCGCTTCAATTTGGTAAGAGTCTAAGTAATAAACACATAGGCACAGTCGTGCCTATGTGCAATTACAATATCATAGTGCGAAAGAAACTACCATTACTGCTCGTTCACGACTTCTCCCTCTATCGTTCCTTCGTCATCTTTTTTTACCTCTTCTTTTGTAGCATCATCAGCCCCCTGCTCAGGCTGGTTTGCAGCTTGCTCAGCCTGATACATTTTCATACCAATTGTCTGTGCTGCTTGTGAGAGCTCTTCAGATGCACTCTTAATGGCTTCAAGATCTTCTCCTTCTTTAAGTTCCTTAAGCTTAGAAAGTGCATCTTCAACTTTTTGTTTTTCTTCATCAGAAACCTCGATGTTTTTTTCTTCTACATCCTTCATCATCTTTTCAGTCGTATACACCATGGTATCAGCGGTATTCTTTATCTCAATAACTTCACGTTTCTTCTTATCTTCCTCAGCATGTTCCTCTGCGTCTTTTTTCATCTTTTCGATCTCATCATCTGAAAGACCACTTGATGCCTCAATTCGAATTGATTGCTCTTTTCCTGTTCCCTTGTCTTTTGCAGATACGTTGAGGATACCATTTGCATCAATATCAAACTTCACCTCTACTTGTGGAGTACCACGTGGTGCTGGAGGAATCCCATCAAGATGAAATTTTCCGAGCGTTTTGTTATCCGAAGCCATCTCACGTTCACCTTGAAGCACGTGAATTTCAACACTTGGCTGATTATCAGCAGCTGTTGAAAATACCTGAGATTTAGATGTAGGGATGGTTGTATTCCTTTCAATGAGTTTTGTACATACACCACCAAGGGTCTCAATACCCAGTGATAGCGGTGTAACATCAAGAAGAAGAATGTCTTTTCCAAGATCACCTTGAAGCTGTCCTGCCTGAATTGCTGCACCAGTGGCAACCACTTCATCTGGATTTACTGATGCGTTCGGCTTTTTGCCAAAGAACTCTTCCACTTTCTTTTGGACAAGTGGCATTCGTGTCATTCCACCAACAAGGATGACTTCGTCAATATCTTCTTTCTTAAACCCTGAATCAGTAATTGCCCGCTTGACTGGCTCCATTGATTTGTCAACCAAATCTACCACAAGCTCCTCGAGCTTCGCGCGAGAAAGTTTCAGATTAAGGTGCTTTGGACCTTCGGCCCCAGCCGTGATAAAGGGCTCATTAATCTCAGTCTCAAGTGTACTTGAAAGCTCAATTTTCGCTTTTTCCGCGGCATCTTTCACACGCTGAAGTGCAAGTGGGTCTTTTCCAAGATCAACACCTTCTGATTTGTTGAACTCTTCGATAATCCACTCAATAACCCTCTTATCAAAGTCATCACCACCAAGGTGGGTGTCACCATGTGTTGCTTTCACTTCAACAGTTGAACTCTCATCTTCTGAATCATGAGAAATTTCAAGGATAGAGATATCAAATGTTCCTCCACCAAGGTCATACACAGCTATTTGCTGATCGTTTTTCTTATCAAACCCATACGCAAATGCTGCAGCTGTCGGTTCGTTAATCACACGTGACACCTTCAAACCTGCAATTTCACCTGCATCTTTTGTTGCTTTTCTTTGTGCATCATCAAAGTATGCTGGAACAGTAATCACCGCCTCCTCGATCTTTTCCCCGGTTTTTTCTTCAGCATCTTCTTTGAGCTTTCGAAGGACCATCGCAGAAATTTCCTGTGGAGCATAGTCCTTTTGCCCCATGGCGATCTTCACACGATCATTGTCTTTTTTAATCTCAAATGGAACATGTTCTTTCACGGAGCTTACTTGCTCATCCTCAAACTTGCGTCCGATAAGGCGCTTTGCAGAGTACACCGTACTCTGTGGGTTTGTTACCGCCTGACGCTTAGCAAGCTGACCGACCAGCTTTTCACCGGTTTTACTCTCTGCCACCATTGATGGCGTTGTTCTGTTTCCTTCCTTATTTTCCAGGACCTTTGGTTGTCCACCTTCGACAATAGCCATACAGCTATTGGTGGTCCCCAGGTCAATTCCTAGTATTTTTGGCATATATTATTTCTTATCTTTCTTAACGACCTGAACGTCGATTTTCTTAGGTTTAGAAGGTGCTGCTTTAGGACAGGTGATTTTCAGGACACCTTCCTCAAATTCAGCACTCACTTTATCTTCCTTCACAGAAGATGGTAATGCTACTTGTCGAAAAAAGCTTCCTGATCTCACCTCTTTTCTGTAGTAGTCTTTATCATCCACTTCGTGCTCCTTTTTACTCTCCCCCTTTACCGTGAGTACTCGTTTTTCAACACTCACTTCCACATTTTTCGGATTAACGCCGGCGAGCGGTGCTTCGACAATGACTGCGTCTTTTGTTTCATACACATCCATTGCTGGCACAAACCCACCTGCTTGACCCATGCCACGCATCACTGGAAAGCGACGAAGCATGTGTTCCATGTCCCCGAAGGGATCAATGATTCTTGGTAACATACATTATTTGCTTACGATTACTTTTGCACATTTAATGACCTTGTCTCCCATCATGTACCCTGGGTCGACCTCTTTTACAATCTCACCCTCTTTACCACCATCCTGCTCAGAGACTGCTTCATGGAGATTCGGATCAAAGGACTCCCCCACTGTTTTAATCTCTTGTATCCCGTGACTATTCAGTACATCGGAAAATTGTTTTTTAATGTACTCGATTCCCTTTTTCCAATTCTCTCCGGCTTTGCTCAGCTCGCCGGTATCAGTGGCAAATGCCTTTTTGAAATTATCGTAGATCGGAATGAAATCCTCGATTATCTGCCGTTTACTCCAGCTCGCCCACTCTTTTTTCTGCTCGGCAGTCTCTTTTACAAGATTTTGATAATCTGCCTGGGCACGAAGCCATTTGTCTTTGTAATCGATATTGAGCTCTTCTGGCTTTTGACAATCACACTGCACTGGCTCTTCCTTTTTTTCTTTTTTCTTGTCTTTCATATCTGTTAAAGGGTAAGTGAAATATGTTCAAGCATTGATACATTGTTTTGATAGTCCATTCTCATCGGACCTAAAATAGTCACAAGAGTGTCATCTTTTGTTCTCACGCCAACCAAACTACATGCATTACCAAATGGATTTTCTGATCCAATCATTACAGTCGCGCCTTTTTTATCAATCTTCTCATACACCGTATCAATATGTTCATCACAATGATCAAAAATACTCGACACATTAATAGTTCTCACCTGATCCTTAAATTCAGGTTGTCGAAATAAATATGAAATACCTGTGTAGTACACACTATCAGCAGAGAAGGCAACGATAACAGCATTTCTTGCGATCTCTGCAAGTCTTTTGGCTACACCTTTTACCTGCATGCGTATATCATGCATATCCGATGCTACATTAAGGGCATCTCTATGTTCATCAGAGGTATCCCCTTTTTTCATGAGATGATCAACATAATAGCGATACCCTTGTCCTGTAGGAACACGACCTGCTGATGTATGTGGATGTGTGAGTAGTCCAAGCTCCTCAAGTCTACTCATATCATTCCTCACAGTCGCACCACTTGCTTTCACGCCACACTCAGAAACCAAAAACCTCGAACCAACTGGCTCAGCTGTTGCAATGTAGTTTTCTACAATATGACCTAAAACTTCTTGTTTTCGAGTATCAAGACTCTACATATCAAAAAATTAGCACTCTCATTATACGAGTGATAACAAGAATTGTCAAGAGTATGACCAAAGGCCTATTATTTCGCTTAATTTAGCAAAAAATAG
>CAZCAB010000062.1:0-5914 GCA_964496615.1 uncultured Gammaproteobacteria bacterium | reverse complement strand
GATTCTGAATGTTTTCTGGTTACTCTGCGGCACCCCATACTCATCTACCCATAAATTCCTCACTATCATTGTCTCATCATCGCCCTTTTCGAAGACTATATGCGCATCAAGCTCTGCATAGTGAGCAGAAAAACCTGTCGGCGTCAGTACTATTTCTGGACTGAATTGACCTATTTTAAGGGAAGCGGAATCGTGCTGAGCTTTATCTTTTTCGCCCTCTTCGGCATGAAATGAGCAGTCCTTTGACCGATATGTGATACCAAGCGGTGCAACAATTCCATCGGGAATACTCTCTGCACCCTCTACCTGCTCTCTTGCAGCATTAATGTCTTGCGTATCTTTCACGCGAGCTTGGCTGATAAGAAGACTTCTCAAACGATCAAACGTATCTCGAACTTGTGTTTCCGTATTTGAACGAGTAGGCTCATACGGGAGATGATATGATAGCGCCCCACCGCTCTCAGGGAATTTAAGCTGAATG
Organism: uncultured Gammaproteobacteria bacterium; assembly: GCA_964496615.1. Lineage (GTDB taxonomy): Bacteria > Patescibacteriota > Patescibacteriia > Magasanikbacterales > UBA922 > CAZCAB01. The sequence goes on along the minus strand of CAZCAB010000062.1, from coordinate 5,433 downwards.
TCAATACCACCACCATCTGCTGGATCTAAAACCGATAGGCTAAGCCATGTATCAATTTCTCTATATTCAAATGTGATCAAATTCCTATCAACATGTAATACTGGTTTTTCAATCCAAGGAATGGCGACCAGCACCCTGTCAATACCTGAAAGAGCTGCTGAACCGGACTCAAGTTTTGGTAAAAGCACACCCTCTTCCTCGTCATATACAAAGTCAATAAGCGGAAGGGGTACACCGTGATCGTACTGTTCTTCAGGTGGCTCTCCATCATCCCCACCACCCTCTCCTCCTCCAGGAGGCGGTGGTCCACCGTCGGGAGGAACGCCTCCCCCGCCTGCAGGTGGGGATCCTGCGTCTGCCGGCGCACTGAATGCGTCAACATTACTTGCTGTAGCTGGCATGCCCAGTATAGGAGCAACACTCACGGCTGGTGCTGACTCCTCTTCTTGCTCATCAGGTTCTCCTGGCTCACCTGCTACTTTTTGAATAATACCAGATTCTAAATCATCCGGTTTAACAACAATCTCCTCATTGGTGCCATTGAGCTTAAATATGAGATCAGTCCCTCTCAGTCCCATATATTTGGCAAGCTTATCAACCTCTGAATCGAACACATCTCTGGTCACAAACGAAGCTTCGAGGAGCACTGCATCACCTACTTGAAGATCATCAGGTGAATTAACGTGTTCTAATGAAGCTTCAACAACATCAGCATCGTCGTCGCCAAGATGAACCGTCGGATCTGTACGCTCCTCTTTCAGTCTCCTCTCATGTGTATATGTCCTAGTATATGCACTCGTATATACCGTGTTAACAGCCTGATCAAATCCGTTTTGCCATGAGCTCGTAAGTTCACTCAAATCAGGATCATCTTTATGATCCGCTTCAAATGACTTTAGTAGCACGTCTGGCGCAATGAGGACACCTGGAGCTGCAACATTATCCTGCTCCACATCGCCCTCTACATCTTTGCGCGCCTTATGCATTGCCTTTGATTCAGCAAGTGAAAGAGGTCCGCCCTTCGCAGCCTGCATACCCAGTTCAAATGCACGCTCATGGCGCTCCTGAAGCGGGGCGAGCTTCTCCTTCGTCTTATCATCTTTTTTTCTGTTATCAATACCTCTGCCCTTCAAGTCAGCTGTGAGTCCTTTCAAACCTGAAATCGGACCTTTTGATACAGATGCAGCCGGTACTGGATCTGGCTCAGGCGGATCGTCTGCGGGACTCATCTGCTCACGAATTTCAGTTCCTACCCGTACACCATATGCATATCCATCTTTTGCCCCGGCAATGTATGCATCAGCATACGCTGCCTGAAGCTCGCTGCTTGTAATATCTGAAGGAACCACCACTTCTATGTCACCATCAGTAATGTCAGCATCTACCTCAGAGCTCTTGGCAAGTTCCAATCCTTTTTCATAATAGTGGTTATAACCATCAGTCGCTCCACTTTCACGCACTGCCTCTACATTCTGCTCTTCTTCACCTTCATCAGGTTCAGGAAGCTCTTTGCTCAGAGCTTTTTTTATAATCAAAGATAGCTTTTCTACAACTTCCTCATCTGAAAGACGCGGGTAAAAACTGTCACCTTCTCTCTTCAGTTCATCATGAAGTTGGATATCTTCAAGTTGAAAACCAAAAGACTCAGTGAGATCTTTGTTTATTTGGTTATCAGATGGATTGTCGAATCCTCTCTGTTTAAGTTGATGTATAAATGGCGTCTTATCAACCTCTGGTCCGTAAAATAAGTCACTATCATGTGCAAAAAGATGTTCGCCCACTTCAACAACATCTTCATTAAGACGAACAGGGACATCTCGCATATCTGTTGAAGACACCAGTGAGACTGTTATCCCACGTATAGGGGCAAAATCCTGGGACTCTAAAAGCGCGACAGCGCTGTTAACGAGCGTTAATGAGCGATCTTTAAACTCCTGCTGGATCTCCGCAGCAGAGCGTTTCTTCTTCACTTTTTGCACATCCTTCATCTGTTGAAGCTGATCCCCACTCCACATAACGTCATCGTCTTGCGTTGATGTGTCAGCGGCAGTTTCTACCTTAACCCGAAGAGCGCGAAGCATTTTCTCCGCAGGATCACTGGCAAAAAGCATTGGTTTTAACTCTTCAAAAATCTGTGACAGCTCATTTAATCCTACCGTATCAAGCGTATCTATCCCTTGCACACGATCTTCATATGCACTGAGCACCTCTTCGTACGCATCATCTGATTGTGCAAACCTCTGGAGCATGCCCCTAAGTGCCTCTGCAGCAACGCTGAGTTTTCTTTTCATTACCTCATCATCCGTACGAAGTTTTGGTTCTCGTGCCCGAGGGTGAACAACTGGCGTGGGAACATAATTATCTTCCTCTTCAAATTCCGCACCTTTGATAAACAAATCAATTCTATCCCCGGATAACTCATCTTGTTTCCCTGTATCGTCTGGCTCCCCATTATCGATTATTTTGATGGTGAGTGTATCTTCTTTAGGATCGTAGTCCACTATTTCATACAATCCTTTAAATGCAGGTGAATATACGACATCCTCTGGACGCAAATGAAGGCTGTCTACCATGGGCCAATTATCCGTACTCTTCTTCGGCTCTGAAAGATCACGAGTGGCCCCATCCAGCGCAGCATCGTACCACTTCTTACCTTTCCAAAAAGATCCTCCTTCTTTTCCGTCCCGAATTTCAACAAGTTCCATGCGCCGACGAGCAGCATTAAAGCTGACGACCTTGTACACCTTCCCATCAGACGTCTTAAATAACTGCTCATTCTCAAGAGGCTTTCCTTCAAGCTCCGGGCGTTCGGCTGGCTCCTGCTCTTTATGAAAGCGGGCATCCTGCAAAATTTCTTCCATCTCTTCTGATTGTGGACGCCGAACCCCTCTCCAATCCTTATATTTACCTCTCAGAAGCCTAAGAACAGGACCTTCCCTTCTGCTCACTCGTATCACCTGAAATTGCGCCTTGGCTGAAGACGAATGAATGATATCACCCTTTTTGAGCTCTCTATCTTCCAATCTATATGTTTTATACTCGCGAAATGTTTCTTTAACAGAATCTTCGGGCACGCTTGCGGGCAGCTCTTTGCGTACCCGATGAATCGGGACAGATTTGATATCCACCCCATCGGTGATCACGACTATTATCTCAGCGCGTGGTTGACGAATAATATCCAGAACCTCACCGCGATAGGATTCAGTTTTATCTTTCATCAAATGACCCCGAAAATATACGGTGTCTCCAATAGAAAAATTGATACGTGCTTCGACATCACCGCCCTCTGATACGATTTCTACTTTTTCCATGTCCGGACGCGTATCTTCAGGAGCGGCACGCTCGAGCGTTATTTGATCAAGTCTCTTGCCAAAAACATTGATATCGTCAAGGTCTGCGTCACTTCCATCTTTTTTCAACTGCCGTATCCCTAGTGTTGCCTTCGCGCCTGTTCCAATTTCAATCACTCTCCCTCTGAGAGAACCTTTGGCAACTATGTCTCCAATCTGTGGACGATGTCCTCCAGCAATAATCGGATCCGCTGGCTCAAACATATTCTGCTGTACCGGCTCCTTCCCAGCAGATCTCATGAGCAGTCCTGCAGGACGCAAGACAGAATTTGAACCATCGCTCACGAGCACAAGCTGTTCACCTTCCGGACTCACATATGTTTTTATAACGCGTGTTTGGGTGAGTTGCTTCTTATGCCGAATATAAACCTGATCTCCTCTTGTGAAAAGCTCTTTTCGGGTTTCTTTCGTATCATCTGGCTTTTGTGTCTTCACATCTACCGCCGGATCAGCAGCTCTGGCGGGCTTTGGTTCTTGAACTGCTTGCTCTTTTCCCTCACCAATATCTGCAAGAAGAGCGCTACTCAAAATCTCTTTCAACTCCTTGACCTCTTCATCCTCAGTCTGACTCATGATACGTGAAAAACGCTCGGACAACTCGTCTAGCTTCTTTTTTGCGTCTTTGTATGCTGCTCGATTCCCTATGACTTTCTGAGCATTTTGTATTTTCCTGAGCGCATCTTTCAGCGCACTATCTGTGATAGGGGCCCGCTTTTTTACATCCGATTCAAGCACTGCAATTTGCTTCTGTACATCTTCAACAAACCTCTTGAAAATACCTTGAGATTCCGCAAAACCTGCATCCTTTCGCAAATCTGAATACGAAACGGCATCACCCAATAATTTTTTCTGGGCAATAAGATCTTGAGCTTCGCTCGATGATGGTTGTGTCTTTGTATCGTTTGAATCCTGAGCCATATTTACTCGGGAAGATCTTTGATGTGGACCAAAATATCGTGCATCTTTTGTTTGTCAACCGCACTATCGATCTGACTACCAAGCTCTTTTGCTTCTTTTGCAATATTCTCAAGCTCAGACGTCAGTGACTCGTACAGCGACCGTACTTTGTCATACTTTGACTGCACCTCTTGAAGGTCCGCCTGACTACTCATACTTCTTTTTTCTTTCTTGATCTACTCCGCTTCTTTTTCCTGGGCGCATTGTTTTGCCCCGTGCTATCAGATTGAGAAGATCGAATCATCAATTCTTGTTTGAGTACGATTGTCTCTTCAGCGATGAAAACTGCATAATCAGGAACATGCTCAATAACAAATTCCTGCACCTGCACATCTGTTCCCGAATCCATGACCATTAAAAAATGTTCCTTTTTCTGCTCATCAAACGAATCAAGAACACGCAAAAAAACTCGTTGATTGACCAAGGTGACCATCTTATCAAGAAGCTCTGCCTTTTCTGCGTCCGGAAGATACTCAAGATTAAGAAGTGAGATGATATGATCGCGTACGACTGGAGCGCTTGGATCTATAGTGGTGGTTTGGTCAGACATATAAAGCCAGGTAATGTAGCATAAAAAGGCACGCATGTAAAGGTCATGCCTGCAGACCCAGTATACCATGCAGACACCCCCTTTACCACTGCTTGCAGTGTACAAGACTGGGCTATATACTGATAACATGTATATACGAACATTTTACGAAAAGAAATACAAAAATACATATAGACGGGCACCTATTTTGTTTGTGTTTGATGTGCTCCTGCTTGCAGTCACACTGCTCATTATAGCGGTGACCATCTATTGGATCACATTTGAGCCGCAGCCCGCGCTTCTTCATGTAACCGCAACGCTCCCTGAAGAGAGACTCATCACTGGAGAACCTTTTACGCTTACCGTTCATGTTGAAAACAACTCAGATGCTGATATTGATGATATTCGCATTACAGTCGATGGTCATGAATCTCTCGTGCTTACCACATCAACATTTTATGTTGACCAAATTCCTGCTATGAGCGCTCAAGACATAGATGTTGAAGGACTTCTCCTGAGTCCTCCTCATGTGAGTATTGGAATGCATGTTAGTGCTTCTGATGAAAAAAGGCACCACCGCGCCATATCGCGTATGAC
>CAZCAB010000061.1:0-5924 GCA_964496615.1 uncultured Gammaproteobacteria bacterium | reverse complement strand
CCCATGACAAAATATTGATTTGCACCAAGCGTAATCGTGGTCGTACCGGGAGTGTTTTCAGTAAGATAATCTTCCTGAACAACAACTCCCTGTGGATGCTCCTCGTTGTAGATAATGACTTTATGTTGTTCAATTTTTACGCGCTCACCTGGAAGGCCGATGACTCGTTTGAGATATGCATCATCACCTATAGGTGATTCAAATACCACCACTTCCCCACGTTCAGGCTCCCTGAATCGATATGTCAGTTCGTCGATGATTAAATAGTCTCTTTCAGCAAATGAAGGTTCCATTGATTGCCCCTTAACAATAAAGGGCTTAAAAAGAAAATACCGTACCAAACCAATAGTAATACCAGCAAGAACAATCAGTTTGACCATTTCTAAAAAAAAGAGGGAAGCTCTTGCAAAAAAGCCTCTTTCGTTAAACTCCTGAGCTTCTTCTGAGAGCGTATCTGTATTTTTTTCTTCTTTTGAATTCTGTGGGTTCATAAAAAGTAGCAACATTGTTGCGCGAACAGCATAGCATGTTTTTTTGTGTTTTGCAAGCCGGTAAAAATGGCTTAACAATCAAAAAAGCTTACTTTGTTAAGCTTTTTTTGATGGTCCCCGATTACTCGATGAAACCACCTTGAATCAGGGGTGCACGTGCGTGCATGAGAAACCTCCTACCCCCGACCGTTCAGACGACCCCGGGGCGTGAAGAAGTGAAACGAAGCACCCACGAGCGCGGTCAACACCATGTGCGGACCGAACGTGAGTGCGAACTTCGCTGACTGACCCTCCAGGACAGTCGATGCCGCAAGCAGCATCGTGCCGAGAATGATCAGAGCGAAGACGACGAACAAGGGCTTCGGAAACTCCATTCATACTCCTCTGTATGCCAGCTTCTCACCCTACCATACTAATGCGCATGTTTGTCAAGATAACAAAAAACAGCGTTGTTACCGCTGTTTATTCGTGGGCGTGCCAGGAATTGAACCTGGGACCTCAACATTATCAGTGTTGCGCTCTAACCAACTGAGCTACACGCCCGTATGTGATCATTTCAGTCTATACGATCCTGACATATAAATCAAGATCTCGTGACCGTAAGTGGATTCGAACCACTGACCTCATCGATGTCAACGATGCGCTCTAACCAACTGAGCTATACGGTCATAACGTGAGATAGGATACATGAAACAGATCATCCCGTCAATACAAAATCACCCCAAGCAGGGGTGATTTTTGTTGTCGAATGTTTAGATGTCGAGGTTATCAATCGCACTAGTATCAACGTCTGAATCAGCAGTGACTACTGGCTGTTCTGAACGCTCTTCTCTTCGATCCTCTCTGCGGTCTCTTCGACCACCTTCTGGTTCGTTGAGTTTCAAATTCACAAGTGCGTTGTTCTTTGCACCGACCACCTTTACGAGGGTGCGGACAGCTTGGATGGTTCTTCCTCTGCGACCGACCACGTATCCGATGTCAGTAGGTGCAACGTCAAGTGTGAGAAGCACACCACGCTCATCGACTGAACGAGTTACTTTAACTTCCTCTGGATGATTCACGATTGCTTTTGCAATGAACTCCAGAAACTGTTGATCTTCTTCCATATCCGGATAAATTTCTCTCTTATGTTATTTAACGAGCGCTACCATTTCGACTGTTGGTAGTGCGCATGAGTATAGCACGTTGATTGTAATACGTCAAGCCCTTAATGAACATAAAAAGACCCCATACCCGGGGTCTTTTTAAAGGTGTGATTACTCACTTTTTTCTTCTTGAGCTTCCTCTACTTTTTCTTCTGCTGGTGCAGATTCTTCTTCTGTCGGAGCCTCAGCAATCTCTTCTTTCTCTTCTTCTTTAGCCTCTTCAGTAGGAGTTTCAGCTGGAGCTTCTTGTACTGATTCTATCTGCTCTTGTTCTTCCGCGGACGCTTCTGGGGTTTCTTCTTCCACAGGTTCGGCTGCCGCAGCCTCAGCTTCTTTTTGAGCCTCTTGCTCCGCAGCTTTTTTTTCATCAATCTTTGATTGACGTTTTTGTGTTACAGACACTGATTTCTTCTTACCACCTTCCACAATACCTTCTTTCAAAAGCAAGTTATGAACCGTATTAGAGCATTGCGCACCAACTGAGATCCAATACTTGATTCTATCAGCCTTCAGCTCAAGAACCTTTGGATTTTGGGTCGGATCATAGTGTCCCAAAATTTCAAGACTTGGTGCGTATGTATCACGTGCTTTTTCATTCACAATGACGCGATATGATGGACTTTTCTTTTTTCCAACTCGTTGGAGTCGAATCATTAACATATTCAAATTCTTTAATATACATCCCTGAGAGCTACTTGTTGTGACGCAAGCATGTGTGGGAATACGGGCCATACTATAGCGTAAATCCCCTATTTTGTCAATACACACAAAAATACACCACAATGGTGTATTTTTGATGACTGCCAACCGTACTACTACCCGTAGGGAGCTCGGTTGGCAAAAGTTGTAAAAAAGGCTAGATGCCCTTACCAAGGCCGCCGCTCGTGCCGGATGCGATCGCACCTGCCCGAGACAAGGCCGTGGAACGTTCGCCTGTGGCCATGCGGCTGATGATTGCCATGTGTCCAGGCGGCAAGACGCAACCCCAGTGCGCGAAGTACGTGGCCTCGACCCCGTAGTTGGCACGACCGAGCACATGTTCGATGTGGCGGGTCTTGTCAGGATCGTTGAGATGCACGAGGCACGCACGAGTGACCCGAGCTGCGGCTTTCCGAGGAGTCTCGTAGCGTTTGATAAGCGACGTGTAGTCGTCATCCGGGTCGATCGGAATCTCCAGCTCCTTGCACGAAAGCACGAGATAGTGGAGATAGCACTGAATCCGACCATCCTCGACCTCAGATCCGATGCTTACTGCCAGCATGCGCAAATCGTTGATGATCGACGCCCACTGACTACGGTCAATTCCAGGGTTTTCCATCACGTCCTCCTTCGTTTATGTGACGGGATACTCTGGTCAAAAACCACAATATCTCATCCACAAACGATTCAACAGTGTACACGATATATGCCAAAATGTCAAGTGTCTCTTTGTGTATCGTGAGAAAAACCAAACACACCAACCCTATCACTAAATGACTCACGTTGTCTGATTAGCGATATCGTGTCACCATCAACAAGCACCTCTGCAGGAAGTGACCGAAATTGATATTCTGATGCCATACTCATGCCATATGCCCCGGCAGTTTCAATCGAGAGTATATCACCTTCTCTAACCTCAGTAAGCACTCTATCTTTTCCAAAATAATCAGCACATTCACATATATTACCGACCACATCATATTCTCTTTTTCTCCCATTAGGATTACTTGCATTGATGATGTGATGGTATGATCCATACATTGCCGGACGAGCCAATTGATTCATACCGGTATCAGTGCCAACTATTGTTTTTCTACTAATCGATCTTTTTAAAGTGTTAACGCGGGTCAAGAGTCTTCCTGATTCAGCAACCACATATCGTCCTGGCTCAAAGCGAAGGGTAATATCTTTTCCTACTTGTTTGCAAAACCATCGCATCCTTTTATCAATATACTGCCCCAAACTTTTCATATCGAGCCTATTCTCTGTTGGATGATATGGAACACCAAAACCACCGCCGACATCAACATACTGCAAATCGTCAAAATGCGATGCAATTTCTAAAATGACATCAAGCGCAAGCATGGGCTCCCTAATACGAAGCCACCCTGACCCAATATGCTGATGCACGCCGATCACACGAAGATTATATTCCCGTGTAATCTCTTTTACTTTTTTCACGTCTTTAAAGGAAATCCCAAACTTTGAATCAGGTCCACCAGTTATATTACTCTCGTGTGATGCAATGCCAATATTTGGGTTAAAACGAACACTCACATCACTCCCTGGATACGTCTGCCCATACTTTTGTAAACGCGATAATGACCCTATGTTTAGCAACACACCATGCTCATACACTTCTCTCATCTCAGCGTCAGTCATGTTATTCCCTGAAAACATGATCTGATTCTTCTGTGCCCCACAAAGAAGTCCAAGCTTCACTTCATCAACCGACACTGCGTCTATCCCCAACCCCTGCTCAACAATGATCTTCACAAGATGCGGATTATAGTTTGCCTTAATCGCATACAAGAATTCAGTTTTCGGGTAGGTGCCGATGTATTGTTTAAGCTCGAAAATACGATCTCGTATAACTGCAGCTTCATATACATACAGCGGTGTACCAAAACGAGACACAATATCTTGTATCGAGCGGTCCTGTATGTACAATGTATCGCTATGTAATTGCATGTCCTGCAGATATGAAATTCATATACACAGGGGATGTGGCGAGTCTGGACAGACTCGCCTAGGGGCAAGGCGGTATTACCCACCTCAGCCGTGATCAGCTTCGGCCGGCTCCAGAAGAGCACGATGCACAGCGCGCATCGCATCCTCGAGTTGATCGTTGTTCACACCGATCAGGAGCGTCTGCTGCGAAGCACCTCCATCGACCATGCGATCTTCCTCAATCCCAGCGTCAGCAAGTGCCGTGTAGATCATCGCCTTGACGCGAGCGCGTCTGACAGCACCTCCGACGATGGACAGAATCGCGAGGCCGGTTTTTCGCACGAACTCATCCGGCTTAATCGACCTGAGAACCGCACGCCTGATATCGGCCCAGTGCCTCTGCAAGAAACTATTGTGGACGACAACGGCCATGGAATTGAGGTTCGTTGGTGTGTGCTGGTACGGGATGCCCCGCACATCGAACTCTCTTAAAAGAGCGAGCCCGACACCAACTTCATCATTCATGCCTCGTTTACGCATGCAAATGATCGAGAACCCCTTTCGGCCGGCCAGCCCTATCACTGAGTCCGACTCATCGAGTTCCGGAAAGATGAGCGTACCAGGCGTGTCAGGCTCCATCGACATTCTCACGTTCAATGTCACCTTGTCGCTCAAGTACGGCATCGTGCTCGGATGGATCACCCGAGCTCCGGAATACGCGAGCTCGTGCAGGCTCCGGTAGGTCATTTGCTCGATTGGACGAGCAGTGTCGACAATCCTCGGATCAGCGGTCATCACGCCCGGAACGTCGGTCCAGTTCTCGTACACCTGCGCCGAAAGCGCGTGCGCAATGAGAGCGCCAGTGAGATCTGAACCACCACGTGAAAACAGATGAATTCGATCAGACCCGAGATCCACGCCATAGAAACCCGGAACGACCACGCGACGATCGCCCTGAAGCTTCCTTTGAATGAAGTCCCGAGTCGCACCAAGATCGAGTGTGCCATCTGAGTTGAAGATGATGATCTCCGCAGCATCCACGAACTCGTAGCCAAGAAGCCGAGCGCAGAACTGCGCGTTGTAGTACTCACCACGACTCACGACATAGCTACGAAGTGCATCGTAGCCAAGCGACGCATGCTGCTCGAGCTCGTCGAGCGGAATGCTGAAGACCCCACCTGACGTCGCGGCGTTGAACCGACGACGCACCCGCTCTATCGCGGCGTCAAAGGAGATGTCGTCACCCAAGAGCTCCTTCGCAAGCTGAGCTTCACTCGGATGGTCAGCGCAGTACGCTTCCCACGCGCCGGAGACCGAGAAGTCCTTGCCAAACAACGATGCTGCCATGACCAGCATGTCGGTCACCTTTGGCGGACCGCCGGGTGCTGAGACGACGATGAACCGCCGCCTCTCATCTGCACGCACGATGTTCTTCATGCGCTCATACCGCGCACGCACGGAAAGTGACGTCCCACCGAACTTGCATACAAACATTTCCATGACTACTCCTTCAGGCATTGCCTGAGCAAAAAATCTGTTATCCCCCTACATGCAGATGCTCTCTCGGTCGAAGACCGAGCACGCGTGTCCAGCATCTGCATGTAGAAGGGTAAACAAAATATCCCGGAAAACCGGGATA
>CAZCAB010000060.1:0-6086 GCA_964496615.1 uncultured Gammaproteobacteria bacterium | reverse complement strand
GGTGTAACACTAACAGACATACTGTAAAAGGTCAACAACGCCCGCTAGCGCTTCCAGACCAATGCACCAGAAGAATACCCATACTCCGTGCCATAATGTTCACTCAAACGATGATCCGCTCCAAATTCAACGACATCAAGTCCACCTTTTTCGTCTCTGAGACGTTTTGCTTTGATCAAGTCGGGGAAATTTCCACCTCTGTTCGTACACTCTCCCAAAATCCTTCCCTCTTGTTCTGGCACGACAACTCCATCAAATTGATTTTGTTCTGCAAAGTCAACGGCCCTTTCATACAGATGATCAATACACTGCTCAGCAGAAACATTCCCCAGAAAACTTTCAAAGGGATTCGGACCCCACCACAAGTATTTCCTGCCATCCTGCGTCTCAATATTCAAATGCATATTTAAGCCCACACATTTACCACTCTCCTCGTCCTGCATGACATATTCAAAATAATTCTCATCCTCCCACATTTTCTCATCACCTGCAATACACAGATACGCACCCATCCTGGCATTTGCTGTCTCCTGTGTTTTGGTATAAAAACCACGAATATGCCTCTTTTTCTTTGATTTTTTGACTTCCCTATCCTTCGGACCGCCGATTCGTCTCTCCATCTGTTCAGTTTCTACTTTCTCATCGTAGCGAGCAATTTCTGTCATGATGGTGTTAATATCATATGAGAAAAGTTCTTCTAGTTTTGCATTCACATTAAATCGAACACTGTCTCTCAGAGAAAACAAACGAGGGATGATGCTTCCAAAAGAAGAAAGCTCCATGTCATCTTGCACCGGATCGAGCAAATCATCAATACTTTTAACAAATTCATGTTTAGCCTCGTCATCATCAAATGAAAGATTCGCAGACAAGATGCGGTGCATTTGTTTTTTAAGCGTCTCAAACCGTCTCTCTTTCGGAATACGCTGATTGTAGAAAGTATTTGCGATGTTCGCAATCTGTGATCCTGAGAAACGCATGAGCGACTCAATTGTTGATACTACCAGCTTGCTGCGCGCGTCATCCTTACCCATCGCACCAATATCTTCGACCAGAGCGTCAAAACGTTCTTTTTCGTCATCACCCTTTTTTCCTTTTTTAAACTTCATGCTAGGCAAAAGAGCTTCGCGAACAACACTTTCATCAAATTCTTCATCACTCTTAAGCACCTCTTTCACGCGAGAGACGCTTTGCTTTTGCGATTCTTTGAGTGTTGATTCATCATCATCAAACATGTTCACGTATCGAGTGAGAATATCATGATACGTTTTGGTATATTTTCTCAAATCACTAAAAATATAGCTTCTCAAAATATGCTTTACATTTTCTCCATATATGACTGACAAATTACTCCAGAGCATGTAACGCTGACTTACTTCATCTTTGAAAGCACCGACTTCAGACGCGCTCTGTTGAATATACGCTTCAAGATTTTCTTGATATGCATATTTGTATTCAACAATCAGATCCAAAATATCAGGATCTGGTTTAAATGTTCCACCCTTCTCTTTTTGCACAACTTGTGAGATGAAAAGAGACAGGAGCATCTCTTCCACATCTAGATCCTCAAGATCTCGAAAAGCAGCATCAACACTTTTGTCAAAAATACCTTTTACTTTTTCTACGAAAATTTCTTGTAATTTTTCATTATCAGGACCCCTACTTGAGACAAAATCGCGAATATTCTTCATCCTGTTCGTATATGATTCAAGGAGGCGTTTATTCTCCTTCTCACCTTCTTTTACTTCATATCCCAAAAGACCGGTCATATCAACTGCGTATCCATCCCTATCAAACGTATACTCATCAAGGTGTTCAACACGATCCCCAAGCTTCAAGTTTTTTTCATATGTTGAGTAGTTCCCATCGGGAAATACGCGCTTCACCATATAGAGATATTCATCTGATTCTCGAAGCTCAGAATCAGGCGCCTGTGAGCTAATCAGAGCATGCGAACGCATGTTCAGCTCATCAATGTACTTCTTAGCAGCTTCTTTCCCATCAGCATCATGTATATCTGAAAATTTATTCATAACGTACCCGTCGAATATGTCAGTTGAATCAAAATAGTCAAGATATCTGCTAAAACGCTGTTCAAACAATTCCAGGATCTCCTCTTTTGTTTTTGTCAGCACATTGTGCTCTGATAGATAGGTGGTAAAGGAATCTATTATTTCGTCTTTCATTGGTTTGAGCCTTTTACTATCATTACACACCTCTGCATAGCGAGGTGTCGCGGCAATGATCACTCTCACAATATCCTTAACATTTTTTTGCTTTGCTATCTCAGCGATCTCTTCCTCACTGCGATCTGGATGTTTAACCCGATCGATAGATCGTGCAGTCACCTCTACTTTATAGTCATTGTTGGTGAGAAGAATGTCGATAGCATCAAGATCAAAAAAACCAAGCTCTGCACTTTTATCCAAGTCAAATGACGAAGCATACAGACCGCGGATAAGGAGATGCTCCTTAAACGCCTCATCATCTTTTAAGCCCTCAGGCAGACTCTCACTATCTGACAAAATACGGTGCGGATGATACACCATCACCTCATACCAAAAAAATTCTTTATCATGAAGCTTCGCTGTGCCTTCCCAACCTTGGCTTAACAAGTGTTCGAAAAAAAGTGGACTTCTTAGTATTACTTCAAAAAAAGCATCGATGTCACCGTCAAATGTTTCAAGAAGGCGCGATGGGAAGGCAATTTCAAGAGGAATACGCCCGACCAATACCTCTATTTGCCTTAGCGTCAATGAACCGTCCCACGAATTTCTTTTTTCTCGGTAAACCTCAATTAACAATTCATCATAAAATGTGTCCTTTAGTGAAAATTCTTCCCTGAACTTTTCCTCATTCTTAATAAGCTCCCACCCCAAAAGGTCGATACTACTCATCAAAACTTTCTCCTGCAGCCGTGGGTCAGAAACTTTATGCATCGTAGACATGATAACTTCCATATCAACAGGGCTTTTTGCATGTATCTCTGAAAACACCGCCACGATTCTCTTAAGAGAATCCACGTCTTCTACACCAAGTGCAATAAGCTTATTGATTGATTCCGGAGTTAATTGGGATATAGACGCGTCTGACAGTCTCTGTAAGGTCGCGATATCATCTTCCCCATTTAAAAACAAGCAGCGATATGGAGATTTATGTGGATGTTCTCCAAGGATATCTTTCATTTCTCTTGCAGCTTGTATATGTGCACGCACTTCTTCATTATTATAAAACAAAAGGAGTTCCTCAAGCCCAATTTCAGGACGATCAAAGCCATGCCATTTTTCGACTAGCTCTGGAGTGAGAATGTCACAAACCTTGAGGATCGGACCCTCATCCTCTTTCATAAGCAGCCTGTGTAGATCCTTTTCAAACGATGTCCCCTTTACCATATCAAGAACCTCAGCGCGCCGATCGTGGGATGCGAACGCCTCGACAGTCGTCTGAACCTGGTCCATGGTACTATCACGCAAATCCTTGTATGCGTGCTTCCATGCATCTCTCAACCTCCTGTCACGAGACATCTCATCAAGACCCTTAAGCGTCTTCGGATCAAGTTTCGAAAGTCGCTGCGTCACAGAAACCTGCTTTTCCCAATCAGACGTCACTTGAGTGAGCACCTGCCTAGCAAAATGGGGTGCATGTTTAGCTACCTCATAGCGGGCGTACCCACGTTCCATTGTCTTCATGTCCATGCTCGCAGAAGGTAGCTCCTGCAGAATCTGCTCGGTAGTTAGGTCACGCTCTATGTATTCTTTTATTCGACCCCGATACATATCTGCCGTTACTTCCACATGATGGATATCTCTCATTCCTCTCAGTACCTCAATATGGGAGGGATCCATTTCTGCCACTGCCTTCATCAAATCAGGGCCAGTAAGATGGAACAAATCAAATACAGCTGGAATTATTGCTCTTTGCTGATCAGTTAGTTGTCTATACCCCTCAACAGCATCAAGGTTGAATTGATGGTCATAGCCATCTGTTGGCTCAAGCTTGTATATAGGATCCTTATTTGAACCACCTAGATACTGGTAAACCTCAACATCAAATATTTCTGGATGTGATTTGCTCAGATCCAGAAGATACATAGACAATTCATATTCGCTTTGTTGCATCCCAAATTTACCTGCTTCTAGCGTGAGATTAGAATCCATGACAGTCCTTGCGACTGCCAAAATTTCTCTGAGCTTATCGACATCGCCGAGTAATTTTATATCAAGAATACCTGATTCAAATAAGGTTTCGTTGAAAAAAATGTCATCGGGTAAATCCTGTATTAGGGTAATGTACTCTTCTGTGTATTGAGACCCATTATTAAGAAAAAAATCAAGCATTCCCTCTTTCTCATTGAGGCGGTTTATAAAGGCATCAGACACGATTAGAAGTATCCCGCGCTCTTTGGTCTCGAGCTCACGACCAAGTAGTGTCTCGGTGAGTACTATTCTCTGTTCAAAGGCATCAAGATCAGCATTCTCAACCGCTTCGGACACTCTCCTAAAACCGTCATGCTCTTCATCTTCTTTTCGGATAATTCCAAGATACCGCAACAGTTTTAACGCTTTCTCATCGTCTGCATTCCCATCAAGAACTCCTACAACTTTTTTTAGTGTTAGCGAAAGACCAAAAGCATCCGCCCTTTTTGCAATATCAACCACTCTCTCTGGCTTTAATCGCATGAATCGGTCTACTCCATAGTTTGGAGTATCCAGGCGACCATCTTTATCTGATTCTTGAGTCAGATGATACGATTCCGGCATACCAAGATCGTGAATTTTTTTCAACCGCCGCAACATAGACATGTTTACATCGTCGATTGAATTCATATCTACATATCTGAACAGCCCTGTTGCTTCACTATTTTTTGCCATGTAGTTGAGCGCATTGATTTTGCCGACATAGGTTAGGCCTCTCTCGCGAATATAGTCGTTCATCATTCCAAGGTCTCCTTTTTGCGCATACTCAAATACAGCATACGCGCTACCTCTATGTCCACTCAAATCAAAGTACTCAATCACATCTTTTGTCATATCTTCATCAAGGGAGTGGACTAATTCAAGTGGCTCACTCACATTTCTATTGCCGGACTGTAACTCAAGCTGGGTGACTAGATAGCGTAGCTCACCGAGGATAATGGGTAAATCTGGTGCTTTAGATAATTCATCAAAATTCTGTTCATGGAGCATAATAAGCCCTGCCTCACACGCCGGTGAGATGCTGAGTGGGACCGCTCTGAGCAGCTCAGTCATATGAGCACCTTTTTTTCCAAACTTCGCGAAATGCTCCTCATATATTTTCCCTATCCTAAGAAGCGAGTTGAGATCCTCCGTACCGATGCTATCCTTATCATACACTTTATCTTTCGCCTGATACCCAGATTTCAGGCGCAGGACTCCATCAGCATTATCAAGAAAAAAACCGATAAATGCACGTATTTTTTCATCACCCTCCTTACCCAGTTCCTTCAAAAAATCAGCAAGACCGATTCGTGTGCTCGGAGAATCGTCCAATGCACCTATGTGGGACTTCATAAAATCAATACCTGCTTGCAAAAAATCCTCATCACCTTCCCTTGGCTCCTTGAATGACTCCTCGAAAGATGTTCTTTCCTCAATGAATTGGCCGGGTGTCAGCCGCACCTTTGAACCGAGCTGAAGGGCGTACCGCTGGTACCTATCGCACATGCTTGAGGTTAGAGGAGAGTTAGCTTTATCCCATGAAACATTGGGGAGCGCAACGTAATCACTGGCACTCGTAGACGGCTCTAATGCATCAAAAAAAGATTGATCTACATTATCAGGAAATGCTTCCTTGAAACGCACCATCGCACGAAGAGCATCCACATAATCCTGATACTCCGGTGGAGGTGACTCTACATCTTCATTCGTAATTATTGCTTGTGCATGTCTTCTGAGTCTTTCACCATGTGATCTCGAAATACGTACAATGTTTTTGACTTCAGCCGCCTGACTACCCCAAGACTTAAAAAGGTCCTCTCTATGCCCCTCATCGTCTGGCAACGTATCATATATGCCGCGATCTCCAAACATAAGCCGAGCTGGATAGATATATGAAAAATCATTTAT
>CAZCAB010000059.1:0-6143 GCA_964496615.1 uncultured Gammaproteobacteria bacterium | reverse complement strand
GTTCAATTGTATGGAGCGAAACTGATGGTGCTAGAGTATACGCGGGTATTCTTTAAAAGTCAAGAGTCTAGAGGTATGACTGTGTATATGTTATACTCTTGGCTATATGTCAGATACACATACACGGACACTCATAAAGAGCTTAAGTTGGCGAATTATTGCCTCTTTGACTACGATTGTCATTGCATATCTGTTCACTGGAAAGTGGCTCCTTTCTTTAGGTATCGGTGGGGTTGAGGTCGTTGTCAAAATGATGTTGTATTATTTTCACGAAAGAGGATGGAATAGTGTGACGTGGGGAGTAAAATGTAATTCATCGCTTGACACAGCGAAGAAATGATGATATCATCGCTTCATATGAAACATCGTTCACCCATTTCTCCTGTAGATCCGCTCTGGTAGTGGGGTGTTTGTCGTATTTGAAACATACAAAGCGCCCCATATTCGGGGCATTTTTTATACCTATGAAATTCAATGTGCTGACAATTTTTCCTGAAATGATTGAAAGCTACTGCAAAGAGTCCATCTTAGGGCGTGCTCAGAAAAAGGGTACTATACATGTGTCGGCAGCAAACATTAGAGATTTTACTGATGATAAACACAAGACAGTTGATGACACGCCATATGGCGGAGGAGCAGGGATGGTTATGAAAGTTGAGCCGCTGTATAAAGCGCTTAAGAGTATTGATGCGATTCCATTTTCAAAAGTGAAAGGACTATCTAAGGTTAAGAAAGTATTTGATGGATCTTTGGGAAAAAAGAAAAAAACAATTTTTTTATCACCTCGAGGAAAACAGTTTGATCAAAAGATGGCGAAGAAGCTTTCGTCTTTTGATGAATTGACCTTTATATGTGGGAGATATGAGGGTATTGATCAGAGAGTAAGTGATCATCTGATTGATGAAGAAATCTCTATTGGTCCGTATGTGCTTGCTGGTGGTGAACTCGGTGCTCTTGTTATGATCGAGGCCATCGCGCGTCATATCCCAGGAGTATTGGGAAACGAGCAGTCAATTGTTGAAGAATCTCATTCAGAAAGTATTGATGCTGAATACCCGCAGTATACAAAGCCATCCGAGTTTCTCGGATGGAAAGTGCCTGACGTGCTTTTATCTGGGGATCATAAAAAGATTGCAAAATGGAGGAAAGAAAAGTCACAGAATGTATGAAACGAATCGTGGTAAAAATAGGAACCAATGTGATCACAAAAAGTGATGGTTCTTTGCATGTATCAGTACTCAAAGGTCTTGTTGATCAAATAGCGCGTATTAAAAAGAAAGGGTATCACGTCATCGTTGTGTCGAGTGGTGCAATGGCTGCGGGCCGTGCTGTTATTGGGAGCGAAGAGCATGAAAAAGATAAGGTGGTACAAAGACAGCTTTTGACTGCTGTTGGACAGGTGCACTTGGTCTCTACATATGACAAATTTTTTGTTGAACATAAATTGAATTGTGCGCAGGTATTGGCGACCAAGGCTGACTTTAAAGACAGGTCCCATTACATGAACATGAAGAATTGTTTTGAAGGACTCCTTCGTGACGATATCATCCCCATTGTGAATGAAAATGATGTGGTTGCCGTTGAGGAGCTCATGTTTACTGATAATGATGAGCTTGCAGGTCTTGTCGTAAGTATGATGGACATGGATGCTCTTCTTATCCTCACCAATGTTGATGGCGTGATGAAGGATGGAGAAGTTCTAGCACGTGTTGAAGGGAAGGTTGATGACATTTCGTTTGAAGCTGGAACATCATTGTTTGGTCGGGGTGGTATGCAGACCAAATGGGATGTGGCGACAAAGATGGCTGATTTGGGAATCATAACATACATTGTTCGAGGTGATAGGCCTAAGATTATAGAAAGAGTCTTGGATGGGGAAGAGATTGGAACGGTTTTTGCTCCGCGTGAAAAGGTTGATAGTAAAAGAAAATGGATTGCTGCTTCTCGCGGACATGAAAAGGGGGTTGTGTATGTTAATGACTGCGCTGAGGATCTGTTTGTTAACGATGATACTGCACGAAGTTTGCTTCCTGTCGGGATTGAAAAGATTGAAGGTTCATTTGAAAAAGGGGATGTGATTAAGATCGTTGGTGCATCAGGGAAGGATGTTGGCTATGGTGTGGCGCAGTATGGGGTAGATAAGGCAAAAAGATATATTGGCAAGAAGCGCAAGAAGGCACTTATCCATTACAATTATTTATACATTGAAAAAAGAAGGTAATATGAAGGTTGCAATTATCGGTCTTGGAAATATGGGAGAGGCGATTGCTTCTCGTTTAGAAGACGCTGAAGATATTTCTTTGACTCGCATTACAAAAGAAGATGATGTGAATGCACTGCTCAAGGAGCAGGATGTTGTTATCGTTGCGGTGAAGCCGCAGAGTTTTGATGTGCTTGCGCAATCTATCACAGCTAATCTCTCTGATGTTTTGGTTATCTCCATAATGGCGGGAGTGACTATTGCAGAGCTTCAGGAAAAACTAGGGGCTCAAAAAGTAGTCCGGTCAATGCCAAACCTTGGCGCATCGCTCGGCGAGAGTGCAACCGGGTGGGTGAGTAGCGATGCATGTTTAGAGGAAGACGAAAAAGTCGTTGAACAAGTGTTGTTTCATTTAGGGCCGCAGTTTGGATTTGACGATGAATCGTTTCTTGATGCATTTACTGTGATTTGTGGATCCGGCCCTGCCTTTTTCTTTTTTCTTGCGCAGCTCTTATCAGAAAAAGCACAGGAATTTGGTTTTACCCATCAGCAAGCCACCAACATGGCGAGACAAACATTTTTCGGTAGCGCGCATGTTATGCATCAATCTGAGAGAGAGCCGGGTGAGTGGGTGGAGAAAGTTTCAAGCAAAGGTGGTGTTACTGAGCAAGCTATTACATATATGAAAGAGCATGGATTTGATACGATCTTTACAGATGCTTTGCAAAAAGCAAAAGAAAAATCAGAGGAGTTGGGGAAATAAAAAAACACATAGATGTGTGTTTGGTTCCGTCGCCTCAACCCTTTCGGGGAGGCGACGGTTATGAAGGGAACGGAACCTCAGGCTCGATCGATTCGATCTGCGAGGGACTGAGCTCTAGCGTCATGTCGCTATTGGGGCTCCTTCGGGCTACGCGAGAAAGGGCAGCAAACGATCCGTGGGGAGGCTCAATGATGATTGCGATGTACGCATAGTACCCAGCTTCCTGCCGTCGCGCACCGATGATGCCCACGCGGTACTCTTTGTCCTTCTCACTCGCAGGAAATCGTAGACGAATCGTCGCGGCCCTGCTTGTGAAATGGCGCCTTGATCGCAGACTGATGTTTTCGCACAGAACACCGAGGTTTTCAGCGTGAGAGTCTCGTCTCGCTTCAACCTTGTGCTCGGGCGACAAGTCAGTTACGACTGGCTTGTCCTTGGGCGCGTCGTCTGTGTCGCCACGCGAGGCATCCTGCTCTTCGATGAGATCCTCGATTGACAGTTGTGCCATATCGGTGATGGGCGGCAGGTCGAACGTCTTCAACGTTCCATCAGACTCCAGGTTTCCTGCTTCGCTCAGGAGAATCCCGTTTGGTCCACCGGCCATCCCAGCAAGCTCATCGAACTGCGACGGTGCTGGCGGCTCTCCAGGAGTGAGTCCGACACCGCCCACCAGCTGCGAACTCACGTCTTGGATGTCAGCGAGCTTGAACCAGTAGGTCTCTGGTTGTTCGCTGGTGCCATCCGAGAGCATGATACTCGCATCATCGATATTCTCGATATGTAAGAGCGCGGAATTGCCGTGAATGCGGAGTAGCTGCCCCTTGACCTCTTCACCACTTTCGTAGTGCAGGATGATCCATCGGCTGCGCTTTGCGAGTTCTGTGATTCGGTCTTGCAGTGCTTTGATGTGCGTCATGCGCCTCCCTCAGAAGTCAGCTGTCTCGACCATCGAGACAAACATGTAGAACAAGCCAAGTAGCAGAAGCAGGAACGATGCCGCGGTCACCACGATCTGCACGACTTGTGGCGCGATCCCTGCGGTGAGCCACCCCACCGCAGATATGATCGTGTTGGTCAGCATGACCTTCAGTGCCTTTCGCGATGTGTCGCGCGCAGCTTTCTGCCACAAGATGGTCGCGTTCTTGAAGCGCCTGACGACGCGATGGGACAAGAATGCAAGCAGTAGGCAGCAGGCAGCAACAATCGAAAGAACGGTGTGCATGGATACCCTCCTCTGTGAAATCTATTGATATACTTATCTAAATACGCTAAAATGTCAACTCATATGAACAATAATTTTGAAAAAACAGTTACTGCAAGTAGATCTCTTGCTCTTTTGAGCGTGGAAGAAATCAATCAAGTCTTGCTTGATTTGGCAGATAGTATTTCGAAGCATTCAGTAGAGATTTTGGAAGCGAACAGAAAAGATTTAGATAGGATGGATACGAGTGATCCAAAGTATGATCGGTTGCTATTAAACGAAGAAAGACTTGAGGCAATTGCAGGAGATATTCGAAATGTTGTCTCTCTTGATTCACCACTGGGCAGAGTCTTCGATGAAAAGATGCTTGAATCAGGGATCAAAAGAAGTAAAGTAACCGTACCTATCGGTGTTATTGGCATTATCTACGAGGCAAGACCAAATGTTACTTTTGATGTCTTTTCTTTGTGCTTTAAATCAGGTAATGCTGTAGTACTCAAAGGTGGAAGTGATGCAATTGATAGCAACAGTGCAATTGTCTCGCTTGTCCACTCAGTATTAGAGAAACATGGAGTGGACAAAAATATTGTTCACTTGCTTGGTGCTGGGAGAGATCAGGCGCAGTTTTTGATGGATGCAGTCAATGATATTGATCTTATCATCCCACGAGGATCACAGAACCTCATTAATTATGTGCGGGAAAGCGCGAAGGTGCCTGTTATTGAAACCGGCGCTGGCATAGTGCATACATATGTAGACGAGTCAGCTGATTTGCAAAAAGCAAAAGATATTGTCTTTAACGCAAAAACCAGAAGGGTCAGTGTGTGTAATGCACTTGACACTCTGGTCATTCATGAGTCGCGTTTGTCAGACCTTTTCTCAATTGTAGAAAGATTAGCCACAAAAGACGTGACCATCTTTGCTGATGAGAAAAGTTATGAAGTATTAGATGGGAAGTATGGTAATTTGGAAAAAGCAGCGGACGAGTATTTTGGTACTGAGTTTCTTGATTACAAAATGTCGATTCGTACCGTCTCTAGCATTGATGAAGCGATTGCGCATATATCGAAGTATTCCTCAAAACATTCCGAGGCTATCGTTGCTGAGGATAAAAAAATTCAAGAGAAATTCCTTATGGAAGTCGACGCAGCATGTGTGTATGCAAACGCATCGACTACATTTACGGATGGAGCTCAATTTGGTATTGGAGCTGAAATTGGTATTTCAACGCAAAAGCTTCACGCCAGAGGACCCATGGCGCTTGAGGAGCTCACATCGTACAAATGGATACTTCGCGGGCATGGCGAAATTCGTGCCTAGTTTTTAGACTTTCGTTTTTCATGTATTGCATCAGCGACCAGATCGGTGAGATCTTTATGATAGTACATAAGTTTGCGATTGGTTTTCGGATTCCTTCTTTTTTGCTTCCATGCATCCACCTTTTCAGGATGGTCGGTGAGAGCACTTTCCAGTTTGTTTTTTGCTGGTACACGACTTATTCCCAGTTTTTTTGCAAATTCATACACAGTCATCCAATTTTCATCGGCCACCTCAATTTCTTCCTCAACTCCCACCACCTCTTTTTTAATCAGAGCAATGAAATCCGGATGATAGTGCTCAGCGATTGTGCGCGTACCCGGTAGGGCGTAGTCTTTTATCCATTCGTCTTTTTTCTCTGGGTTATTCTCCAGAATTTTTTTTGCGCTGCTTCTGACTTTTTTTCTAGCAACGTGCAAGTTTTTTGCGATCTTAGATTTGTGTAACCATCCTTCTGGCGCCTCCTTGATGTTATCGATTATTTTTTTAATGTTTTCAAGAAAATCTTGATCATAGAAAAAACCAATTTGACGGGTATTTGCGTTTTGGCCCCACTGCACCCACTGATCTACTCTCTCTGGGTCTTGCTCCAGTGCACGGTCTATGTAGGTGTTAAGTGTCTGTGGATTTATGTCGTGCTTCAGTGCAAACGGTGCCGCTGC
>CAZCAB010000058.1:0-6157 GCA_964496615.1 uncultured Gammaproteobacteria bacterium | reverse complement strand
AATGGTTATTGCACCGTAGGCCTTCGCTTTGTGCATGATATCCTTGATAGGATTAATGGTCCCGAGGGTATTAGAAACACCAGCAATACTGACAATTTTTGTATTCGAATCGATCAGAGAGCTGCTTTGATCGAGTTCGAAGTTTTGAATATCAATGAATCGCAGTTCACATCCGGTGCGTTTGGATACTTCTTGCCATGGCACAAGATTCGCGTGATGCTCCATGACCGAGATGACGATGTTATCAGTACTCGAAATATCTTTTGAAAGCGCATACGCGAGATGATTAAGTCCATGCGTTGTGCCATATGTGAACACAATTTCGTTCGTATCCGCGCCGATAAATGACGCAATTTTTGTCCTCGCTGTTTCGTATGCCTCGGTCGCTTTCCTACTTGAATCATACAATCCTCGGTGAATATTGGCTCTGTAGTTTTGATAATAGTCACTCATTGCTGATACGACGCTGTCTGGCGTCAGTGAACTTGATGCGCTATCAAAATACACCATTTTGGGATGGGCTGCGAGGATGCTAAATTGCTGTCTGACGTTTTCAATCATAACGTAAATGTCCGCTTATTTTAGCTAAAATAACACAATTTGTCAAAGATATCGCCTTGACATTAGACTGTATCTGTGATATCGTTATTCATCTTGTGGGTACAGATAGGTGTATGATCACATGAATCTGTCTGTGCCGATGAAAGGATCCTACAATCCTCGGCATGTCTGTGAAACGTCACCGCGTAGGAGGTGGCACATTTCGGAGGTGGAGCATGCGACTCATGCTCTTGTTCGACGGACCGGATTTCCACCGGTCGCTGCGTCGATTTGATCCTTCCCTGAGGATCGATTATGACGCGCTAGGAAGGCAGGTGAAGCGGCATCTGGAGCGGCGTGAACGCGCTTCTCTGGAGCTTGCTGAGGTTCGCTTCTACAGCGGTACCACTCCTGTTCCAAACAACGGTCTTGAGGTCTTCCTCGAGGGACTTGAACGCATCGACGCGTTCACGGTTCCGCGACTACCTCACCAGTCTGTTGGTCGCCGGTGCGAGGGATGCGGTGAGTACGTTTCGGTCTCTGTGACGTTTAATCTGGAGACTGAGATCGCTGCTGACCTCGTCTACTTCGCTGCGGACGAGCATTGCGACATTGCGGTGCTTTTTTCCTCAAGCGAAAACCTCTCGCGTGCCATCCGGCATGCGAGGCGTCTTGGCTGTATCGTGTACGTTGCGTCGTGGACTCCGCGACGTCTCGCACGTGAGCTGAGCTCTGCTGCATATGGACTCATTGACCTCTCCTCTGAGGTCGAGCACTTTGTAGTAGATCAGGGCGGGATCCAGGGGCCCGAAATGTCTCCTGAAGAGATCGATGAGATCTTCGTGCGTGAATTGCGCACAGCGATGGATCGATTCAGCGGCGGTTACGTCGGTCTGAGTTACTTCATCAACCGTTGGCGTGGCGAGGGTTTCCCTCAGGACGCTGACTTCCGGCGAGCGAGCTTGGATCGCTTGCAGGAGAGGGGCGAGGTCGATGTGTACGAAGCGCATGACGGCAACATGGCAATCCGCCTGAGCTGAATACGTGGAGTACTCCTGGGGTATAGAGATCCCGGGCCAAGAAGGAGAATGCTGATTAGTTCAGCTCTCCCCGGTACTTAAAAGAATATTTCATAAAAGAAAAATTTTTGATGAGGCCGGGGTGCGGGAGCACGTTTTTGACTGATTCCATATTGAAGCTCCCACCCCGCAATGTGTGTCTGAAACTCGGAAATACATTACGGGGTTTTTTTATTATCCAATTGCTCCTTCCATTTCAAGCTCAATCAGTTTATTGAGCTCCAAAGCGTACTCCATTGGGAGTGCTTTTATAATTGGCTCAACAAATCCTGCCACAATCATTTGGATTGCCTGCTCTTCTGAGAGCCCTCTGGTTTGAAGGTAAAAGAGTTGTTCCTCCCCTATTTTTCCTGTTTTTGCTTCATGCGCTGCAGTAACGTCGTTTGTTTTGATCTCCAGTCCTGGATAGGTATTCGCAATTGATCCTTCATCAAGTAAAAGTGCATCACATACAACGGAACAGTCACTACCGGTAGCTTTTTTAATAATTTTAGCAATTCCCCTAAACCCAGCAACACCGCCACCATATGCAATTGATCTGTTTCTTGTAACTGATGATGTGTTTGGTGCAACGTGGATAGCTTTTGCCCCGACATCTTGGTGTTGTCCAGGTCCTGCAAGCGCAATACCTAGATTGTCAGTACTCGC
Organism: uncultured Gammaproteobacteria bacterium; assembly: GCA_964496615.1. Taxonomy (GTDB): domain Bacteria; phylum Patescibacteriota; class Patescibacteriia; order Magasanikbacterales; family UBA922; genus CAZCAB01. The sequence goes on along the minus strand of CAZCAB010000058.1, from coordinate 3,890 downwards.
TCCCCTGCCTCTGAGGATAGAGCATGGATAGAGCATGGTTACGCATGAACCCATGTTTCCTGACACCCATTCAAGTCTTCCGTTCTCATCAACAAGCCCTCTTTTAGTATTTAAGTTGTATGTATTTTTACTCCAGTTTTCAATTGAATAGTATTTTACGGTTGCGTCTTTATGTACAAAAATTTCAACCCCACCTGCATGGAGTGAATTTTTTGTGTATCGCGGTGCGCTACACCCTTCGATATATGACACCTCTGATCCTTCATCTGCGATGATGAGTGTGTGTTCAAACTGTCCTCCTTGCTGCGCGTTCATGCGAAAGTATGCTTGCAGTGGGAGCTCTACCTTTACGTTTTTCGGAACATAGATAAATGTGCCACCACTCCATACTGCAGCATGAAGCATAATGAATTTATGGTCGTTAATCGGAATGCACTGCGTCATGAAGTACTTCTTCACCATCTCTGGGTATTTTTGCACCGCAACATCCATGTTTTCAAAAATAACTCCCTTATCCTCCCATTCCTTTTTCAGCTTGTGGTATACAACATCTGAGTCATATTGCGCCCCAGTACCTGCAAGAGCTTCCTTTTCAGCTTCAGGAATGCCCAGTCTATCAAACGTTTCCTTGATATCGTCTGGTACTTCATCCCAATTATTCACTTCATGAGCATCAGGATTGGCGTAATATACGATTTCATCAAGATTGAGACCTGAAAGATCAGGGCCCCAGGTTGGTACTGGTGTTTGCTGATACAGCTCAAGCGCTTTGAGTCTTTTCTCGAGCATCCATTCAGGCTCGTTTTTGTCTTTTGATATATGTCGCACGAGATCTTCAGTGAGTCCTGGTGTTGCACGAAAACGATGACGTTCTACGTTGGCGTCATCGTATAATTCTCTACTTACTGAGAAATGAAGTTTTTTTTCTACATCCTTATTCATATTCCCTCAGTACTTTGATAAGTTCAGGCATATATTTTACCACATATTCAACATCACTCATTGTGATAGTAGAATCAAGTGTCATGCGTAGTGTTGCGCCTTTGTCATGATATCCACATGCGAGTAGTACATGTGATCTTTCTATACTACCTCCGGAACAAGCAGATCCAGTACTAAGCGTGATCCCGTATTCATCAAGGTATATCTGGATTTTCTGCGCATCAATGGATGGTACAACGATACTTAAATGATGTGGGAGCCTATTTTCTGTAAGCGCAGGACCCGAGATTGATATGTCTGGTAAAGCCTGTGCAAGTTTCTCATACAAAAGATCTCTCCTTTCTCGCATATGATCCGTCGAGTATTCAAGGATTGAAAATGCCTCAGCGAGTCCGACTATACCAGCTATATTTTGTGTTCCAGATCGAAGATTACTTTCTTGTCCGCCTCCGTACATGAGCGGCTCTATTTCAATGCCACGTCTTTTGTACAAAAATGCTGCTCCCCAAGGTCCGTGTATTTTGCTGCCAACAACAGTTAGAAGATCGACATGGAGCTTTTCAACGTCGAGCTGTATGTATGGTGCAGCACTTGCCGCATCGCAATGAAAATATGGATATACTCCCCCTGTCTTTTTTCGATGTCTTAGAATCACGCGTCCAATGTCAGCAATCGGAAGTATACTTCCGATTTCATTGTTTGCATGCATGATAGACACAAGAATGGTGTCAGCGCGCAGCGCATTTTGAAAATCCTTCAGTGAGATATTTCCTGTGCTGTCGACATTTAGATACGTTACTTCAAAACCATCGTGCTCAAGTTTCTTTATGGGCTCCAGCACTGACTTATGTTCTATCTTTGTGGTAATGATATGTTTGCCGTGGTGCGCATGCTTTCGTGCAGTTCCGAGTATGGAAAGATTATTCATTTCAGTTCCGCATGATCCAAAAAAGATAGTATCAGGTTGTGTATGAAGTTTTTGGGCGATACACTCGCGTGAGTCCTCTACTGCTTTTTTTGCGAGTACGCCTCGTTTATGTACGGAGGAAGGGTTACCGAACGAATCACAAAGAAATGGCTTCATGGCCTCAAAAACGCGTTCATCAAGACAGGTACCAGACGCACTATCAAGATACACGTTTCTCACCTTCTTTGGTTTTTCAGGCAGACTACTCATTGCAAAAGGAATAATTCTATGCTAAAATATTCGAATATTGACTTATTTTAGCAAAATTAGAGGATTTGTCAACGGATATGCCAGGAAAGCGATATACAACTCAAGTTACCGATATACAGACCCTTGCTCCTAGTGTCATTCAACTCAGGACAGATAAGCCCATCGGGTTTGAATTTGATGCAGGTGAATTCGTTCGTTTTGTTGTTGCTTCGGATGATAAAGAAGATCTGAGGGCGTACTCAATTTGCTCAAAACCCAAAGATGATTATCTTGAATTTTTAATAAAACTCATCCGTGGCGGTGTCGCTTCCGAGATGATACGCAGGTTGAGTGTTGGCGATGATCTTACATTTGAAGGCCCGATGGGTAGATTCAAATACCAAGATGACGGTTCGGTTCATTATTTTATTGCCACGGGAGTGGGGATTGCTCCGATCATGAGCATCATTCGTCATCAATTTGAGAACAGAAAAAACGATGATTCTGCCCATCTTCTTTTTGGACTTCGGAGCGAGCAAGATCTGTTTTGGGAAGATAGATTAATGGCACTTCAAGATGAAAATAAAAATTTTACCTATAAGCTTACACTTTCACAATCTTCTTTACACTGGTCAGGGATGACAGGCAGAGTTACTCGCCACATGCCGGCGAGTCCTGAAGCTTCATATTATCTATGTGGAAGCGGCGCGATGGTGCAAGAAGCTAGAAGTCTCCTAATCGAAAAAAAAGTGGATACGAGGCGCATCCACTTTGAGATTTTTTGACTGTTACCTATTCCTTTTCATTAAGTAGGCGCTGCAATTCGGCTGAGGCGATGGATTCTACATCCATAGCTATGTCACCCCCAAAATCACCGAGGATAAATTTAACATCGTCATCAGGTTCTTCTAATTTTTTTTGAGTGTCCGATATAGCGTCCATTATGCTCGAGTGTTGTTCTGCAATTGCCGAAAATTCATCAACAAATGAGCGGAAATCATCAACTGTAGCCTGGAATCTTGAGAATTTTGTAATAGCCATTTGACATCTATATATATCACTCTTCACATAGTCATCAAGCTCCGGATATACTTCCTTCATAAAAGAGCGCAGTATGAGTTGCTTTTCAACCGCTTCTGTGTGAAATGTACCCCTTTCTCCTTGTATTGCATCAGTGATATTTTCCTCACCTGCTTCAAGAGTTGTCAAGATACGCTTGAATGCTTCAGCAATCGAATTTTCCCCGCCCTCTAGAATAAGGATTTCCTTGATTTTTTGTCCGACCTTTTCAGGTAGTAATTCTGCTAGTCCGACCTTTTCATTAGCGGACCCGGTCGGATCAGCCGTGTATTCCCTTAGTGCGTTCACAAACTCACTTCTGGCTGCGATCGCTTCACCTTCTTTTTTCATGATGGTAGCCATGTTCCATTTGTTAAAAGGCGTGCTGAGTTTATCAGGCATGTTGCCAAGAGAATCTGATGTCGCTAGTGCATGACATTGCGGAATTTCTTTTCCATCGCTATCAACGGTACTAAATGAAGCGTCATGAAAATACATGAGAGCCATCGTGGCATCATCATTATCAATCCGTCGATCCTCACTCGTAATGCCCTCCGCATACGCGAGTCCCTTTTTTTCAGCAATTGTTGTATCTACGCCCCAGTCATTTGAGTTTGGTTCACTGCAAGCGCCGGTTAGGTGACCTGACTTGTCACATACTTTGCATGGTGTTTCCATATATTTCAATAAAGTTAATTCCTATGGAGTATAAGCACTTAGATACCCAGCGTCA
>CAZCAB010000057.1:0-6210 GCA_964496615.1 uncultured Gammaproteobacteria bacterium | reverse complement strand
CCTTAATGAGTTTTTTCACGTCATGTCCAACAACTCTTTTCTTGCTATCTGAAAAAAGAGAGAAAACTTTTTCAAAATCACTTTTTACATACCATCCTTTGCTTCCAGCAACAAATACCAAGCCAATCAAGTCACTATCAATTACATTTTTCCCACTGAGCACCTCCCGACATGAAAATTCATCCTCCTTCTTTAATTCTTTTACAAAATTATCTACTGAGTCTTTCTCTACAATCTGTATTTTAACTTTCCCATCTGCTTTCTTCGACGTCTTTTTCTTAGAAGACGTGGGCGCTCCTTTGTATCCCGGGATTCTCTTTAATAGAGAAAAGAATTCAAATTTCTTAAAGAGCGTCGTCACCTCATCCATATCAAACTCATGAGTAACGCAATCTTTTAGTTTAAAAGACAGTCCTTTTACATCTCTTCGAATGGTTGCCAGATCAAGGCTCATCAATGCATTATCTTTTCCTTCAACCAGTTTTTTAATAATACCTTTTTTAAATCCTTTTTCTTCCAGTGATTCAATATTTTCATAAATATCATCAATACTGCCGACCTGGGTAATGAGCTGCGTAGCTCCTTTTTGTCCAATTCCTCTCACCCCTGGAATGTTGTCCGAACTATCACCCCGCAGCGCCTTATAATCCACTATATACTCTGGCCCAAACCCATATTTCTCTTTTACTTTCTCTTCATCAAAAATGACAACATCTGAAAGTCCGCGTCTGAGCTCGTACACCAGTGTCTTTTCGTCGTTTACCAGTTGGAGTATATCCATATCTCCGGTTACTACATACGTAACGACCTCCTCTCCTGTTTCTTCAACATTTCGGGCGATCGTTCCGATCACGTCATCTGCTTCGTATCCTTCTTTGGTGTATATGGGGATGTTAAATGCTTCTACTATTTCATAGCAAAGTGGAATCTGATCATACAAATCCTGATCTGCCTTCACTCGGGTCGCTTTGTATTCTTCATATACGTCATCGCGAAACGTCTTGCCTTCAACATCAAAAGAAACCGCGATATACGCCGGCTTGAGCTCTTCTATGACTTTCAAAAGCATTGATGTGAAGCCAAATACTGCATTTATCACGGTCCCATCCTTTGCCGTAAGGGGAGGGAGCGCATGGTATGCGCGGTGAATAACGGCATTTCCATCAATAATGGCGAACTTTTTCATATAAAGGGTATTGTAACAGGTGAGGGTAAATAAAAAAACACCCTTTTGGTGTTGATTGAAGACGGGCGGACCGGGAGACACTATCGATATATCGACTGTGTCTCTACCGGTCCGCCCGTGGGTTAATTGCTAGGCGACCCCTTTTGCTTTGAAGACGCCCCAGCTCACCATGCCCACGAAGAAGGCTGCGTACATGCCTCCAAGCACGTTCCCTTCCCAGCGTTCAAACGTGTCGTGCGTGTACACGAAGTAGAGCATGAGGAGGCTGAAAAGGAGCGTGGCGACGAAGAGCGGCCAGAGGGCCATCCAGGAAACGGCGATTCCGCCGGTGATGACCACCGGCCAACCGAGCCCCCACAGGATGTCGAGCAGATTGGATCCGAAGACGTTCGTGAGCCCGGCATCGCCGTCACCCTTGCCAGCAGAGATGTACGAAACCACTCCATCGGCAATCGAGGTGATGGGAGCGTTCAGCACGAGTCCCGCGATCTCGCCAGGGAAGTGGGTCACGTGACACACTTCGATCGTTGCCTTCATCATGACATCGCAGCCGACAAAGACGGCGAACCCTCCAAATGCCATGAGCGGGATCGACTTCGCGCACTTGCCCCAATCGATCGGACGCCTCTCGGCTTCCTCATTCTTGCTCTTGATCAGGTCGATGATCCACAGGAAAAGCAGGTAGGCGGGCGAGTACAGGCTCACCATCACCCAGCCCACCCACCAGGGAATTTGCTGGACGAACGTCTTCACTCCATCAATGTCGATCTCAACAGCCGGTGCGGCGTAAACCGTGAGGCCGAGCAGGACGACCATGGCGATGTAAATCACCCCGCTTGCCAGCACACCGAACCGATCCTTGATCTTGATCGCCCCGTGGCGAGTCATTGCCCAGGAAATAGCCCCGATGTTGACTATGGCGGACCCGAGAATGCAGCCTACGCTGATCTCAGGAGATCCGTTCATGGCGCCGCTGATGCCGGTTGCGATCTCGCCGGCGCTTGAGGGCCCTCCCTGGAAGAGATTGCCCTTGATGACACTGCCGACGTTGAGAGCGTCAGCCATCTCATCAGCTGCTGGCGCGAGTACGCGCTCAGAGATCAGGTACAGGAATGCCGCACCGGATCCCATGATCCATGCGAACTCCCAATAAAACCAGAAACCTTCGAGGAACGTCATCCTAACCTCCGCCGCATTGGCAGTCTGTGTAAAGAGCTGCGTTCACCGCAAGCTCAGTACATGAAACTTACGATGTTTTTTTGATGCGCAAAACGCAGCAAAAAAAGTGCAATAGCATAGGATAACACAAAAAATTCCTCCTGTCAAGAGAATCCAATAAAAAAAAGGCTAAAATAAGCCAAATAAGTGTTTTTTGTACGAGAAGGGAGCTATTACTCAACCTTCTCGTACTTTTTGTATGTACCTATGCGGGCGGTGGCATGGGCGTCGCACGACGCTTCGGCATGTTGCCCATCTTCAAACCGTCCTTGGAGACACTGACAGGAATGTCCTTGCTGCGCAGCCACGCCGCAAGACGACCGAGTGCGGAAAATGCCTGCTGACCAAGCCCGGTCTCAGACGGAAGCTTGTACACGAGCTGACGAGACCGGAGTCCCTTTTCCCGCATGATGACGTGAGCCAAGCCTCGCCGACGCTGCTCGAATTCCCTAAGGAATTCGCTGTCTGTGGCAAGAGGCGTCCCATCTACAGCAAGATACAGCTCGTTCAAATCACCAATCGTGATATGCATCTTCTTCCTCCGGTTTCTGCTCTTTCTTGAACTTCTCTTCTCTGTCTGCCTGTCGCATGCTCAGAGAAACGAGGACGAATGGGATGAGAAACGGCGTCGCTACCGCAACAACCATCATCCAATCGGACGCGCCCTCAGACATCGATATCCTCCTTTTGGCGGTGTTCTGCAGCCTTGCGTGGCACGTCCTGAATCATTTCCATTGCCCGGATGCCCTCAGGGACACCGAATACGAGAATCAGAAGAGTGCACACAAAGCTGATTGTGTCCACCATGTGAAGCAAGTATACTCCGTACATATTTCCCTCCAGCAGACATGTAGTGTAGCGGGCAACGTGTACTCAGTCAAGAGATATTGACTCAGAAGCACTCTTTGGCTATAATCTCTGCGCTAGATTTAATGGCATTTTTTAATACTTTTACATATATATGGACCCGAGACTACTCCTCCTTCCAGCTGTATTGGCTCTTGCCTACGGCTGGTACCTGATTAAATGGATCGACAAGCAACCAAACGGAAATGAGCGCATGCAATCCATGGCCAAAGCCATCCAAGAAGGTGCGCGGGCATACCTTGCTCGTCAGTACAAGACGATTGCCTATGTTGCAGTTGCTGTTTTTATTCTGCTCTGGACTATGATTGACCTAAATACTGCTCTTGGCTTTCTTGTTGGAGCCGTATTTTCAGGAATTGCCGGATATGCCGGCATGATGGTTTCAGTTAAAGCAAACATTAAAACAGCACAGGCTGCTAAAAAAGGACTCAGTGAAGGTCTTGATGTCGCCGTGAAAGGAGGAACCGTTACGGGACTCTTTGTGGTCGGTCTTGGACTGCTCGGTGTTGCAGGTTTTTACCAGTACAGCGGTGATGTGAATGCTCTGATTGGTCTTGCTTTTGGTGGATCCCTTATTTCAGTGTTTGCTCGAATTGGTGGCGGCATCTTCACCAAAGCCGCTGATGTGGGAGCCGACCTTGTTGGAAAAGTAGAAAAAGGAATTCCCGAAGATGATCCACGAAACCCTGGCTTCATCGCTGACAATGTGGGAGACAATGTGGGAGACTGCGCTGGAATGGCGGCAGATCTTTTTGAGACCTATGCCGTAACCGCAGTTGCAACAATTGTTCTTGGGTATCTTTCGTTTAATGGATCTGCTGCTGCAGTTGAACTTCCACTTGTGATGGGTGGTATTGCTATTGTGGCATCAATCATTGGAACATTCTTCATAAAACTCTCAAAAGGTAGTGAAAACATCATGGGTGCACTTTACAAAGGACTCTTTGTTGCTGGCGCTCTTTCACTTGGTGGTTTTTATTGGGCTGCAGGGGAGTATGCGCAGGCGCTATCACTTGACCCCATGGTCATTTTCAAGAGTGGTCTTATTGGAATCCTCCTCACCGCTCTTATGTTCTGGATCACGGAGTATTACACCTCTACTAAATACAAACCGGTAAAACAAATTGCAAAAGCTTCAGAGACTGGTCACGGAACCAACGTCATTACTGGTCTAGCAATATCCATGAAAGCAACTGCATGGCCTGTTGTCTTTATTGTTGCCGGCATGCTTTGGGCATTTTCACTTGCAGGACTCTACGGCGTGGCTCTCGCTGCCATGGCCATGCTTTCTCTCACTGGTATTGTCGTTGCTATCGACGCATATGGCCCTATCACGGACAACGCCGGTGGTATTGCTGAGAGTGCTGAGATGGATGAGAAAGTAAGAGAAACGACTGATGCGCTTGATGCAGTCGGAAACACCACCAAGGCCGTTACCAAAGGATATGCAATTGCTTCAGCTGCCCTTGCAGCACTGGTACTCTTCGCTGATTACACGCACAAACTTGCAGAGCATGGTATTGAGGCGGTCTTCAAAATAGATGATCCACTGGTGCTCACCGGACTCTTTCTCGGTGGACTGCTCCCATACCTGTTTGGCGCACTTCTCATGGAGTCTGTAGGAAAGGTGGCCGGATCAGTCGTGGAAGAAGTACGCAGACAGTTTAAGGAAATCCAAGGAATCATGGATGGATCAGGAAAACCTGACTATGCCCGTTGTGTTGACATCGTCACCCGCGGAGCTATAGGACAAATGATTCTCCCTGCCCTTATCCCTATCCTTGCGCCAATTATTGTTGGGTATTACCTCGGTGCTGCTGCACTCGGCGGTCTTCTGGTAGGGACAATAATTACCGGACTCTTTGTTGCACTGTCCATGACTGCTGGTGGTGGTGCGTGGGATAACGCGAAAAAATTCATTGAAGATGGAAACTACGGGGGAAAGGGAAGCTTTGCACACCAGGCTGCTGTCACAGGAGACACTGTGGGAGATCCATACAAAGATACTGCTGGACCTGCTATCAATCCGATGATTAAGGTGGCAAACATTGTTGCTCTTCTCATCGTTGGACTACTCTAAGATACTCCATACTCAAAAACACCCGCACCTGCGGGTGTTTTTTATTATATGACCACATATTGACAAAACTGTTGATATATGATACTATCAAGTGCTTGTTGATGATATCACCCATCCTCATGGGAGGTGCGATGAGAACGATTACACGTAGGATCAAGATGGGAAATAGGACGTCTATGAGGCTCATCCTGCCCGAGCGCCACAACCGGCGCCTGCGGGGGAAGTGCTTCCGCGGCGCACGCATGCGAGCATTCGCCGGCGCGTTCGCGCTTTGGGGCAACTTCGACGAGCTTCTCGACTCAGAGCAGTTCATCGCGAAGCTCCGCGATGCACTTCGCGAGCGTCTCCAGGACCGCCGCTTCGGCGTCCATCGCCTGGAGCTGAAGTTCGACCAGGCGATCGGCTGGGACTCGCTGGTGGAGCTCGACGAGCTTGACTCAGACGAGATCGAGGCCTGCATCGAAGGCCCGCCTCACCCTCGCCAGCGTGCGCGGTGGCATGGCAAGTTCATGCCCGTCGGTGTAACCGTGGCTGATCTCACCGACGTGATGACCATCGTTGTAGACATCCAGCCCGGACGTGACGGGTGCACGTGGGGCGTCTTCGTCTACACGATGTACCCGGGCCACGACATCGGTGACCTACAGGGAGACATGACCGAGAAGACCGGCGCGGTGTTCTTGGACTTCATGAACCCTGGTGAGACCTATGTCGAGAACATCGACGAACCTTGAAGAGGGGGACGGTGAGCATGAGGAACTCACCACCCTAACAGTGTTTTTTACATGAAGATACTGTTGGGGTCTCTACTTGACACATAGCACAAAAAGAGTTACCCTAGAGCAACTCTTTTTTATAT
>CAZCAB010000056.1:0-6443 GCA_964496615.1 uncultured Gammaproteobacteria bacterium | reverse complement strand
GATAAAGAGCAAGTCATTGATCTTGACGGGAAATAGATGGATGTAGCTGGTGAAGTTGCTGGGGTTGGAATCGAAGAGGCGCGCCCTCAGATTGTTGAAAAATTGAAGGAAAAAGGACTCCTCGTTTCTGTTGATGAACAGTATGTCCACAAGCTTGCGACTAACTATCGCGGCGGAGGGGTACTTGAGCCGCAGATCCGTGAACAATGGTTTGTGGATGTTAACAAGGAGTTCTCATTCAAAGGGTCAGGTATCAAGGGGATTAAAAAGGGAAGCAAGGTAACGCTGAAAAAACTCATGCAACATGTTGTGCGCGAAGGTCATGTTGAGATTATCCCTGATAGATTCAACAAGACGTACTTTCATTGGATAGACAATTTGAAAGATTGGTGTATTAGTAGGCAAATTTGGTATGGCCATCAGATCCCTGCTTGGTATAAAGATGGAGAAGTTTTTGTTGGCACGCAGGCACCAGAAGATGGTGGGTGGGAACAAGATACCGATACGTTAGACACATGGTTTAGCTCAGGGCTATGGACATTTAGTACGCTTGGCTGGCCAGATACAAACAATGATATGCAGTACCACCCGACAAGCGTGCTTGAGACCGGATATGACATTTTGTTCTTTTGGGTCGCGCGCATGATTCTCATGAGCACCTACATATTAGGTGAGATTCCATTTGAGAAAGTATATTTGCATGGACTTGTACGTGATGAACAGGGAAGAAAGATGAGCAAAACGCTTGATAACATCATTGACCCTCTTGATATGAGTGTGCAGTACGGAACCGATGCGACGCGGTTATCACTCATGATCGGAACAGCTCCAGGGAATGACTCAAAGCTTTCAGAGGAAAAAATTGCAGGATACAGGAATTTTGCGAATAAATTGTGGAATATTTCTCGCTTTATCCTCATGAACATTAAGCAGCCAGACATTGATGCAAAGAGACCAAAGGCAAGCACACTTGCCGATGAATGGATTCTATTGAGACTCGATCAGATTGTTAGTGAGACAACACAAGGGGTAGAAGAGTACCGTTTTTCCCAGGCAGGAGAGCTCTTGCGTGATTTTACATGGAACGAGCTTGCTGATTGGTATTTGGAGATTTCAAAGATTGAAGGGGAGAAAGATGCTATACTAAACTATGTGCTCAATACACTTCTCAAGTTGTGGCATCCATATATGCCGCTCGTGACTGAAGCTATTTGGACACAAGTGTATGGGAATGATCGGCTTTTGATGGTTGAAAGATGGCCTGCCTCACAAAAAGAGGTCACTACTCAAGTACTGTCAGATTTTCAGTTTGTACGCGATGTCGTGATATCACTCCGTGGTATTAGGGCCGAGTACAATATAGCGCCGGCAAAAAAAATACATGTAGTGTGCACAAACGAAAAGACCCTCATACAAGAAAACCAGATGATCATCAAGGGGCTTGCACGGGTTTCTGAACTAACTGTCGGTGAGAAACCATCAAGCGCTGCAACGTGCGTTGTTGGCGACAGCGAACTGTTTGTTGATCTTGAAGGTGTGGTAGACGTACAAAAGGAGCAGGACCGTATTCAAAAAGAACTAGACTCGCTGCGACCGTATATTGCCGGCCTTGAAAAAAAACTGGGAAACAAAAAATTTCTTGATGGTGCCCCTGATAATGTTGTGGTCCAAGAAGAAGAAAAATTAAGCGATGCGCAACTAAAGTTAGAGAAGCTTGAAAAACAGTTTAAAACACTTTCATAATATGCCTGTATCAAAAGACAAGAAGAAAATTGATGAACTACTGACCAGAGGTGTTGAAAATGTATACCCTTCTGGGAAGTTTTTGCGTTCCAAACTCATGAGTGGTAAACAGCTTTCACTGTACGTGGGATATGATCCAACCGCACCAACGCTTCACATAGGTCATGGTATTACCATGTTAAAGTTGCGTCAGTTTCAAGAGCTTGGTCATAAAATAATTTTTCTGGTTGGAGATTTTACAGGCATGATTGGAGACCCGACTGACAAACTCTCTGAGCGAAAGGCACTCACTCGTAAGGAAGTGCTCTCTCATGCAAAATTATATAAAAAACAGGCATCAAAGATTTTGGATTTTGAAGGTAAAAATCCTGTTGAGATACGATACAATAGTGAATGGACAGATAAACTTTCGCCGAGCGATTTACTGAGTCTTGCTGCACATGTGACAGTCCCTCGTCTTTTAGAGCGTGATATGTTTCAAGAGAGGCTCAAGCAGGGGAAGACTGTGAGACTTCATGAGTTCCTGTACCCGCTCTTTCAGGGATATGACTGTGTAGCAATGGGCGTTGATGGAGAAGTTGGTGGGAACGACCAGACTTTTAACATGCTCGTGGGCAGAGATTTGATGAAAAGCATGAAGGGAAAAGAAAAATTTGTGTTAACCACAAAACTTCTCGTTGATACTGCTGGCAAGAAGATGGGGAAAAGTGAGGGTAACATGATTGCATTCACCGATTCTCCTGAAGACATGTTTGGGAAAGTTATGAGCTGGAGTGACGATATGATTGGTATTGGGTTTGAACTGTGCACAAAGCTTCCGATGAATGATGTTAAGAAAATCGTGAAAGACATGAAAAAAGGAAATCCTCGCGACGCGAAGCTTATGCTTGCATACGAGATAACAAAGACCTTTTTAGGTGAAAAGGCAGCACAAAAAGGAAAAGGTCATTTCGCGTCAGTTATCCAGGGTGCGGGTACGCCTGATAACATGAAGAGCATAAAACCAAAGAAGAAGGATATTGTTTCTGTATTGGTGCAGGCCGGGTTGGTAAGAAGTAATGGTGATGCAAGGCGTACCATTGATGGTGGCGGTGTTCGCATAAATGAAAAAAAAGTTAGCGCGTATGATGTGACTGTCAAAAAGGGGGATGTTGTGCAAAAAGGAAAAAGACATTTTGTAAAGATTGATTAATTGATTAACAGTAAACGAATATATATGACTAGAGATGGAACTCCACCGAACCCACCACAGATCGCTTTCGGGGTGGAGCGAACTGAGCCTGACGAAAAAGCAAAAGCTGAATTTGACAACATAGTGAATCGACATCTAGCAACAGCATCAAATGTCGATCTTGGGTTTGTCGAACGAAAGGCAACTCTTGAGAAGCTTGTGGCTCTGCGACAGAAAGTGAGAGAAGAACGGATAAAATGTCGAGCTAGTGTCCAAGCTGCAAAAGATATAAAGGATGAGAAAGGTTCGAAAGGGGATTATAGGGCTAGATATATAGTACAAGTCTCGGACGCTGAACGCGCATATGCAGAGACGATTCGTAGATTAAAACTTTTGCGTGAGGCGATTGACAGTGTAGAGAAAGATGTTAATGACCTTGATGAGTTAATGGGGATTTCGTTTGAAGATGAAATTTCGAATCACGTTGCTCAGCTAAATGATTCTTCACTATCAGGTGTTAAAAGAGCTGAGCATATAGAGGCTCTTAGAAAAATTCATAAAAAATTAGTGATTCAACGAACTGAGGGTCGAAAACATGAGTTAAAATATTTTGGACCCAAGAGTAATGCTGTTACCAAGACTGATCGTTTCAAGCAGATGACGAAGGAGTGGAAGGCTGTCAGAGCAGCTTTGGCAGACGTCGGTCTATCTGAGGAATAATGTTTGTATGCTGAAAAAAGAACTTAGCAAAATAATCAGCAAATCTGGGATAAAGGATTTTACTCTTGTTTCACCACCAAATTCTACCATGGGAGATTTTGCTCTTCCCTGTTTTGCAATTGCCAAGGATGAAGCCAAGAGTCCTACAGATGTAGCAGAGGACATAGCCGATAAAATTCCTGCCGGTGGACTCATAAAGGAAATTGATCCATCAGGCCCGTATGTGAATTTTTTTGTTGATCCAGTCGCTGCAGCAAAGCTTGTCATGAAAGAGTTGTCAAGAAAAGGCTTCGGTGCACATAAGATGGGCAAAGGAAAGAAGTATCTTGTTGAATACGCGTGTCCAAATCCAATGAAGGCATTTCATGTCGGGCACTTACGAAATACCATCTCAGGTGAGAGTGTTTGTCGGTTACTCGAAAATGGTGGATATAACGTCGTGCGGGTAAATTATCAGGGGGATGTGGGGATGCATATACCAAAGACGCTATGGGGGATAGAAGCATTGCGAGATGAATTTGAGGCAGTTATTTCACAGCCCCTTGATGAACAAGTAAAATTTTTGGGCAAGGCGTATGCGCATGGCGCTACTGCCTATGAAAAAGATGAAGCTGCGCAAGAAGAGATTAGAGAGATAAACAAGAAAGTATACGCCCATGATGAGTCAGTTACTGAAGTTTATGGTATGGCCAGAGAATGGAGTCTTGAATATTTTCATACCATCTATACATGGCTCGGTGCTCGCTTCGATGAGCTGTATTTTGAATCAGAGGTCTGGGAGAGAGGGCTTGAGATCGTGAAAGAATTTCTCAAAAAAGGAGTTTTTAAAGAAAGTAAAGGGGCTGTTATTTTCCTTGGTAGTGAACATGGACTTCATGATCGGGTTTTTATCACCAGCGAAGGAAACCCAACATATGAAGCAAAAGATCTTGCGCTTGCTGAAAGGCGTTTTTCAAAGCACCGCCCAGATAAGATCATCCACGTGGTTGGCAAGGAACAGATAGAATACTTTAAAGTGGTATTCAAGGCACTCGAACAAACACTTCCTGAAAGTGTGGGCAAAGAATTTCATCTTCCAGGTGGTTTTCTGCAAACCAAAGGAAGTAAGATGAGTTCCAGAAAAGGACAGGTGCAGCTTGCAGAGGATCTTTTGTATGATATCGAAGCTCATGTGATGGATGTTATGAAAGATCATGAGGTCGAAGATAGGGAAGAGGTGATTCGGAAAGTGGCACTCTCCGCTATCAAGTATGCTATTTTGAAAGTTGGCGTATCTGACGATGTTATGTTTGATATGAAAGAATCTGTGCAGCTATCAGGTGATAGTGGTCCGTATCTTTTGTATATCGTCGCGCGGATAAAAAGCATATTGAAAAAAGCAGATAGTCTACCCAAAAAAGTTGTCATACCTACGGAAGTAACAAATGAGGAGAAGCAACTTCTTTTGCAACTTTCAGGATATATGGACGTAGTAAAAAAAGCCACGCATTCTCTGGATCCTTCTTTGATCGCACGCTTTCTTTTTGATCTAGCCCAGAAGTTTAATACCTTTTATCATGCCTGTCCGGTTCTTGAAGCAGAAGGTAATGTAAGGTCTTTTCGGCTATCTCTGATAGCGCGTGTCGGCCATGTCATGGAGCATGGCCTGCATCTCCTATCGATAGATGTCGTCGAGCAGATGTAGATGAATACAAAAAGTATACAAAAAGGCAGACGAACCGAGTTTGCCTTTTTTTGTTGATACGGTATACTGTCTCATACCTAAAAATCATATCGTTATGTTTCAAAAAAATGACACAGATTTAACCGGAGGGGTAGCTCGTCAGAAGCCAGATACCGTTGAGACCGTGGTTGGTCCTTCAGTTGTTGTCGAAGGAGATTTTAGTTCTGCAGGTAATATTTTAGTTAAGGGAACGGTTTGTGGGAACGTCAAGACAGGCGAGCTGCTGACTGTAGAAGAGGGTGCAAAAATTTTAGCAAACGTAAAGGCTAGGAATGCTGTCATCTCCGGTGAGGTAAAAGGGAATGTCCGTGTCGAGGATCGTCTTGAATTGCATCAGAGTTCTAAAATTAGAGGTGACATTGGTTGTAAAACATTGGTGGTTGCAGCAGGTGCTCTTATTCATGGAAAGGTGGTCATGAAGGGTGCGGACGTTCATGATGATAGGGTGAAGGATGTTAAGAAGAAGCCAGCGGCAAAAGCAAAAATAAAGGCAAAAGCAAGTCCTGACGCATAGGTTTGTATGAGCATGCTATGTATGTCTACTTGTATGACAATTTTGTTCGAGACAAAGAGCATGAAGGGGTACTCAAGGCTATTGAGACAAAGTTAACTGATTATGGGATTGCTGGTAAGATAGTTCGACTTCAAAATTTTACGAATCCACAGAGTATCATTAACGAGGAAGTGAGAAAAGGAGCACGCACGGCTGTAGTTGTCGGTAATGATGATACGATTGGACGAGTGCTTTCACTCGCGGCGAGCTGCAACATAACGTTTGGTTTTTTACCCGTTGGCAAGGATATTGAGATCGCAGACGTGTTAGGGATTCCAAGTGGTTCGCGTGCATGTGATATTCTGGCACAAAGAAGAAAAATTAAACTTGATGTCGGTTGGTTCAACAACCGTTATTTTATTTCTCAACTCCATATCCCACCCAGTAACATTCGTATTGAATATGATGAGAAGTTTTCAGTACGAAGTGACTCTGGACTTCTAGAATTGGTCGTGTGTAATCTAAAACCTTTCCACTGGACTAAAGAGGGTAAGGATCAAGTGGTGCATCCTCAGGATGGTAAGCTGGAGGCA
>CAZCAB010000055.1:0-6465 GCA_964496615.1 uncultured Gammaproteobacteria bacterium | reverse complement strand
GAAAAAAGCTCCTGCTAAAAAGCCTGCCGCAAAGAAGACAACCAAAAAGGCGGCTCCCAAGAAAAAAGCTCCTGCTAAAAAGCCTGCCGCAAAGAAAGCACCAGCCAAGAAACCAACGACTGCTAAGCCTGTTGTGGTGAAAAAAACTGACAGAAAGCAGTTTCAAACCGTGCGAGGTATGAAAGATGTGGTTGGCACGCAAGGAGAAATCTGGCAAAAGATGATGCAGACCGCTTTGAGTGTGTCGCGCAGCTACGGGTATACGTATATACATACACCTGTGGTTGAGCCAACCCAGTTATTTATTCGTTCAATTGGAAAAGGCACGGATGTAGTTGATAAAGAGATGTACGCGTTTGAAGATCGAGATGGAAACAAGGTGTGTCTTCGACCAGAAAATACAGCCGGTGTTGCTCGGGCATATGTGAGCCATGGAATGCACACGCACCCGCAGCCAGTGAAGGGGTGGTACCTTGGACCAATGTTCCGATACGATAGGCCGCAGGCGGGGAGATATCGTCAGTTTCACCAATTTGGAGCAGAAAATATTGGAGAGAAAAGTGCCGTTGTTGATGCTGAACTTATCGCACTTTCGTACTTCTTTTTGAAAGATCTTGGTATTGACTCGACCGTGTCTGTTAACAGTATTGGTACTGCCCAGGACAGGGAACAGTACCTTGTTGAGCTTGTTGGGTATCTGAGGTCAAAAAGAAGTTACCTCTCAGATGAGAGTAAGAAGAGAATTAATCGAAACCCACTTCGTGTTCTTGATTCAAAAGACGAACAAGATATGGAGGTTGTTGAAGAAGCTCCTCAGATTATTGATTGGCTCTCAGAAGATTCAAAGGGATTCTTCATGTCTGTGCTTGAATATCTTGACGAGGCAGGTGTGCCATATGTTTTGACCCCGACACTTGTTCGCGGTCTTGATTACTACACAGACACAGTATTTGAAATTTTCGAAGATGATACTGAGCACGGATCGCAAAGTGCGCTTGGTGGTGGTGGAAGATATGATGGTTTGATTGAGCTTTTAGGTGGCCAAGAAACACCTGGGTCTGGATTTAGTATGGGTCTTGAGCGTATTGCAACAGTACTTGGAAAAAAAGAGAGAGAGGCAAAAGAACAGGGGAAAGAGGTGAAAGCAGATGGTCCTTCATTTTTCCTTGCACAGCTCGGGGAGGCCGCACGAAAACGCGCTCTGCATCTCGTTGAAATGCTTCGGTCTGAAGGAATTTTTGTGCATCACAATTTGGCAAAACCATCGCTCAAGAATCAACTTGAGCTTGCAAACAAAAAGGGCGTAAGCCACACCCTTATCATCGGCCAAAAAGAGGTGCAAGATGGTACCATCTTGCTTCGAAATATGGATTCAGGTATCCAGGAAGTGATTGACCAGAAGAGACTTAAAACGGCGCTTAAGAAGCTGCTTGCAGTCTAACTGCTCTGTGTTCGTCCAATTCTGGTAGTTTATCCAAATAGAAGTCTCGCATTCTTCTGTCGACCACTTCATACCCCTCATCTGAGGTGTCCCTTCGCACAGAATTGAGTCCTTCATTTGCGATTTCAACTATTGTGTCCTGATCTTTTTTTCTATCTCTTAGTCTTTTTAGATCTTCTTTAAGATAGCTTGCGTCTTCGGCTAGCGTTATCTTTTCATCCATTTCAAGATCCACTTCTCTTCTCATGGTTCTTGTCACTCTGCCTGTGTCGATACGCACATTAGCCCATTTTTTTCCAGTGTCGAGCTGGTGCTGAATTCTTTTTAGTTTGGATTCAGCACTAGAAATTTGAGCATTAACTTTTCCGCCACGCGACATTTTTATTTGATCTAGGCGCAGCGTAGAATTTTCAGGATTTTTTTCGACTGCCTGAATGGAACGTTGCAGCTCTTTAGCAACGAGATATTTAAGATTCAAATCTCCAACTCGGCTGTCACCTTCTGCATCTCCTATGTCTTGGTCAGGCATGTGTAAGATCATCGCCAATAATTCATCAGTAGTAGACCATCCTTCAAGTTTTTGCGCCAACATTTCCCGTAGACCTTCTGGATTTTTATTTTGACTCACTTTGTCCATAGCAGATTCGAGTCCGCCTGGGTACGTAACGACACTTTTTATCCATTGATTAATTGGCAGTTCCTTGAAAACAGATACATCTCGTCCATATCGCAAAGCATTTGCAATTGCCTTGCTTTGCTGTCCCTCTACCGGCGGTTCGTCTGGTCGTCCTTTACGCCTACGCCACCGTACCATTCGGTCGAACTGTCCGTGTTCTATAGGAAGTCCGGCATTTGCGGCAATTTCACGCATTTCTTTGACTTTCTTTATAGCCTCTTTGTCATAGAAGTAGAGTTTTTCTGATAACTCCATCAACCCACCAACTGATTCCATGTATTCAAGAAATTCATCATACGCCTCGTCGAATTTGTTTTTTTCTCCGATACCTTTTTCAACCATTTCCTCAAATGTTGGCGTTTCTGTTTGAGCTTCGCCGGCTTCTTGGTCGCGGTTTTCCTGAGCCTCTTCATCTTCAGGAGCGCGTTTTATATCACGCGTAGGGTCAAGTCGATCAATATTTTTTCTTGGCATAGTATTAGATATAAGGGTTATTTTTTTGAGTATACTATCTAAACGTGCTGACCACAAGAAAATTTTGCGATATATATTCTTGAACATGCGGTTCTTGACTTTTTTACCATGCCGTGCTACTGTTTCGTACTGCCTTGGTAAAGGTAGCCTATCTAAAACAGAACGTTGAGGAGGCGTGATGGAAGGTATGATGAGTCAGCGTCAGTACGCTCAGCTGCGAGCACTGCTGGAGGAGTCGATCATCAGGTCGTTGACAGCGGCCGAGGTGGAGCGGATTCTGCATAGGCACGAAGAGTTACGCGCACAGGTGCGGCAAGTGCAACGTTGCCTTTCCGGGGGCTGTCTCCCGCCGTGCGACTCGCAGGAAGCTGACGTGCTCGCCGAGCACGAGGATCTGCGGTACCTCATCCAGGTCGGCGAGGTCATGTATGAGGCTGTTGGCTTTCTCAAGAAGGGAGAGCGCAAGGTCACAATACGTGACGCACTCAGCCGCACCGGTGCTATGCGGGTTGATGCCGAAGTCGACACCCTGCAGGAAGTCGCTGAAGTCATAGATAGCATCCCTAAGCACTTGAACCGATTCATGGTCCTCATCACCGGGCACACGTTCCCGGAGGACAGGGTGAGGGTCTTCGCTCGTCCGTATTCGGACTGGGTTCGTCAGGTATCTTCGCTTGACGATTCAGTCGGGTATCGTTCCCTGGTCTTGCGTCGGTTTGAGCTTGCTCCCGACGCATAAGTCATTGGGTCTTGGCAGCTTATCAGCGCCAGACCCATGACAAAATCGTTTTTTAAACTATTTTCCGTGAAATATTTAGGCTGTGTATATCTGTTGACGAAATGGCATTTTTCCTCTATACTTAGATCATTAATCCATAAGTCACCGGGAGGTGAATATTTTGTGTCAGAAGTAAAACGTAAGAAAGGAGAGTCGTTTGAAGCATTCATTCGACGCGTGAAAAATCAATGGCGTTCTTCTGGGCGTATCTTGCAGGCGAAAAAGATTCAATACTTTGTGCCGAAAAAGAGTAAGAATGTCCAAAAGACGCATGCTGTCTCTCGAGCTAAAAAGCACAGTAAGACCGCATACCTTAGAAAGATTGGCCGTCTTCAGGATACTGATTCCTTTAGTCGATAAGTATGAGCTCATTACTAGATAGAGTGCAGGAAGCTCAGTTGCAGGCCCGCAAGGCTGCAGACAGTGAGACACTTTCCATAGCTCAGGTACTGCTCTCTGCGCTTAAAAATGAGCAGATAAAGCAGGGTGGAGAGCTTACTAATGAGCATGCTCAGAAGGTGATTGCAACACAGGCTAAGCAGCTCAAAGATGCACTCAAGGATTTTGAGGGCGCATCACGAGATGATTTGATCGAAAAAACAAAAAAAGAGCTTGCCTTTATACAGACGTTTCTTCCAGAGCAGCTTTCAGAGCAAGAGATCCAGTCAGCGGTTGAAGAAGTGATCAGTCAGACTGGAGCATCTGGCCCGCAAGACATGGGGAAGGTCATGGGAGCAGTGATGGGGAAACTCAAAGGTCAAGCTGATGGAAATGTTGTACGCGAAGTGGTCCAGAAGTGTCTGTCTAATTAACTCCTATCGGAGAACCATTCCAAGTATCCATGCTTTCTTGGATGATAGACAATAGAAGAAAACAAAAAACTGTCGTCATTGCAGCTGTTTTTGTGGCGACAGTTTTTGTATTCCTTTCTTTTTATGTCTTTGATCCAGGTGTTGCACATGCGCAAGAGGATACCTTTGGGGTACAGGAGTTTGAGCAGACAACACTGCTTACGAGCAGAGATATCCGGGTGGTCATAGCCAGAATCATCAACGCGATACTCGGTCTTTTGGGGATTCTCACGCTTGGTGTTGTTATTTACGGTGGTGTTGTCATCATGACCTCTGGAGGAAATGAACAGCGTGTTGAGCTGGGTAAGAAGATACTCATCAATGGGACAATTGGTCTTGCCATTATTTTGTCTGCGTTTGCTATTACGAGATTCATAATCAATTCTCTGAGCGAAGCGACTAGAGGTGGACTTTCCGGCGTACGACCTGATCAGGTGAGAATTGACAGCTTTGAAGGATCCGCAGGGCTAGGTTCTCTGATTCAGGACCATTATCCAATGCGTGATGATACAGACGTGAGCAGATCCACGCGCATCGCGATTACCTTTCGTGATCCAATATTAGCTGAGTCAATTATCCAAAATACAAATGGTGATGATGTTGTGGGGAACTGTCTGGAAGTCGCTGAGGGTGAACAGTTTGATTGGGCAGTTCATTGTGATCAGCTTAATGTGGCTGCGATCACCATATTTAAGAGTGGTGATGGTCCGCTTGCAGGACTGTTGCAAGAGCAGAAAATTGCAGCTGCAGCGCTCGCAAGCTACGACGCGCAGGGTGATGCTCGTACCTTTATATTGCGCCCACTTGAACCGTTTGGCGGCGATGCTGTTGATGTTGATCCTGAACTGTATACAGTACATCTCTCAGGCCTTATTTCATTTGGCGATGGTACATCTATTTTTGAAAATCGAGCGCCATATTTTTGGGAATTTGAAACAGGTGCAACACTGGATACCGCCCCACCACGTGTCTCGAGCGTTATCCCAGAGCATGGGGATACGGTAGCGAGGAATCAGCTCATTCAGATTAACTTTACTGAGGCGATCAGTCCGGATTCCTTTGCCAGGTCAGTAGCACCTGATGATGATTTCATTAAAGTGGTATTTCATAAACGGGAAATATCCGGAGGCTGGGTGCCATCTAACGGATATCGTACCTTTGAATTTATACCTGAAACACAATGTGGCTTAAACAGCTGTGGAGAAACCATTCGTTGTCTTGATATTGCGTGTGATGATCCATTTGATCAGCAGTGTTTTGAAAACTATCAGGTATTGATCCGTACAGCTGAGCTTCAAGCTCCTGGTGCGTGGGAAGCAATACCGCAGCCAACGGGTGTCATTGATATGTCAGGGAACGCACTTGATGGTGATCGCGATGGGGCGCGTGACGGTAGGCCTGGCATCATAGGCGATTTTAATGCTGATGATTTGAAAGTGATAAATGATGGAGAAGTAGTGGGTGATAACTACGTCACGCCAATTGTCGACGGTGGTCCTGCATGGGAGTTCACAGTGCAAAACACTGTTGATAGGACTGCTCCATATATAAAGAGCATTGAACCGCGAGTAGACCAAGAAAATGTGCACGAGCGAGCACGACTTCAGATGAGTTTTAGTAAACCGATGCAGGTTTCTACACTTGGTAGAATCGAATTATACGAGTATCCACAGCCTGATGATTTGCCTCCTATTTCAAAAACGATTCGTTCTGATTTGCGTCGCAATCAGGATGGATCGGCGTATACAGAGGTTCGCGTGATTCATCGTGAGTTTGGTCCTGATGGAAATGCACTCTATTACTTTCCGGAGATTCCAAGTACGGTTCGCAGTTTGAATCAGAATTGTTTCTATCCAGGTATTGGGCCAGAGAATGCTGCTGGTGCGCATGGGTGTAATGGTGTAGCTGGCGAAGGTGGTTGTATCTTTGTTGATCGCGATCCTGATAAAGACACGGGATGTGCCAGTGGTGAAGAGCTAATACCATTTGCTGTCGGCACAACTGGTGAGTGTCGTGCTGAGCTTGAAGATCATAGTATTGTGTTTGAATAATATGAAACGTAGACGCACCTATAGTATTATTTTGTTCTTAGCACTCCTTGGGTTTGCCATTTTTGGTGATGCGCAAGTACTTGCACAGGCAGAGGATACTTTTGGTGTCTCTGAAATAAATCAGCAGATTGCACTTGGGGGCGGTGATATTCGTACAACCGTTGTTCGCATTATTAATGCGGTTCTTGGCCTTT
>CAZCAB010000054.1:0-6509 GCA_964496615.1 uncultured Gammaproteobacteria bacterium | reverse complement strand
GAAAAAACGGCATAATGCCGGATCTGAGCCACCTCGGGGGTTCGAACCCCGGACCTACGCGTTACGAGTGCGTCGCTCTAGCCAACTGAGCTAAGGTGGCATGAGAAATTATTCTATCTCGAGGCGTGGGAATATGTCAATCGCTGGCTCCTCGTATGGGTGAACATCTCTCAGAGCATTTACCACGTCTTTCACCTTATTCTTGTGACAGAGCATTTGAATGATTTCTTCCTCAACCTCCTCAGGTGTTCCGACCTCACCGATTGATGGATGTGCACCGTCCAAGGGAGTAAAGCGACCGATAGATTTAATAGAACCGCTGCAATGGCGATAATCCCCTTGCTCTCCAGCCCCTGCACGACCAAGAGCGTCTCTCAGTGTCTGCGCGTGCTCAGCTGGAACTGCGGTATGGATTTTTACAAAATCAGATTCTTTGAGCATATTTATCTTTCCTCTTGGAGTGGCTTCCATGTCATGTCCATCATACCTGTTGGTTCCATTCTCCCTTCTTCATTCATTTTTTCACCCTCACCAATGATACAAAGATCATCCGGGTTTTCCGGGGAGAAGTAGACCGCAGAATTACTCATCGGGACATCATAGGAAGTATATGAGCTTACACCAATGTCCTTGAATGCGCTGCCGACCATCTCACGTTCGCGTATGTTCGTTTTACGAGCACCTTCGTCAATCCCCGTGTTTGAAACGACTGTAACCTTGATATCGGCTGGCTCCTCACCTATTTCAGCAAGCTGGCTTTGTAGTGCTTCCATGCTGTTAGCAAGATGCTCTTGTTCATATCCGAGTCCCTTTGATGGGGTCATATGAACAAGCATATTTGATTCTCTGCCCTCAATAAAGACAGCGAAACATCCCCAAAGACCGGTGGTAAGCATCTCCCTATCTTTTTCTGCTGCCGCACCCGCTCCAGTACCAACCTTGACCGGCATATCAGAATCTTTACCGCGTGCATCAGCGAGCGTCATCTTTACTTCGAGCGCATCACGTGGCTTAAAATTCTCATCTTTAAATTGGATAGAGGATCCATCCTTAACGTCAAGCATAGCAGCACACACACTAAAAAATGGCTCTTTACCTCGACGCTCCCTTCTTTGCTGCTTCAGGTGTTGTTCAAATTCAGGACCCTGTTCTCCCATAGTCATGTTTAAACCTGAGCGGGTGAGCGGAATCGAACCGCCGTGTCTGGCTTGGGAAGCCAGCATAATGACCATTATATGACACCCGCATAGCCACTTACGTGGCATTTGGGCTATTCGGTTGTAAAAGGATTTGGAAGACCGAGATATATTTCAATGGCGGCATCCGACAGTTTTTGATCCATGTATGTTGCAAAGTCAGCAGTTTGCCGCTCGTCAGTTTTTTGAACGATATGATATCCGAATTCTGTCTCAACAAGGAGATCTGAAAGTTCATCCTTTTGAAGTGCAAAAACAGCATCTTCAAAGGGTTTGACCATCATGCCACTCGTAAACCATCCAAGATCGCCACCAACGCTTTTAGTGCCATCCGTTCCATATTCAACTGCAAGATCAGCAAAGTCCTCACCGCCTTGTATCCTATCAAGTACTGCTTGAGCACGCGCCCTCGTATCGTCTGCAGATTCCCCTTCCTCAGGCTGAAAGAGGATGTGGCGGGCTCGTACCTGTGTTACGGCTGCGCCTTCAGGTAGATCGTCTGATGAAGCAAAGTGTTCTGCGAGCTTCTGCTCAAGAAGAACCGGAGATATCACGTTCTTGACAAAGGTCCCAATCTCCCACCCATATCTGGTTTGAATTTCTTGCGTTGCGGCCTCCTCTGTCTCGAATGAGGATACTAATTCTCTGCGAGCTGCAGCAAGATCATCTTCTGAGATGGATACATCAAATTCATCTGCAACCTGAGATATCAGCGCAGAGGTAATGAGTCGACTGAGGACTTGTCTATCAATATCCTCGTCAGTCGATTCCTGAAAAAGCCCAGAGGTGTCAGTTGAGTAAAATTTCTGAAGTGCTGTTTTATCCGAGATATAGTCGGTGTAGCTGATTTTTTTGTCGTTTACTTTTGCTACTGAGCTTCCGGTGATTTTCATAGCGGTAAGTGCGAGTGGATGAGTACTTCCCTTCTTTATAGCTTTTTTCGAGAGTGCGAGCGCTCCGCCAAAGACAACGGCGATGACGATGAGTACTCCAAACAAAAAATTCCACTCCTTTTTAATGATTCGTTTCCTTTGAGATTCAGTCATAGATAGGGATAAGTGAATGAGTAGTGAAATAGTACCACCATTTGCGTGAATTATTCAAGCGTACTTTTTGCTCAGCTTTGGGAGCATCCTGACTTGGTAACAGGTCATTGATAAACACAACTTCCTCTCCATTTTCCTTCAAGTTAAGCTCAGAGCGAGCTGCGTCTTCTACATACTGCTGACTGGTGACATACTGGAGCACATCCATTGATTCGATCCTCTTTGATTGCAGGGAGCGTACTTGCTGCTCGAGGAGTTCTATTTCCTTTCCTATCTTATAATCTCGATATAAAGATCGGGTATATGCCAAAACTATCAACAGAAGAATCGCGATTAGGATAAGTAGAAGTCCCTTTTTGGATCGATGAGCCTTACTTTTTTTCATTGCTCCTTTGTTTTATAAGTCGCCCGATGAATGCTTCCAGTCGATATAGATCAGCTGTTTTCATACTTTTGCATAGTTTCATGACCTCCTTAGGTGTGAGCTCTTTATCTGCATGCTTGGCTGCATTGATGAGCTGCTGGGCTCGATGTGGCGCTGGTACATGGGTAATCAGTATTTGCGTGGTGAGATCCTTTGGCTGAATCGTCAGAGTTCCTAGACGAAGGATCGATCCGGTAAAGCCTTTTATTTCTCCAAGAACCTCCGCTACATCGTCATGTGCGTATTCACTGATGGTTTTTCTCAGAAGACTCTGACGGTCTTTATCAAGAATTCTCTGATTAGTGACAATAAGTTCAGTATGTCTCCAGAAGAAAGTTGCTCGCGCTATGATAATCACACCCAGGCCGATGAGGAGGGAGAATACGATATAGCCAACAGCATCGAGCTGCAGCAGTCGAAAGAGGAGAAAAAAAGCAAGTGTTATGAAAAAACATCCCCCAAGAAGAGGCCAAAGAAGCGTCCACTTGGATCGTCTAAAGATGTGATGGAGTTTTTCATTTTTTCTGAGAAGCAGCTCCTTCATATATCCATGGGTGTATTTGTGTAATTTGATGCTTCCATTGAAATTGGGATTTTATCCTATCCTGAGCTTGCCTTCCAAGTTTTTGAGCAAACTTTTCATCCTTAAGTAGTTTTTCAATGGACGTGACAATTGAATCTGTTTGCGACATGACATCATACACAAGTCCAGTTCGCGTATGAATCACACCCTCTTCGACTCCCCCACTTCTCCCAGCAAGCACCGGCATTCCTGCTGCTGCTGCTTCCAAAAATACCAAGCCAAGCCATTCCTCTCTACCTTCATCAGGATGCGTTAGAAGCACAAACAGATCGGCAAGATAGTAATATTGCTTAATATGTTCATGTGGCATAAGGCCAATAAAACGAACAACATTTTGTAATGAATGCTTGCGAATGAGCTTCAAGATGGACTCACGTTTGGGACCCTCGCCGATAATGAGCCATACTAGATTTGGAATACGCTTCAAGATTTCCGGCATGAGTCGAATCAAATGCGGGAATCCCTTTCCTTCGTCAAGGCGAGAAATGGATAGGATGACTTTTTTCCCCTCAAGCGCATAATGAGTACGAATTTTTGTGATTTCATCCTGTTCTGGTGGGACAAAGAGATCCTCATCAGGACATGGGTATAGCACGCGTGCCCTGTCATCAAATTGCGGAAATTCGCGTAAAAATCTACGCTTAAGCGATTCGCTATTAAACGTGATTTGCTCAGCATGGGACGACACCAAGGTCACCATTTTTTTCTTCCAAGGCGTAGCGGTTCCAGCCAGAAGATCTGTTCCATGTGAGAAAAGAAGAAACGGAACACCAAGGAATTTTTTTGCAAGTACCGCGGCATAGCCGACAGGCAGAACGTGCTGTACCATTATAAGGTCAACTTTATTTTTTTTAGCAAAACGCAGAAGATGTACACAAAGTCTGAGCCAGCGGGGCCAGATGAAAGGAGGAAAAAGGAATGGTTTTCTAATAACGCCATAGGGACGTGAGTTATCCCACTTTTGAGCATCCTTCATTGGTGGGGCCATGACAGCTGTTTGGTCGGGGTCAAGGGCACCAGCCAAGGCATCTACATATGTTGCAATACCACCAATTTGGGGTGGATATTCTAATGTAGCGATAAGTACTCTTTTTTGCTGCATATTATTTTCGAATAAGCTGCCTGAGTTGAATGAGATCTCCTCTGTTAACAATTCGCATGATATAAAGTAATACTGGATACACACAGGCGCCAGCACATATAGCTAGTATATAGTGCGAATAAATATTTGTATACCATACTGAAATGCCCATTATCAGAGCAGCAGTAAGAATGCGGAGTGCTGAAAGGAGCATTGGTCGCTCCGCAAGAGGGGTAACCTGTCGTGCAAAAATGTAGCCAATGATAGTTAACAGTACATTACCCACAAATGCCGCGAGAGCCGCTCCTGTGGCCTCATAGTGAGGTATAAGCATGATGTTTAGAAGAATATTAATGATCATGACGGAACCTACGATTTTCATCTGTATTGTCTGTCTGTCACATGCATTGAGGAATGTGGCAACCGGAAAACTTAGGAATGAGAAGAAAAGACTCAGCACAAGAATACGAAGAGCAGGAATTGCAGCACTATATTGCTCAGTGTACAATGACAGGACGATAGGTTCGGCCAGAACAGCAATACCAATGGAAATAGGTGCAACGATGATAAGGAGGTATTTAACGGCTGATGCAAATGTATGTGCAAGCCTTCGCATATCTTTCGTATAGAGTTCTGAGAAGCGCGGGTAGAGTCCGGCAATAAGGGCAAGTGGAATGAATTGAAAGGCGAACGTTATTTTATACGGAATTGCGTAAATACCAACTGCTCTATCTCCTGCAAGTTGTGATAGGAGGATAGAATCAGCGTATGAGTAGATTCGAGAAAAAATGGCAATCAGCGCAAAGGGAGCAGCGATTTTAGAGAGAAATGTAAAAGTTGCTCTGTCGAAGTAAACCTTGGGGATGATGCGATATTTCCTGTATAGTATCGAGTATGCAAAGAGTGCGTTAATCGAGCTTGGTATAGTGAATGCAAGAATCAAAAACACGAGAGGAAAACCGTTCACTATGAAGTAGGAGCCGAGAAAAAGTGTCAGAAGCTGACTTACGAACATTGCCATTGCCTCATAGCGTAGATCCCCTTGAGCTCTTAGAGAACCGTATGCTGTTAAATGTGCAGTATCAAAGAGCATGGTTATCCCAGAGACATAGACAAGCAGCTTGGTCTCTGGTGGATAGCCGAGTGCATTTATAGTAACAACCACGGCTACATAGGTGAGCAGACCAAAAAAAATTTTAACAGCGAGTGTTGTTGATAAGTATCTTTGGAGTTTCTCACGGGCTCGACTCGCCTCGCGTACGAGTACATTGGTAAATCCAAGATCTGCAAAAACGACAAATACCGTGGTAAATGAGAGAGCGAAAAAATATTTTCCAGTCCCCTCCACTCCAATAGATCGCGCAAGAAAGGTGAAATAACCAAAAGATACTATCTTCTGAAGGACAGACGCGCTCGTCATGAACAGTGTATTTTTCGCAACTGATACAGCCATAATGGCTCTATTTTACGCTAAATATGAGCTATTATCAATAACAACACCCGCCTTTCGGCGGGTGTGTGATAGCATGTTTATCTCTTCCTCCATTGTCTTCCTCGACGAGCTTTCCTTAGACCCGCCTTCTTTCGTTCCTTGACTCGCGGGTCACGTGTCATAAATCCATGAGCCTTAAGCGCAGGCTTGTATGCCTCATCAAGCATGACAAGCGCACGCGCAATACCATGACGCACCGCCTCAGCCTGTCCTTGTACACCACCACCTGATACCTTTACGCTTACATCCAGGTCACCTTCCTTACTTACTGCCTCAAGAGGTGATCGAACCAAATCCTGCCAGATTTTGAGTGTGAAGTAATTATCGAGCGGACGGTCGTTGATAGTAATGATACCCTTTCCAGTCGTAAGACGGACGCGTGCTGCCGCTTCTTTTCTCCTGCCTACAGCTTGATTGTGCTTCTGATTACTCATAGTTAGCTGACAATGTCTAGACGTTTCATCATATCTGTTCGATGTTTATTTTTTGGGAGCATCTTGTAAACCGCGCGTCTGACTACCTCGGTTGGATCTTTCTGAAAAAGTTTCTTAAGCGGAGTGCGCTTCAGTCCACCAGGATACATTGTGTGATGATAGTAGTCCTTTTGCTCAAGTTTTCTTCCACTAAAGTTCACAAGTTTGGCGTTGATAATGCGAACACTATCAGAACCAAGTATGTGGGGCTGAT
>CAZCAB010000053.1:0-6531 GCA_964496615.1 uncultured Gammaproteobacteria bacterium | reverse complement strand
AGACAATTGTACATTTCTGAAACTGAAAAATATGCGCACGTAACTTTTTTTATCAATGGAGGATACGCGCATGCGATTAATGGAGAGAAAAGAGAGCTTATACCATCAACCGGTGATAAAAATTATGCGCAAACTCCTCGTATGAGCAGTGGTAAAGTGACAAACAAGATACTGCAGCATCTTAAAAAAGGAACCTTTAATTTCATCTGTGTTAATTTTCCAAACGCAGATATGCTCGGACATACAGGAAACATAGAAGCCGCTAAAAAGGGAGTACGGATTATGGATGAGCATGTAAAAGAGCTCGTCGATGCTGTGCTTGCAAAAAGTGGTCACGTGATGATTACCGCAGATCATGGGAACGCAGAAGAGATGCTTACCAAAAAAGGCGAGCCAGAGACAGAACACACGACAAATCCTGTACCCCTTATCATCATCAGCAATTCCTGTAAGGCCAAGAAAATAAAAAAAGGAAAGCTTGCTGATGTGGCACCCACTCTGCTACACTTGATGGGAATTAAAAAACCAGTCGAGATGAACGGAAAATCACTTTTATGAGTAGGCCAAAACCGGTTGTTCTTGCTATTTTAGATGGGTGGGGCGTTGCCCCTCCGGACGAGGGGAATGCTATTTTTCATGCGCAAACACCAAACATGGATAGCTTTGTGAGAGAATATCCAACCATGACGCTTCTTGCGTCAGGGACGGAAGTTGGGCTTTCATTTGGTGAAATGGGGAACTCTGAGGTTGGACATCTAAACATTGGGGCCGGACGCGTGTATTATCAAACATTGCCGAGGATTAACAAAAGTATTGAAGATGGAGATTTTTTTGAAAATCAGGCATTTGTTTCTGCAATTGAGCACGCGAAACAAAATAAAGGAAAACTACATCTTGTAGGATTAGTCAGTCCGGGGAATGTGCATGCGAGTCAGGAGCATTGTCATACACTACTTGAGCTTGCCAAAAAGCACAAAATGAAAAAAACGTTTGTGCATGCCATTTTAGATGGAAGAGATATGCAGCGTGATACCGCAACGGATTTTGTCACCAACCTGCAAGAAAAAATGAAAGAGCTTAAGATTGGTGAGATTGCGAGTATGGGAGGACGATATTGGGGTATGGATCGTGACAACAGATGGGATCGAATAGAAAAACACTACCGAGCTATGGTCGATGGTGTTTCAGATGAGTATTACAAGGATCCACTCGAAGCAATTCAGGCCAGTTATGCAAAGCAGGTGTATGATGAGGAATTTGTTCCTGTTGTGATCGGGAAAGAAGGTAAGCCGACTGCCACAATACAGAGTGGTGATGCTGTTATTTTCTTTAACTTCAGACCTGACAGAGCACGGCAGCTCACACAGGCGTTTGTGATTCCCGCGTTTTCTCAGTTTCAAAGAGAATATATTCAAGATTTGTTTTTTGTTACTATGGCAGAATACGAAAAAGAAATTCCGGTTACTGTTGCATTCCCTCCGGTCGTCGTGAATAACTGTCTTGCAGAGATAATCAGTAAAGCTGGTCTTTCTCAATATCATCTTGCAGAAACTGAAAAATACGCGCATGTTACGTTTTTTTTAAACGGTACCATTGAAGATCCGTTTCCTAAAGAAGAAAGAAAGGTGATACCCTCGCCAAAAGTTGAAAGTTACAAAGAGGCACCAGAGATGAGCGCTGCTGAGGTCACCAGAGATGCTATTCGAGTCATTGATGAAGGAACACACGATGTGATCATGCTCAACTATGCAAATGCTGACATGGTGGCACATACGGGCGATTTTGAAGCGAGTAAACGTGGGTGTGAAGCAGTAGATAAAGGTCTTGGGAAAATAGCAGAACACGTCATTGCCCGTGGCGGTATACTTCTTGTCACTGCAGATCATGGGAACGCAGAAGAGGTGAGTAATACAAAAACCGGGGATATGGATAAAGAGCATTCGACCAATCCCGTTCCTTTTATCATCGTCTCTGAACAGTTTCGCGGAGTTGCAGGACCTTCGGGTGATCCGCCTGAGGGAGACCTCACACTTTTGCAGCCTGTCGGCATGCTCGCGGACGTGGCGCCCACACTGCTTTCATTGATGGGGCTTGAGCAGCCTTCTGAGATGAGTGGACGAGCACTTATGTAACAATACAAAAAGAGCTATGGACGATAGCTCTTTTTTGATATACTATTTGTATTCGTTGATATCGGCCTAGTTAGTGCATGACGAAAGTCGATCCGTTTTTTTCACCCCCGCGAGGAGGTTACCATGCACACTATGAGAGCGGCCCCCACCGGGCCTGGCAAGATCCCATTTGGCATTCGCCA
This sequence comes from uncultured Gammaproteobacteria bacterium, assembly GCA_964496615.1. GTDB lineage: Bacteria > Patescibacteriota > Patescibacteriia > Magasanikbacterales > UBA922 > CAZCAB01. The sequence continues at coordinate 4,217 of CAZCAB010000053.1, read as the reverse complement.
GGGGATCATCTACCCGGGGGCTGCCAACCCCTACGTTCTGCTGATGACCCTGTTCCGACACGTCACGGGCATCTGCTTGCTCATGCGTGACGGCATCGTCAACTCCCTGCTGCTCATCCGCGAGTCCATCAAGGTGGCGTACCGCATCCCCGAGCCTGTCGGCATCATCTCCCCGTTCCGTCTCGCCGGCGCCACGGGTGGTCCGGGCATCATCTGCGGTGGGTTCGCTCCTCCTCAGAAGGCCTTCAGTCTGCGTGTCGGGCGTCCCGACGGTGGGCGGGTCACCATCCTGCAGAAGAGCGCACTGCTCGTCGTCATGATCATGGCCGTCATCCTGTTCTCGGGACTCGCCCACGCCGACACCGGCGACGGGACCCCGCAGAACTCGCTGTTCGTCTCAATGCACACCGACCAGCCCATCGACGGGCAGATCACGGAGACCATTCTGGAGGCTGACCTCTCCGAGATCATGATCGGTCCGGCATCGATGGACAAGACCGCAGGTCTGCAGCTTCCCGAGTTCCCTCAGGACGACGAGGACGATGGGTACGAGCTGCTCGACACCTTCTGGGATTTCGACCCACTGCTGGCCATCACCTGCGCGCTGCGTTCCCCGACGGACAAGTGCTTCAACCAGCGGCCGAAGAAGACCAAGAAGTCGAAGATGAGCGGTGCCAAGACCTTCAACGTGGTCGCCAAGATGGTCGGCACGATCGAGGATGGCGGCAAGCTGGTCAAGGGTGAGATGCATGACGACATCCCCTTCGGTCCAGTCGCCAAGCTGATCAGCTACACCCGCATCGAAGACGGTGGTCACTTGACCAAGGGTGAGCTCACCGATGAGCTTCCGTTTGGTCCGATCGCCAAGTGCCTCTCGCTCGAGCAGGAGGCCCCCGATTCGACCAAGCTGACCTGGACGACGTAGTTCTCTCCCGCGCTTCGCGTGGTACCACGGTGCAGGTGGCTGCGTTGAAGGCTCTGGATCATAGTTGATATACGGTCGTGGTCGATCGTGTTGAGGCTCCAGTGTTGACTTCGCGGGACTCGCCAATGCGCCACGGCATGCCCCACATGCCACTCGTCCCAAACCGACGCTATCTGCGTGTCGGCGGGCGAACATCGCCGTCCCCGGGGCAGCGCAAGGATACCCTCCTTCGCGCTGCCCCGGGGAACGGTACAAACAAAAAAACGCGCTCGGCGTCTTTTTTATTTCTCCTGTTATGAAACACTTTTCTTGATTTTATTCTTCACTTTTTCTTCGACATCCTTGAGAGACCCCCGCATTTCAAAGTATGCGTTTTCACGATCTCCAGTCGCGTTAAATCCAGAAATGAGTTTTTGCGCATCAAGTGATGGGTTGGTGCGCAAAAATCCAAGAATTTTTTTGTTATTTTTGTTATCAGTGTGTTCATGAAGCAGGAGAATGATCTTTGCCTGTGGGGAGTTGGTGATAAGTTCATCAACAATTCCTTCGAGGTCGGTGTGTTTTGCACCAGCTCGTTGGAAGTCTCCCTCAGAGAGTGTGGTATACACGAGTCCAATTGAATCATCATGCTTGAGATGTGTGAGTGCTGTCCCCCAGAGTCTGAATGTAGCAATTGATTTGGTTTGATAGAGATTCTTGATGATATCTGCTCTGTTTGCACCGAGTTTAACAAGTGAGCTAGCAGCATGGAGTGTGCTTGGTTTGACATTTCCCTTTGTGAAGCTATGTGTTCGTGCAATCATGCCGGTGAGCAGTGCAGTTGCAACGTCTTTACTCACCAGTTCTTTTTTCATGTCTTGCATGAGTTCGAAAAGGAGTTCAGCAGTAGAACTTTTTGTAACATCAACGATGTTCAGGTGTCCGTACTGTTCGTTGTTTGCTTTATGATCCACATTAATCACCGGCACATCTGCGAAAAAGTCTGTATGTTGCGTATACACCGTGCCGAGTGAATCAAGATCCGGCGTACCAAGGGTGATAATCAGATCATATGAGAAATCGCTTTCTGATGTTTTGACGTGTTCTTTTTTGAGGTACCCTTCTTTTGGTGTAACAAAGATGCGTAGTTTATTATCTTTCACGTCATATGAAAGTTCTTTGATCCCTGTTGAGTTTATGTCAACCGTCACGACAAATTTCTTGAGATGTCCAGGAGCATCTTTAATGGTTTCAACTTTTTTCAAAAAGGAATATCCTGCAGGCAAATTAAAATCAGGAGAGAGGATGTCAGCTTTTTTGCCAAGAGCATCCAAAAAATGCATCAATGCAATTGCTGAGCCGATCGCGTCTCCTGCTCCGCTGTGGGAAAAGGTGATAAGGATAGCATCTTTTCCTTCAAGAAGCTTTTCAAATTGTTGAGTGGTAGTAAGTGCCACAAATCTATTTGTTAATTGTGACAAGCATCATCTGCTGACTGTATCAACAGATGATGGTTGGCGATGTGTTTCAATCGCCAGCAGTCAGGAGCAAGGTGCTTCTACTGACTATTTGTTCGGCCAGGCGCCGATATCCATTCCACGACGGAGATTGTAGACGCGGAGGGCGCCGTCGATTTCCTTCATGGTCCTTCCGTCAGCCTCGGGCAGGCCTTCAGTCCGTTGAAGAAGTTCCCCGACGTAGACACATCGAGCCTGAACCATCGCATCTGAAGCTCGCCGAGAAAAAAAGAAGTAGTCGCTGTCGTCGAGACGCCAGTTGAACACTCCGGGAGGTAGCCAGTCCTTGACTCGCATGCCTCTTTTGAGGCCGAGACCTTTTAGGGCTCGGTCGATTTCCCGTATGGTTGCTTTGCCGACGTTCTTGGTTTTCCTCAACCGATTGTCAGTTGCTCGAACGAGCTGACCTATGAACCTGATTCCGTTCATTGCGCAGCAGTTTACGGCGCGAGTACTTAGGCCCAGTTGAGGATCTTCGACTCTGATATCCAGAGGATCCTTCGGTGCAATGACGTGGAGTTCAAACGTGACCCCTTCTGCGAAGCTATTGCACGCTTCTGCAATGATCCTGTTAAGCTGTTTGTCCAGCTCATCAGGATCACCGTCGATCTCGGTGTTCAGATGGATTTCACGGTAGTACTGAGTCGGCTTGGACTTGCTCCCGTTTGCTGTGTTGTCGTTGTGTGCCATGATATGGTTTCCTTTCCACGCGTTGGGAGCTTTACATATCATTTGACCTTTTGGTTGTGAACAACCATCATCTGCTGACAGAATCAACAGGTGATGGTTGGCGATGTATTTCAATCGCCGGGATACTTGGCGCCTTCGGCAGCTCTGAGTATCGATTGGCTCGCGGCTAGAGCGTTGGTGATAGCCAACCTTCGGTGCTCATGCAAAACCACAGATGGTATCGCTTGAGGCACTCCTGCACATCGCGCAGGGCTTTACCCTCGATTCCGAGCTTTTCCAGCTTGTATGAGTAAAGTTGTGCGATGTTGCCCAGGTAGTAGAGACCAACATCTTCGAGCAGCTTCACCGTGCGAGCGGGTAGGCCGGCGTCGCTGACCCGCGTGCTCAACACCGGAAACAAGTCCGGGGGGTACCAGTCCTTTTCGGTCTGATCAGGGTCAAAGCCCAGCTCGCGCAGGACATCGTCGATGATGCTAATGCACGTGTGTCCCAGATTTTTGATCCGGGCTCGGACATTCGGAGAACGGCTCAGGTACTGTCCGACACGCTGGATCCCCGCTTGACCGAGTGCGTTGAGGATGCGAACACGGTTACTCGGGAACTCCATGTGCACGAACGGGATGTTCATGCTTGGGTCCTGTTCTCCAGGCGAGGACTTTAGCTCGCCTTGCTGTCCGTTCTTTGTGCCCATCGTGACCGAGGTGTTGAACACGTGGTCACCCTTCACCGCGAACACCAGGTCAACGAGCGTGTGTCCGATGAGCTCATGGATGTCAGGGTCCGAGGCGTTCACGTTGTCCGTCGCGATCTCGATTTCGAAGTGGCTGTCCAGAAGCGGATCGTCGGATCGCGAGATCCGGACCGAGACTTCCTCGTCCTTCGTCTGGATGGTGGTGCTTCCGTCCTCGTTGCGCAAAATCTCTTTCGGAATCATAGCTGTACTCCAGCTTGGTATTCATGTCGATAAGCGAGCTAGTTATACTATCAACTTAGCGAAAAAAAGTCAAGAGGGGCATGTCCAGAGTCCCTTGACAAAGGTATATATCCGGTGTATAATCGGCGCACTCCTATTTTTTTTCTAAATGTAGGGCAAGAACGATATAAAT
>CAZCAB010000052.1:4309-6633 GCA_964496615.1 uncultured Gammaproteobacteria bacterium | reverse complement strand
ATGACCTCCTCTAGCTATTGAAACAACGAGAGATAGCCAAGATGAATCCCGACTACTAAAAATTCACTGAATTCCTTACGGTATTTTTTTTTGCTTGAGTTTTCCTATGTGCTTAATGATTTTTTTATGCATTTTGACTTTTTTCTAAATCGCGATGCTATGCAGCTAGCGTAGCCCCGATCTGTTTGAGTGAACCAAGAATATATTCTTGGTTCACGCTTGTAAGATTATAGAAATCGTCGGGAAGCTTTACATGTATGTTTAGATTTTCATCAGTAATAATAATGGCGTTTATATTTGAGTCTGCGTTTTCAAAGTCATCATCCATGACGGGGAAAGTTTGAAGACGCACACTATCAGTATCCTTCTTCGTATAACGAGCTCTTTTGATACCAACAAGATATTCGTTTCCTGAGAGCTGATTTTTTCGCCTCTTCAAACCGTCTTCACCTTCAGTGGCTTTTATGCGAGCGGCCTCTTCGTCGGTAAGGTTAAGGACGGTCCGAGGTTCAGTTATAATATCATAGCCGTGAACTTCGAGAAACGTTCTAATGTGCTCTGGTATGGTACCGTGAACTGAAAGTCGCAAGACCCCATTTTCATCAAGTATTTGATCCATATTGTGGAGCGATGTATACAGTTTTTTAACGTCAAGATTTTTTCTGTCGACGGGGATAATTTTATTGAGTGCCCCAGATTCAATCATGTCATAGCGCATTGCTCCTCCGACATCATCCCTCAGTGTATCAAAATGACCTATGCCGGTTGTGATAGTCATATTCTCTGCGCGTTCCTCAAATCTTGCCTGAAGTGCAACGAGTCCCGAATCAAGGATTTCAGCTGAACTACCCACACTCGTAAATTCAGGCTCTTGTATGCCTTGTTGGTCGAATAATTCTTTGAGTTCTTTGTACGCAGCGGCTTCACCATGCAGGCTTGGCTCGATAGATAATATGCGATGCGGATATGTATCTAGTATTTTATCCTCCATCAATGCAAGTATATGACGAACACCAATTCGGTGAATGATAGCATCGGGGAGCTGTTCGTAGTATGTAAAAAATTCAGCAACAAAATCTGGATCCTCCCACAGGTCAGGATTTCTGGCTGCTCGACTCAAAAATCTAAGCCTGAAGTTATCCAAATCGCTCGGTGTCCTTTCAGATTCCCTCCCACTTAAATTTGCTGGTGACTGTCCTTTAATCCTGACAAAATCGGCTGATGTATAGACTTGAATATCAGCTTGTTCTTTGCTTTTTTCGCTTTGATCCTCGGTGTGAATAATTTCCTCATGAGTCTCTCGATCCTCGTCTATTGTTTTAATAAGTTTTCCATGTCGGAATGTCCATGTTATTTTTTTTGTTGGCTTACCATGTCTATGACCTAAAATCATTTTTCCCGGTGGAATATTGTGGACAGTAACATCCATAGGTAGGTTCTTTAACAAGGCAGCTATACGTGGTACTGAGCCTTTGCGATCGGATGGTATGGCGCCAATGACCTGCCCATCAATTTCGACGACAAAATCTTCATCGCTAGATGTGGCTGGATCGAGATCTTTCGACAATTCTGATATGGTTTCCGCTTTTGTCAGCGGTATCTCAATAACCTTGATTCTGGCTCCATCAAATACGGTTTTGTATGACCGTGGTATTGCAGTTCTATTTACTACTCCAAAGATATTCTTTCCACGAGGAACAAGATGAATTTCTATTCTATCAGCAATGTCAGGAAGAACGTGGTTTGTGAGTATTCGTCTGTCGGAAATCGAAGTATTAGCAATCGTACCAATTGGTTTTCCGTCAAGGTGCACAATATAGGTTGCGTCACGAGAGTGATCTTTTTCGAGTGGTTCAAGAAATAAATTAAGCTTTTCTTCGATACTTACCTCATCCACTTTTCTGCCACCAAGCATCTCCTGCAGTGTCCCGAGGCCATATTCAGTGTCCGTGGGAGGTGCTTCATTTCGGGCTGCTTGATCATCGCTTTTTTCAACGCTTCTTACCTGTCCCTCCACAAATGTTATATCCACATGATCTTTTCTTTTGTTTCGTACACCGAAAACCATTTTTCTAGGTGGCACGTTCGTAATGGTTACCGTACCGAGAGCTTCTAGCATCTCCTTGAGACCTCTTCGTTTTGTAGGCTTAAAGGGCATCTCTTCTCCATCCATGATAAGCTTCATCCCGCTCGTACTCTCGGTATCCAAACAAAATTTGCGGATTTGATTTTTAACGTACTCAGGTATAAGGCGGCGTTCAACTATTTTGCCGTGTTCAAGAATGAAGTCGACGGGGAATCCCCTGGTATTGTCGACGCGAAAG
>CAZCAB010000052.1:0-4299 GCA_964496615.1 uncultured Gammaproteobacteria bacterium | reverse complement strand
CTTTCCCCGGCTTAACACGACGAACTTCCGAATGGGGTATCGCTGTCAGAGCGACTCTGAGAGCTCCTGGAATCCGACCAGCCCTACTATCGGGCAGAATGCCAACTGGCTCAAGTCCTGACGGACCCAAATCTTGTTTCGTCAGAGGCTTTTTTTGCATATCTAGAGCCTCAGGGATGTAAACGACATTAAAAGAACTATCAATCTCTGAAGAATCTGTTGGTAATGGCTCAATCTGAGTCTTAAGTAATTCGACAGCTTCAAGAAGTCTGTCTACTTCTGCTTCCTCTAATGGGGCATCAATATTTTTTATTTCGGAACCTCTTTCACCCATACGGTTTTATGTATTCTGAAAATAGTATTCATGTAAAAAGCGACCTGTTGCCTTCCAAATTCTCTTTACCCTCCATGGTTGAAGGATAAGTCGATATAGCCATTCTATCCCTATCTTTCGTATCCAGAGAGGTGCCCGTTTCACGGTTCCGGCGATAAAGTCAATCGAACCGCCGACTGCCATTGCGACTTTCACGCTGGGCATATCAGAATGATATTCATATATCCATTTTTCCTGCTTACCATGACCGAAACCAACAAAGAGGATATCAGGAGCTGCACAAACAATATCAGTTATGATATCATTATTTTCCTTTTCATCTAAATCGAGCGCTATACGACCGCTTTGTGTCTTTTGTCGAATACGTGGTCCTGCATGATGTCCGGCAACGTCTATTCCTGGGAAAAGTCTCTTCAGACTATTCGCTGCGGCTGCTGAATTTTGACCACCGAGGACATAGATGCTCTTACCGTTTTTTACAGCAAGCTTGCATATATCCAGCATAAAGTCAGCGCCTGGGATTCTTTTAAGTTTGCCTTTTGATACCAGTTGAATACCAACGCCATCGCAAACATTAAGATCACCCGCATTTAACACTTCACGAAAGTACACATCATATTGCGCATCAACCAACATCTCAGGGTTTGGTGTAAAGATTTTTCGCCCCGTCTCATCTAAAAAAGACTCCACTTTTTTAAGTGCGTCCTTTTTTGAGAGTTGATCGACTCTAACGTGCAATATATTCATGGGATGGGAGGGGTGTGCGATGGCACACCCCACTATTCTTCCGGCGCATGGTCAGCGCTGCTGATGTCTAGGACTCGAAGATCCAAAGAGATGCTGATTGGGCTCTTGAGTGGGTACGGACCAGGAAAGCGCGTTTTGAGAACGTCAAGCTCGACCTGTCTTCGTAGGCGAGCGATGTCAAGTCCGCGCCGGCGGCAGGTAGATTGACGATGGCTCATGACCTGACCTTCTCCCTGCGACCACGACCACAGTGGATGCACCAGGCACGCTCGGTCTCATCGCTCCACACACAGTGCCCATTTTTCGGGCATTCCTTGGATTTGCAGATCGTACGCTCACTAGAGGTATTGCCCATGGGTCTTACGCAAATCTCATACAGCTCAGCGAGATTCGGGCTGACGGGCATACAACTAAACATGCCTCTCTTCTCCAGGCTCGTACCCCAGCTGAATCGGCTCTTCCGGCGCCCCGTATGCACGCTTGCACTGCGAGCAGTGCTTTACATCGTACTTATGCGTCCAGACGCACCAGATCGAATCATCTGGCATGGAGCACCGACGGTCCCCCATGTTCGTTTCCGGCCCGTGTGAGCCACCTCCAATTGGCATGGTATCCTCCAGAATTTGCCTAAACTAAAGTTAATCGTAGCAGGTATTTTGATATTTGTAAACGTATATATGTGTTTTCCTGTATTGACAATAGTGTGCTTACATGATATAAAATCCTGTTCGTCCGCGGGGTGAGGCCCTGCTCAGCAGCTCGGGATACTGAGCCTATATGACATGCCCAGCGAGTCGTCGCGGGCATGTCACCAATCAAGAATCATATGATTCTTTTTTATTTTCCTCATTTTAGCGAAAATATGGTATGCTTCGGCACATATTGACATATTTTAAAAACATGGTATATTATCACTCTCTATATTAGAGTGCTAATCATATATGATTCCACAAAATTTTACGCACAAATCGCAAGAAGCTATTCAAAATGCGCAGCGGATTGCGCATGAGAACGGACAGCCCCAGGTTGAACCGCCTCACCTCTTCTTGGCGCTTCTTTCACAAGAAGAAGGAGTAGTGAATTCCATTTTGAAAAAATTGAATGTCGACTTACCTCAACTTCAAGATGAGGTACAAAGCATGATTGATTCCATGCCAAAGCAAACCGGTGGCATGCCCGGTGGTTTGGGGCAAGTAATGCTCGGTCAAGCAATGCTCTACATCGTACAAAATGCAGAGCGTGAGGCAAAAAAGATGAAGGATGATTACATTTCAGTTGAACATCTTCTTTTGGCATATCTGACGTCAAAGAATCCAATTTCCCAGTCCCTTGAAGAACAAGATGCTGGCTACAAGCAAGTATTAAAAGTGCTTGAAGGAATTCGTGGGACGCAACGTGTGCAATCCCCTGATCCTGAGAGTAAATATCAGGCTCTTGAGAAATATGGTCAAAATCTTACCGACATGGCGCGTAATGAGAAACTCGACCCGGTCATTGGTCGAGATGACGAGATCAGGCGCGTGATGCAAGTGCTCACTCGAAGAACGAAAAATAACCCGGTCCTCATCGGTGAGCCCGGCGTTGGCAAAACTGCCATTGCCGAGGGTTTAGCGCAGCGTATCGTCAATGGTGATGTACCTGAGAATCTCAAAGATAAGGAAATTGTGACGCTTGATATTGGATCACTTCTTGCAGGGACAAAGTTTCGTGGAGAGTTTGAGGAGAGATTTAAGGCGGTGATAAAGGAAGTGACAAAGGCTGCCGGACAGATCATTCTTTTTATCGACGAACTGCATACCATTGTAGGCGCTGGATCAAGCGAAGGAGCCGTTGATGCATCAAACATGCTTAAACCCGGACTTGCCAGAGGTGAGCTGCATATAATCGGAGCAACGACGCTTAAAGAATACCAGCAACATATTGAAAAAGACGCGGCTTTTGAAAGACGCTTTCAGCCGGTGCTCGTTACTGAGCCATCGGAAGACGATGCGCTGGCAATTTTGCGTGGTATTAAGGAAAAATACGAGGTACATCATGGTGTGAGAATAACAGACCCATCACTTGTGTCCGCCGTGAAGCTTTCCACAAGATACATTACTGATCGTTTTTTACCAGACAAAGCAATTGATCTAGTCGATGAGGCTGCGTCGGCACTAAAGATGCAGATAGATTCAATGCCAGATGAGCTTGATAAGATGAAACGATCAATCATGAAGATTGAAATTGAACTTCGAGCGCTCAAAAAAGAAGAGGATGAAGATAGCAAGGAGCGATCTGAAAAACTTAAAAAAGAACTTGCAGATCTGAAAGATCAAAGCAAAGAAATTGAGCTTCAGTGGAATAATGAAAAAGAAATTATTACAAAGATTCGTGAATACAAGAAGGAGATTGATAAATTGAAACAGCTTGCTGAAATTGAAGAAAGAAAAGGTGATCTACAAAAAGTTGCTGAAATCCGGTATGGAAAGATTCCAGTAACTGAAGAAGCAGTTCTTAAATACGAGAAAAAACTTGCTGAGCTTCAGAGGAAAAAAGGTATTTTAAAAGAGGAAGTAACTGAAGAGGATATTGCGGCAGTTGTTTCTCGTTGGACAGGGATTCCAGTATCCAAGATGCTTGAAGATGAGCTTAAAAAGCTTGCGCATATGGAAGATGATCTCTCTGAGCGTGTGATCGGTCAAAGAGAAGCTATTTCTGCGGTTTCAAATGCTATTCGTCGTTCTCGCGCTGGCATTTCAGAAGAGAAACGCCCAATTGGGTCTTTCATCTTTATGGGGCCAACTGGAGTGGGTAAAACTGAGCTAGCCAAAACACTTGCTGAATTTATGTTTAACGATGAGGATGCGCTCGTGCGTGTTGATATGACTGAGTACATGGAGCGTCATGCAGTAAGTAAGATGATCGGCTCCCCTCCTGGGTACGTTGGCTTTGATTCTGGTGGGCAGCTGACAGAGACCATTCGAAGAAAACCATATTCAGTTATTCTCTTTGATGAAGTTGAAAAAGCTCATCCAGATGTGTTTAACATCATGCTTCAGATTCTTGAGGACGGTCATCTGACCGATTCAAAGGGAAGACGCGTCAATTTCAAAAATACGGTCATTATCATGACGTCTAACATTGCCAGTGATATGATAATGGCAATGGGACGACGTGGTGAGTTTGGATTTGGTGAAAAGATGGAAGGGCAAGATGGGAAAAAGAAAAAGGAAGAGAAG
>CAZCAB010000051.1:0-7282 GCA_964496615.1 uncultured Gammaproteobacteria bacterium | reverse complement strand
GATGCTCTCTCGGTCGAAGACCGAGCACGCTTGTCCAGCATCTGCATGTAGAAGGGTAAACAAAATATCCCGGAAAACCGGGATATACTTTTTTTGTTACACAACAAAGACTATCCCGGTATGTGGGTCAATTTCTTCTTCTTTACGATGAAGTATCTCTGCGGATTCATACGTATTCACGGTACTATAATATTGACATTATGTCAACACTGATGCCTAACATGTGGTATGGTAGGTATATAAGGAGGTATACATGCCAGGACCAGTCAATCACGATCCCAACTTCTGGGTACCCCGGACGATCGCACGCCAACGTAGCCTACTCTTGAGCCAGGTGAAGCCGTCGTCTACCGTTCTGAGCTGGGCCGAGACCATAACCATCGTACGCATCAGCGCAAACGACCACGGAGCGGCCATCTCGCTCACGCACGAACGTAGCCACCGACTCGACGAGCTGATCGCTAAGCTCGGGGATGCGAGAGCGGCAGGCCGTTTCGTGGGATCTTCTGAGAATATAACGGTCGATGATCTAGTCCCGTATTAGCCCCCGTGCAGCCAAAGGCGCCGGGGGCAAAAACACCTCGTTAGGAGTCGAGCTCAACACTCACAAGTTGAGAAATTCCGTCTGATCCCATGGTCACTCCATACAGCCGATCCGCTGCGTGCATGGTGACCCGGTTATGAGTAATGATGATAAACTGAGAATGCTCAGCGAGTTCGCGCAATATTTCAGTAAAACGCTCAGTATTCGCCTCATCAAGCGCAGCTTCGACCTCATCCAGGATAACAAAGGGAGGAGGATTTACATGTAAAATCGCGCATACCAGTGCTATGGACGTAAGCGTCCTCTCTCCCCCAGAAAGTGCTTGTAAATGCTTAATCCGCTTCCCTGGAGGACATGCGGTAACATCGATCCCTTTCAGGATCTTTTTTCTTTTCCTTTTAGGTTTTTCCTCTTCTTCATCTTCTTGCTCATCATCTTCAATACCATATACCTCAACGAGATCAGCTTTTCCGCCATCAAACAAAATTTTGAAATAGCGACGAAATTCTTTCTGAATCTTCTTAAAAGCTGCCTCATGCTTTTTCTTCATCATCGAATCGAGCTCAGCAATGAGCGCCTCCAGATCTGCTGATGCTTTTTCTAAATCATCCATCTCAAGACTGAGTGATTCAAACTTACCGCTCGTCTGCTCATACTCTTGCATCACTTCATCATCAATACCACCAATGAGACTCAGCTTATACGACAGTTTTTCAATATCTGCTTTCACCTGCTCCATTGATCGATCATGGATGGCAGGGACATCACGCTCAATGAGCGACCCGATACCAACCTTCAGTGCATCATAGAGCTCTTGCTCGAGATCCTCAAGATGCGTTTCCTCTCGCACCAGCTCTATTTGTGTTTTGCTTTTTCGTGCATTTATCTCATTGAGTGTTGCCTGAGCTGCCTGCATCTTTTCTTGAAGCTCAAACACGCGTGCTCTTTTTTTCTCTTGTTCTTCTTGAAAGGTTGCCATCTTTTCTTGTGCAACGTCAATATGAGACTGCAAATCCTTCAGGTCAGTATCAAGTGACTCTTTATCACCCTGCAGCTGTTTCAGTAGTTTCGAATACTCCTTCGGATCAAGTTTGAGCGCTGCACGCTCTTGCTCAATACTCGATAGTTCTGAAACAACTTCTTGCATCTTTTCCTGAATGAGCGCCTTTTTCCCCTCGCTGACTTGCACCTCACTTTGTGCAGTGCGCAATTCATTGTCGGCATGTGCGCATACTGTCTCACTCTCGGACAATTGAGTCTCAATGAGCGTGATACTCTTTTCACACTCTTCAAGTTCCTGATGACCAAATACACTCTCTGTTCTGCTTCCAGAGGAAAAATGAAGGCCCCCAGATGCCCGCCTTCTAAAGCCTCCTTTCATAGATCCACTCGTTTCCATGATATCCCCATCAAGTGTCACCATGCGTACTCTGCCAATACCGACTTTCCGTGCTGTCTCGATATCCTCTACGACCAGCGTAGATCCAAACACATACGAAAAAATATCAGAAAATGTTTCATCAAAATTCACTAAATCTATGGCAAGTCCATAGATTCCGCGCTTGTGCAACAGCTCCAAGATATCCTTTGGCACCACCCGTGGCTTTATCCTATTAAGTGGTAAAAACGTTGCAAAACCAAGACGTTCCCGCTTGAGATACGCGATACATCTTTCCGCAACCTCATCACTTTCAACCACGACACTCGCTAAATGTGATCTGGCTGCCACTTCAAGTGCTGTTCTAAATTTCTCTTCAACTGACGCGAGTTGCGATACAGTCCCATATACATTCCCGTCAAATTGGTCTATGTGAGAAAGGACACCAGACACTGCCTTCAGACCCTCATATGCAAACGTCTCCTGCCCAGTTCTGAGCTCCTGAATGCGCTTTTCATAGTCAGCACGCTCACTTTTAAGCGCGATACGCCTTTGCTCAGCCTGAGATCGCTCCCGCTCTTTACTACGCAGCGTATCGCTCGCTACAATATGTGCTTTTTCTGCGACACGAAGCTCGGATTCGATAAGGTCTTTTTTTGCTTTTAAGTCAGATATTTTCTGCTCAAGCCACCCGATGTTTTGTTTCCCTTCCTTGGAATACTCCTGAGATAGCTTACCTGAAAGCACTGCACTACGCCGCTCAAGCGTGGCTCGCTCTGAAAGAAGACGTTCATATTCAGCACGAAGCTGAGAAAATCGCTCCTCTCCTGAACTTTCTTTTGCAAGAAGTGCAAGCTCCTGCTGCACTTCAGAAAGCGCACCGCTCGATACTGCATATTCAGACTCTTCCGCAGAAAATTGCGCTTTCAGACTCTTTACCGCATTACTCAAACCATCGTGAAGTGTTCTGTAATATCCTTCTTGAAGCTCCCTTAATTCAAGCTCCACAACCTGCCTTTGTTCAAGTTTCTTTACCTGCCGTTTTAATGATCGAAGATGCGGCTCAATCTCTGAAAGCAGAAGTCCTGCCTGCTGCATGTTCTCATGCGTACGTTCAAGCTTAAGCATGGCATGATGACGCTTCAGTTGAAACTCTTTAATCCCAACTGCCTCATCAAAAAAACTCTTGCGCTCAGATGGACTTTGCAAGAGTAGCTGATCAATGACACCCTGACCAATAATGGAATACGCTCCTTGCCCAAATTGGGCCTGAGCCAAAAGGAGCTGCAAGTCAAGCAAACGAACGTTTGCTCCGTTAATCAGATATTTTGCCTCTCCATCACGATATATTTTACGCTGCAGTACGAGCTGGTCATAGTCAATCTGCGCCCGCTTATCACTGTTATCAAGCGTCAATGTGACCGTTGCAGCGCTCATTTGCCCTTTTCCATCTGACCCACCAAAAATCATGTCATGGCTCTTTTTCCCACGTATTTGCTTCAGACTCTGCTCCCCCATCACCCACCTGAGTGCATCAACCACATTACTTTTTCCAGATCCATTTGGTCCAACAACTGCCGTAATACTGTGCGTACCCTTTTTAGGCGGCGCAAACTCAAGCACGGTCGGTTGTGCAAAGGATTTAAATCCGGCTAGCTCAAGAGATTCTATGTGCATATGGGCAAGATCGTCCAAAGTATACTAGACTTGACACTGCCGGACAAGTAAGATATACTGTCTGGCTTACCTAGCATATGCATAGAATAGCAACACAGATATACAACCATATTACATCACACGATGGCTTCATCTTGGTCCCGCACCAAGGTCCTGATGGTGATGCACTTGGCTCGGTGTCCGCCTTGGCCAATTTTTTGCATGAGCATGATAAAAAGTTCAGTATCTACTGCGCAACTCCGGCTCCATCAATTTTTCAGTATCTTCCATATATTGATGAACTCCACTCAGATGAAACGATCTTCGAGGACCCGAACTTTTCGACCGTTATCACAGTTGATTCAGGAGACCTTGCATATGCAGGAATTGATGAGCACATAAAAAAGCTCAAAGATCCAACGCTCATTAACATTGATCATCATGCAAGCAATAGCAATCATGGGAACTACAATCTGGTCATGACCGATGCGAGTTCAACCACTGAAATTATCCACTCGCTTTTCAAACACAATGATGTAGCCATCTCAGCGAGTATGGCAACCGCACTACTTACCGGACTCATCACTGATACAGGAAACTTTTCCAATGCTGGAACAAGCCGCAATGCACTTCGCGTGGCAAGTGAGCTGATTGGTCGCGGAGCCAATCTACACAAAATCAGAAACGCGGTTCTCAAGAATAAATCGGTAGGAGCCCTCAGATTCTGGGGTACCGTACTCTCGCGCCTGCAAATTCACGCAGATTCTCAAATTGCATATACTTTTTATACAGCCCAGGATCTGACAACATGCCAGGTAGATCCTGAAGAAGCAGAAGGTATTGCAAACCTACTTAACTATCTCAACGAAGGAAAACTTGCCATGGTTATCAAAGAGGAAGCCCCAGGTGATGTAAAGGTGAGTCTTCGCACAACACATGATGATGTGGACGTCTCAACACTTGCAGTTCACTTTGGAGGCGGGGGTCATAGGAAGGCAGCAGGTTTTAGTCTTCAGCACTCAGCTAAGAGTGCAATCACACACATCTTCGAGCAACTCCCTTAATCGCGATTTTTATTTGGCGCACGCGCTATGCGTCACTAGAGCACGCGAGGAGATATCATGTACGAGGACAGACACTTCGTCACGTCATTACTGACGCCACCATGGCTCATGGACCTGACGAAAAGCGAGCGAAAGCTCGTCTTCGCCGTCGTAGGGAGTTTCGCGGCGTTTATCCTGCTCATCATCCTCGTGTGCCTGAGAGAGGCAACATGAGCTGGCTGCACCTAAGAGGTTCAATCCTGGATCGAATCACTGCTCGATCCTCCTCGCTGATTGAGTTCAGGGCAGTCATTGGGCATTTCAGCCTGGAAGATCCGTGCATTGCATGTGAGGCGTCTCTACTGAGACTCACCACCAGCATGTTTTGCGACCTGATTGCCAGCCTCAATGCGTACGCAGACAGGTTGCCGATCTCCGAGCGCCGGCAGGTTAAGCAGATGATCACCTGGCAACAGCTCAGAAGAGACCTCCACGACGCAAGAATCGTGACGGAGCGGGGATACAAGCGCGGGTGATCACAAGACGCGATCGGTGGCAAAAGCTACCGATCGCGCAAACAAAAAACACCATCACTGGTGATTTTTTTGTACCTGGGCCTGCCGCAGCAGACCCAGGTACGTGAGTGGGATTGAAATCAGCCCGATTCCAGATCAACACACTCACACGAATGAAAGTACGAACACTCGATCGGATCCTCGTACCGACAGACCTCACGGGGTGAAAGCCCCTCATCGCACTCGGGTGGCTCATCCTCGCACGGTCGAAGATCGTCGACATCCTCGTCGCAGATGTTGTCCGGCTCTATGCCATCGCAGACAACCTCTTCTTGAGGCGGATCCCCGCAATCGCATGATCGTGGTCGGCACCCAAAGTTCGGGAAGTCGTCGCGGCCAATGCGCTCACACCCCCATCGTGGACTCCTGCCCTCTGGGCACTGAAAGTCACGATCGAAGCACGTTGAATCGTAGTTCTCGGTGTCGCACTCCTTGAGCGGAACCTCACATGCCGCTGGGATGTCCTGCCCCCCACCGCCGTTGTCAGGCGGATCCTCGGAGATTGGACATCTACACGGGGTGTACGAGCGACCGTCGAGGTTGCAGTCCTGGACACCGGTCCGGCCATCGCCGCAGGGGCAGGTGACCGTGCGTCCTGGGTCACAGATGAGATCTTCCTGCGGCTCGACAGGGCATTCGCAGTAGTCAGTCCAGTACCCGCGAGCATGACAGCGCTCCACACCTTCCTGACGATCAGCGCACGAACACGCCCGCGTGTCGAGTGGAGTGCATTCATCTGCTTCCTCACGCACCGGGCCGCACATGCACTGATCATAGCGCATGCCGCTGTCAGAGCAGACCTGTACTCCCTCGGCTCCGCCGAGACAGTTACAGGTGACTTGACGGCCTGGATCGCAGACACGCTGCGGCCGGTCCTGCGGCCCTGTCTCAGACTCGCCCTCATCCTCTCCCTGACCCGCTGCGCCTGCGCCTACGTGGTCTCGACGAACATCGCCACCGTCACATCCCAAAAAAAACAGCACGATTGCGCAAATAATTCTCATCATGACCTCCAGGTCTGTATCTTCAGTACATTTCCCTCCTCATGTACTGACGATACAATGACTCAATATAGCGAAAAAAATACTTTTTGTCAAGCTACGCCCATCCACATCTCTTGAAAAAAACCAAGAGATGATATACTATATATCACTAAGCTACATATATGTCAGAAACAACTACAGATATCAAATCACAAATTCTCATCCCTACGGTTATAGAAAAAAGCTCTCATGGGGAGCGAGCGTATGACATCTACTCACGTCTCCTCAAAGATCGCATTATTTTCATTGGTACTGCTATTGATGATCATATTGCAAATCTTGTTATTGCTCAGATGCTCTTTTTGGAAAATCAAGGCCCTGACAAAGACATAAAACTGTACATCAACTCACCAGGTGGATCTGTCACTGCCGGAATGGCAATATATGATACCATGCAGTACATCAAACCTGATGTATCGACCATCTGTATCGGCATGGCAGCGAGTATGGCAAGCGTCCTACTCTCCTCAGGGGCCAAGGGAAAGCGATTTTGTTTGCCAAACTCTGAAGTCATGATCCACCAAGTAATGGGTGGAACACAAGGACAAGCGAGTGATATCAAAATTCATGCTGAAAGAATATTGAAGATTAAAGACAAGCTCAATCATATTCTCTCTGAGCATTCAGGACAAGATATTGCTCGTGTTGAAAAAGACGCCGATAGAGACTACTTCATGAGTGCGCAAGAAGCGGTTGATTATGGACTTGTAGATAAAGTGATCGTATAAATCAATCAGAACATCAAAAAACAACCTGTATACAGGTTGTTTTTTGATGGTGTCCGATTAGTGGCTCGGACAGGGCCAGATCTCGAGACTACGCCTCGATGAACGCGTCGACTGCTTCGCGCAGGAGCGTCGTGATAGCACCCGGCCGCGTGTACGGCTGAGGCGGGCCGAAGCTGGGGAAGACCTGTGCGGTCCACTGGTCCAGCATCAGCCGGGTGATCTCCTCGTCACCCATGTGGACCAGGAACGTCATCTGAGCGAGTCCTTCACGGATGTTGAACTCGTGACGAGCGCTCAAGCCCCACTCCTCCAGAT
>CAZCAB010000050.1:0-7583 GCA_964496615.1 uncultured Gammaproteobacteria bacterium | reverse complement strand
GAGAGAAAAGAAAATGAAGTTGTTTCATAAAACGGTATGAAGAAGATTGGATTAGTTATTGCGCACGAAGGATTTCAACCTATCGAATACGGTGTGCCAAAGCAGATGTTAGAGCATTCTGGGTTTGAAGTCGTGACCATTAGTGATAGTCCAGGTCAAGCGCGGGCAAGCGATGGCAGTAATGCGCTTGTGCAGGAGACATTTGAGACGCTCAACACAGATCAGCTTGATGCACTTTTTTACATAGGCGGGCCAGGAGCTTTGCAGCACCTTGATAATCAGGTGAGTCATGATCTGCTCAAGCAGTGGCGTGACACGGGCAAGCCGTACGGTGCGATCTGTATTTCGCCACGAATTCTTGCGAGTGCCGGAGTGCTTTCTGGAAAGAAGGCGACGGGCTGGGATGGGGATCAAAAATTGGAGGAGTTCTTTGATTCATCTGGTGTTGAATATGTTCGCGATCCAGTTGTGGTTGATGGAAACACGATAACGGGCAGCGGTCCTGACGCTGCAGCTGAATTTGCACAGGCGATTGTACATATACTCAGCTAAATAAAAAAACGGCATAGAGCCGCTTTTTTATTTCCGTACAACCGGTTTTGTCCGTCTATACCTCTTCACGATTTTTCCGATTTGATTTCTGTTAAGGAGTCCACGCTGCGCACCAAATTCTTGTATCACGCCGCCTGCATTCGCCGTGCCCCATTGCATTGCAGTACTGAGTTTCTTTCCACTGCTATGCGCGGCAAGAAATCCGCTTGTGTATGCATCGCCCGCTCCTGTTTTAGCTACTGCTTGTATTGGGTACGCTGGCATGAATAGTAACTGTTCACCATCAGATGCGTATGATCCATGTGTTCCGTCTGTTATGGCAACGGTTTTGACACCGGTGTTATGCAATGCACGTATACATTGCTTGATGGAAATTTTCTTGCTAACAAGTTCTTGCGCTTCATCCTTGTTCACAATGAGTAGATCAGTTCGTGGCAGTAGTTTTTTGATTGTTGGCAGCCCATGCTTGAATTGGTATGATCCGGGATTGAGCGCGAGTTGAACATGATCTTTTTTCTTTAGCTGCGTCATGAGTCTTTTTTGCACCTTCTCAAATCCCTTGCCCTGTGATGTGTAGTAAACCCATTGTGTTTCGGGAAGTTCAGGAAGCGTGTAGCTTCGTTTCGGATGGTGCGAAAGAATAGTCCTTTCAGATTCAAAGTTGAGTACGATAGAATATCGTGTATCAAGTTTCGGATGAAGTTTTACGAGCGCAGTATTTACTTGTGCTCTTGAGAGTTCCTCATATATTTCATGTCCATTGATGTCATCTCCAAGTTCGGTTACGATAGCACTTTTCAGACCGAGTTTCCGTGTGCCGACAGCAACGTTAGCTGCATTTCCGCCAACGGATTGAGCACTGTTGGTGATTGATATTTTGTCTGCATACCGAAGACAGAGTAATTTTCGTTTTCTTTGGACTGAGCATCCGGCGTGCTGCTCATCGAGAATGAGGAATGTATCAAGCGTTGCGTCGCCTATGGTGATGATATCAAACATATTATGTTTTTTTGTATTCCTTTACATCTTTTTTTGAATGATGGTGTTTCCCGTGAAAGATTTGCCAATATTCAATGAGCGCTGCAAGAGAAAGGCCTGCCATACTAATCATGAAAAAAATGTTTCGTATATACCAGGCATAAATAAAAAGCAGGGCAGCACCAATGCTGAGTGCCAAATCCTGCTTATATTCCTTTTCAAGGAAGATAGCGTATACAAGTAAAATGGTGCCAAGAGCCCCACCAACATACATGAGTGTGAGTGGGGTTGATTCTGGAAGTTGTGGTATGATATCCCACAGAAGCATAGTGAGGTGAGTATATCAGAAGACCTTTTCTTTTACCATATGCGATTTGCCAAGTTTTTCATAGCTGTTTTAGCCATCATATACGTATGGAACGTCTTTCAGTACACGACACATTGGGCATATGATGGTGGAGCACATCTTGATTACATCACCAGTATTTCTGAGCATCGTCTTCCTACTCCTGATGATAACTATCTTGCCTGGCATGAGCCTCTGTACTATGTGTTTGCAGTAGTACTGGCTGCTCCTTTTGGAGCGGATGTCTCCATACAGGCCCTAGAGCTGGTGAATGCGCTGTGCGCGCTTTTATTTGTTATGGGGGCAGGGACTCTTTCTTATTTGGTTTCCAAGAGAAAGGATATCGCTCTTTTTGTTCTTGTTTGCACCGGCTCACTTTTTGTCGTCTCTGCGCTTGGTAGATATGTTACAAACGAAATGGTATTTCATACGATGACGATATGGTTTTTTGTTTTGTTTTGGCATTGGAAGATGTATGAAAGAAAGAGTTGGACAAAAAAAAGGTGGATACTGCTCAGCGTATATCTTTCTGTTCTCATGTGGGTGAAGCTCAGTGCAGTAATTGTCATCGCGGCTCTCCTACTTTGGCTTATGCTCACTGCTGCAATCCAAAAAAAGGTGCAGCCGGTTATGATAGGGTTGTGTATTTTGATAGCGTGCACTGCAGCGTACATGCCCTGGTTTCTTCACAAAAAAAGTGCGTATGGAGAAGCGCTCACTATCAATAGTTATGAGCAAAGCTCTGATGAGCGCATGCCTCTTTCCTTTTATACTAACCTGGACCTGAATATATTTCGCTTTCCTTTCTATACCTCAGGGAATCGGTCGTTTTGGTCCATGCTGTATGCCTCCACTTTTGGTGATTATGACAACATCTTTCAGAACTATGAGGCAAATCAGCATTTGAGTATTCAAACCAGCAATGGCAGATGGATTTCTCATGATGCTAAGGAGGATACACTTTTTGTATATGTGCTTGCGCTGCCTCTGGCATTGGCGGTAGTCCTTGGCTTACTGATACATATGTTTTTCTTCGTACAAAAGAGAGGAAAGACAGACACAGCATTTTTGACCATTGCAACCTTCGGGTTTCTTGGTGCCCTTATGTACAATACATATATGTACCCGCATCTTGAAAGAGGTACGCTCAAAGCGCTTTTTATTCTTTCATTTTTTCCACTCGCGTTTCTTCTCTCGTTTCAAGAGTTTGCACATATACCTGTCTCTCAAAAGAAAAGACGACTGCTTCTGAAAGTCGTCTGGGTGTATGTGTGCGTTTTCTCGACTATCTCTCTTGGAGTTCTGGCTCTTCCCGCGTAGGTTTTTTTAGGAGGAATATCTGGTTGTTTGGATTCCATCCGTGTATTTTTTTTGATTCAACAACATCATATGGAGGTATTGGTGAGAAGCTCACAATGTATTCTTCAGTGTTGTTTACAAATAGATTCCGTATCCACCATGGCGCTGTCCATGCGCCATGAGGGAGATCACTTTCTTGTGCTGACCAATAGCTATGCATACCATTCCATTCATACCCTCCATCTATCTCATGCGTTTCACGTCCGCTTGTCTCAAGGATAGTATTGGCAAGATCCCATCTCTCTTGATTCCATTGTAGATAAAAATCCGTCTGAGATATGCTAAACATTGCGTAGACACACATGAGAAGAAACATCATCGGGAAAGAAAATTGTGTTTCATGTATTCGAATGATGATCAGCACGATAAGCGTCAAGAACAGTGGAAGGTAATATCTATCAAAGCTTTCGAACAAAAGAATCGGGAGCACGTAGAGTATGCCAAAGAGCCAGATGAGCCCAACAGGTCGTTTCAGACGCGCACTTTTTTCTCTGAGAATATACACACACCATCCACCTGACGCAGCAAACAAAAGTGTGAGCACGCCCCACACTTTACTTGAAAACAATGAGATAAGTTTTCCGTTAAGAACCCCTTGCATGGGACCAAGACCGTATATGTTGATAATGTTTAATATATACGGAAATTGAACACTTTTTACCTGGCGAAGAATGAGTGCAACAAGTAGGGGGATGAGAAGATAGAGGAAAAGTTTTTTGTTTTTCCAGATACGTTTTCTTTTCCAGAGCCATCCACCGCACAGTGGGAGGGCAAAAAAACCAAGATAGACGAGTGTGTACCAGCTCCACCAGAGCGCGTGCTCAAAGAGTAGGGATGCATCTGATATGTAATGAAGGGACGCCCCCTGCGGGAGCAGGTTATGCACCAGTAGGTATAGATAGATACCGGCTCCGAGTGTAAGTGGTGCTCCGAAGCTCCAAAAGATGTGTCTGAATGGAATTTTTTTGGGTTGCGAAAGTGCATATAGTCCTGCTGCGGCCAGAAGCAGAATGTTTGTCTGACGGGTGAATGCTCCGGCCACGCTCAGGAGCGATCCAAGAAAAAGATAGGCAGGACGTTTTTCTTTAAATCCGATCCAATAGCAAAGTAGGCCTGCAGTAAGAAAGAAAAGAGCAGGTATGTCAGTCATGAAGGTGAATGACAAGTTGTAAAAGATGGGATTAACAAAAAGCAGTAAGCTGCCAAAAAAAGCCCACAGAGGACGAGTCATTTTTGTGAGAAGCACATACACAAGTAGGAGTGTGAGCATCGCTAGCGCAAGCGTTGAAATGCGAAGGAGTGTATGTGAAAAACCAAATGTGTGAATAAGTCCGGCTCCGTATGCAATGGGGACATAGAATGTTGGGCCCGCAAAGGGAAGCATGCGAAGCGTCCCTGTTTTGGCAAAATGATGTGCGCTATCAGTGTGCACCCAATCGTCGTTTAAGGAAAATTCACCCTGCGGTGAAATATACAAAAATTGCAGTGCAAAAATTATGACCAAGAGAAGCGCATACATTTTGAAATGTTTCTTTTCCATTATTTGTAGTATATCAAAAAACCCCGACAACGTCGGGGTTCTCCCTCTATATTCTTTGGCAAAAAAATACAGGGAGGGGGCTCGTCGCGTTACCGAGCCGAGAAAGGGGGGAGGCCGAGGAGGCGATGAACCGCGCTCAGGCCGCGTACCACGTGCGCTCGCTCATGCTTGCGCAAAAACGCGATTTCGTGCTCTGGCGTTGTGCTCTTCAAGATGAGAATGACGCGTGCTCCCATGTGTAGCGGGATCGCGAGTTCCATCTCGAAGTTGTCGCCGAGCGCCCAGAGCTCTGACCAATCTGTCCCATCGGCTTGGAGCCGACTTTCCAGGCCGCTGAAGTAGGCGGGGCGCCTGAGGTGCACGCGTGGGCCATCCGGAATCGGAAGCCATCGAGGGAGTTCTTCCCACTCAGGGTCGATATCCAGTTTGCGGGCACCACCGTACACACGCTCTCCAAACCATTGGACCCATTCGTCGGATCCGAGGGTGTGGACCTTTTCGGTCACCGGATCAGTATCAGATTGCGTCACAATCCAACTGCTGATAGGCTCTTCAGCGTGCGCTGCCGCGTGCAGTGCTC
The DNA here is from genome assembly GCA_964496615.1 of uncultured Gammaproteobacteria bacterium. Taxonomy (GTDB): domain Bacteria; phylum Patescibacteriota; class Patescibacteriia; order Magasanikbacterales; family UBA922; genus CAZCAB01. The sequence goes on along the minus strand of CAZCAB010000050.1, from coordinate 2,228 downwards.
TGAGGAGTTCGGGACAGCCGCGTCGCCAGTGTGGTTTGGCAAACGGATACGCGTACCGAACGACGAGGAAGAAGACTCCTTCCTGGCCACGGGCGTTCGTCTTAAAGCCGAGTCTGCCAAGCACGTGTCGCGTGGGTGGTAGTAGCCGCAGAAACGCGCCTGCGTCCGCGTGCGCCACTCGTCTGCCTTCGACTTCAACGCCACGCATCGGGTCGACGTCGACCAGGCGATCTTGGCGGCGGATGGCAGAGAGAAACAGACGCTTTACGCGGTTCATCGGTTCACGGGTCACTTTCGCGAGTCCCTCGATGAACTTGGGCAGAGCACGGCGGACACCAACTGCGCCGACGGTCAAGGTGTCATCGTAATCGAGGATGACGGTTTTGACTGGCCTTGGACCAGACATTTTTTTCCTCCTTGTGCTAGGTTACTCTTCCATCACCCTATCACATTATGCACTTTTTTTCAAGTAAAAACCTGACGTGCGTGTCAGGTTTTTTAGCTGAGTAGAGGTTATTTATCACTGCGTTTCCCACTTGTTTATGTAATCGATTGCTTTGAGTGCTGCTGTGGCGCCTTGTCCTGCTGCGATAACAATCTGGTTGTAAGGAATCGTGGTTACATCGCCTGCCGCAAACACACCCTTACATGACGTTTGTGTCTCGAGATCTACTTCAATTTCTCCTGCCTTCGTTTTTTTCGCACAATCAACAAAGCTTGAATTTGGAATCACACCGATATGCACCATGGCTGCATCGATGGCAAGAGTTTTTTCTTGATTGTCTGCGTCGGTGTACGTGAGTCCTTCTACCTTGTCGGTTCCTGTTATTCCCGTTGTGTTGGCGTTGTGCAGAATTTCAACATTTTTCAGATCAAGCATTTTTTTAATTAGCACATCTTCTGCTTTTGGAAAGCCATGTTTTTCACTTTCAGGATATTTGGTCAGTACATATACTTTCTGAGATATTTCTCCCATCATCAGTGCTGACTCTACTGCTGAGTTACCGGCACCAATAGTGGCTGTTGTTTTTCCTTTGAAAAGAGGACCATCGCATACCGTGCAGTATGTAACCCCTTTGCCTTTGAGTTCTTTTTCTCCTGGAACACCAAGTTCTCTTGGGTGAATGCCTGAGGAAATAATGACCGCCTTTGTTTTGTACTCTTTTGTTTTTCCTGAGTAGTTTTTCGCGTGCACAATGTGGTAATTATCTGCCTGCTCGATTTTTGTCACTTCCATGCCCGTTTCAAATGGCGTTTCATATGATTTTGCATGTTTTTCAAATGCCTGGGCCAGTTCGATTCCTGTGGTATGCTCAGTGCCAGGCCAGTTTTCAACTTCCCCAGACAGTGCCACCTCACCTCCGATATCCATGGTCACCACAACAAAATTAAGGTGACGGCGTGCAGCATAAATAGCGGCAGTACAGCCTGCGGCTGCTGCGCCGATGATGACGAGGTCAAATAGATCTTCTTTTGCCATATGCTTTGATCGTACTAAGAACCCACCTTAGGGTCAACTGTTGATAATATCTTTGAATCTTTTTACCGCTTCTTCCGGACTATAATCTCTCTTGAATACTGCGCTTCCAGGACAAATCGCGTGTACGCCTGTTTTTTTGATATCCAAGATCGTCTCTTCATTAACAGCTCCGTCAATTTCAGTAAATATGTCTGGGTATTTTTGTGTAAACGATGATATTGAATCGAGCACCTCACGTACGAGGCTCTGTCCTTGAAAACCAGGATACACTCCCATGAACATGACAGCATCCAATGATTCGAGACTTGGTTCAATCTTTGAAAAAGGTGTGTCAGGATTAAGCACAGCACCGACCTGCCAGCTACTCATTTTTTTTGCTGCATCAATTGTCTCCTTGAAACTAGGTACAGACTCAACATGAATCAGTACTCGTTTAACTTGCGTTACTTCTGTCCATTTGGAAAGTTCATCTAATGGGTCACTTACCATCAAATGAAGTTCAATATCTATCGGTGCCTTTTCGGATACGACTGTCGGATCTGCCCACGTGGTATTTGGTACGAATTTTCCATCAGCAATATCAAGTTGGATCATGGAAAGAACATCCTTCACAGCATGAATTTGTGTGAGAAATTCTTCTTCTGTCCGCACCAGTACTGAAGGGATGATTTCCATATTAGTTTGGCGTGGGCACTGCTCCTTCCTGCTCGTATGCATCAATTTTTTCATTTCGCCTTTGGTATTTTCC
>CAZCAB010000049.1:0-7744 GCA_964496615.1 uncultured Gammaproteobacteria bacterium | reverse complement strand
ATGGACTGCCCTTTTCAGGGATTTTTAAAAGATACTTGAGTTTGTATTTATACGGACACCTAAGATAGTCCTGTATTTGAGAATATGAGAATTTCTTTGGCAGCTGAAAGGTAAAAGGACTTTCCTCTTGTTTTTCAACTGACGGAAACACGATCCCCCTGCTTCTGGTTGTTGTTTCGGTTTCAGAGTAACCAAGCTCATCCAAAAATCGTGACAACTTCTTTTTCCGCACCCCTCCATAGTTATCCGCACTGGTGAAAAAGAGCTTTTCCTTGGCCCTCGTCATAGCGACATATAAAAGCCGTCTTTCCTCTTGAATATGTGCATCGCCCTCTGGAAGCTGCTCTTTAACAAGCTCATCTGGAATACGGATTGCTTCGCCTCTTCTTCGTGTTGGAAAACGATCTTCAACCAAGTTAACCACAAAGACGTATCGAAACTCCAATCCCTTTGCACCGTGAATAGTCATGATATTCACGGAATCAGGTGTGTCATATGGTTGGTACAGCTTTCCAGAATCCCCGGACTCTAAAACATATGAAAAATGATTCATGAAAAGCGATACATCTGCGTCTGGTCTTGCTTGTTCAAATGAGGCAATGTAATCAAAAAACTGTCTGAGCTGATGAATTTGACGTATTATTGTCCTGTCACCATCTTCCTCTCGCTGTGTGAGATATGCAAAATATCCAGAATCCTGCATAAAATGATGAAGTACGGCTGTTGGTTTTTCAAAGGAAGATCGTTTCATACCATCATGGATAAGGGACAGTATCTTGTCACATACAGCAATCCCCTCTTTCGAAACTCGAAATTCAGCCGCCTTTTTCAGGGCCACATAATAGCCAATAGATTTTTTCTTTGCACCACTGGTTAGTTGATGAAGATCATTCACTGAAAGATTAAAAAATGGGAGTTTCAGTAATCGATATACCGCGTCACTCTCTTTATAATTATCAAGTAATCGAAAAAAATTAATTGCATCCAAAACTATTGGTTGGCGATACAACCCCGCCGCTGCAATATACTCATATGGGATGTGAGATTTTTCCAATGCCTGCGCAAACGGAGCAACATGTGAGTTTGCCCTGACCAAGATGCAAAAATCATCGTAGGAGACATCTTCTTTTTTAAGCTCAATTATCTTCCCAATGACGCTGCTTACTTCATCATCAAGCGATGAGCTGTGAAGGTGAACAATCTCTGATTCATGCTCAACCTGAGATTGAAGATTCTTATCAATACCGAGCTTTACTTCAAGCCTATCAGGATTATTGTTCTTAATTGATCTACCCGAAAGATCCAAAATTTCCTGTCCAGAACGATAGTTTTTAGTAAGAACAATCTCCTTTACAGACGCATAGTCGTCCTTAAAACGCAGGATGTTCGAAACGCTTGCTCCACGAAAGGCATAGACACTCTGGTCATCGTCGCCCACGACCGTAAGTTGTCCATGGGAGGAAAGTTCTTTCGTAAGCTCATACTGAGCATAGTTAACATCCTGAAACTCATCGACTAGAATATACTTAAATCTATTTTGCAAATTTTCAAGTATGGACTTTCTCTCTCTGACGAGTCTGACACTATGATATATCAAATCACCAAAGTCCAGAGAGCCCGTGTCGAGCAGTATCTGATTATACGCATGATACGCTTCTGCCACCTCTTTAAGCTTACTCTTCTTTTCCCCATGAACATCATCCGAATCAAGTTTTACCTCCTCTACGTACTGAAGGTATTCCTCAGGAGAAATCAGCTCATCCTTACACTTTGAAAAATGTCTCAAAAACTCATGGATATGCCTTCCAGGATTCCCGAGAGGTCGATAGTAATCGAGTTTAAAATCATAAATGCGTTCGCGCATGATAAGCCACAAATCTGTTGAAGAAAGAACTTTAAATTGATTAGGAAGTCCAATCTCAAGTCCATACTCCTCAAGGAGCTTCTGACAAAAGGCGTGAAATGTCGATATGTGCATATCGACATACCCCATATCAACAAGCTGATCAACCCGATCAATCATTTCTTGTGCAGCCTTTTCAGTAAATGTCAACGCAAGAATCTGCTCAGGAGCAGCTTTGTCAGATTCAATAAGGTGAGCGATTTTTTGCGTGATTACAGTAGTTTTTCCTGTCCCAGCACCTGCCACAATCAAAAGCGGGCCGTCAGTATATGTGACGGCCTCCTTTTGCTCTTGGTTTAATTTTCTTTCATTCATGTCTGTATTTTTGCAAAAATTCTTTTAACCTCCTCTACACGTTTCATACTTGCCCAATATTGTATTTGAGCGAGATAACCCATAATCTCAACAGCAAGAGGTGCATGTTCACCGATAAGTTCAGTTTCCCATACATCCCAGTGCGCATCAATGTGATACCCTTTTTCAATAAGAGCAGCCTGTATATCATATAGCGCAATAAGTTCAGCACGAGTCGCCCCTCTTCCTTCAGTCTGCTTTCGCACAATCTGCTCATTAGTTTCTTCGTCTAAATCGAGCACTCTGCATAAATCAGAAATTTTCTCTACAAAACTGGAAATAGCATCTCTGAGATCAGACGTTGATCCTTCGACTTCAACACCTTCCTTATCGCGAATAGGATGCTCCATGATTCCTGAACGAATTGCTGCAGCCGAAATCTTTCCATGCATTTCAACAAGAGCCTCATATGTCTTTCTACTTTCCTCAGCACTCTCCTCATTCAATCCCGCCACCTCAACAAGCGGCATGGCATCTTCCAAAGCCACTTGATACTCTCTCAGTTTCTTACACCGCTCACGGTAATAAGACGGTATGCTACTCCTGTCGATATCCATTGAATACTCCAGTATATCATCAAAATCCGTTATCTCAGATTTATTTTTTTCTGCATTTCTCCCCGTAGCCTCCACTCGTGCAATCAATAAATCACCGTACGCTAAGCGGATCTCAGGAACAGCTCTACCATGTCTATCATGTATCACATCCGCAACATCATCAAAATGTCCTGGGTCAAAATCATCAAACTCATTATACATCCTGGTGAGCAAATCTAGATATGAAGTAGAAACTCCAGATGATGCGAGAGACAGAGCAACATGAATGACACTTCGATCAATAGGCATCTCTTGATCATCAAATTTTACAGTAACGCCATCACGGGTTGGAGTCAATCTTGCGTACAGATTATCAAGGTGTAGTTGAGGACAGGCCATCTTAAGAAAATTTTCTAGAAACTCTTTAGTCCTTACCCGCTGGACACTCTCGAGTTCAAAAGAACCTTCAGCAGGACGTTCATCTATGAGTGGTTCTCTGCTGAACCCTTCTGAACCGAAATCCCGATGAGCATACCTCATCATTGTATCTACAACCAGGTCAGGCCTTCTCGCATATATATGTTCTAAATCTGTTTCATACTGTTGAGATACGTCCTGATTTAGGAAATTTTGTTTCCATTCCTGTTCTATGCCTGCTGTCGTGACCATGATTTCTTCTAGTCGTCTGAGCCGCATTGAATTATAATTCTGAAGTAAAATGTCATACCGATCATCTGGCACATCAATGAGTGAACGCAAGCCTTCACTTGCTTCTACAAAATTAGGTCTACTATCTGAACTAAACCATTTCTCCTTTTTGTCGGGACTAAGTGACACCATTTTTTTGCTCTCGTCCCTAAACCGTGCAACCAAAGCCTCACAAAAGAGTTGGTCTCTAAGAAAAGGCACTTGGATATTTTCTATGGCTGGATCAGAGAACTGAACTTCTATATCGTAGTGTGCTGAATCTGGATTATACCTAACACTCACCTCTGATTCCGGTGATTGAGCAAATATCTTCCGAGCAATTGGCATAATATCATCTTCCAGTCTATCAGCTGCATCATTCTTAGCTAAAACCGTTGCTTTATGCATTATTGCCTCCTTCTTTTCTGTGTCCAGACCATACTGAGGTCTTAGTTTTTCAGCAATTTCTTGCTTTCGCGAAGCCAGATCACTCTCATCTATTGGCAAAATACTGACAAATTTTTCTACATCAGTCATGCGAAGTAAAAGAGCATAATCAATACTCTTTCCTGCTTTTACACGTGCGCGATACAGCCTGGTGAGCCCTGTTACAAGCTCTGGGAGAACATGCAGCTTACTTTTACACGTGCGTATCCACTCTCTTCTAGCGTATGTATCTGCATGCGCTGGATCCCGAGGTCGCTCTGGGAGTCCGACCTTAACCCCTTCCTGATATGACGTAACCTCCTTTATCGTTTCAGGATCCAAAATTTCTCTCATGAGTTTCTCGTACCCTCTAATGTCAACATCCTCTCCATACTCATATGCCTCAATCGCTAAATCTACCCACAGCGATAGTTCATGTCCTGCATGCCTGAGCACAACAAGCTCATCTGGCATGTCACCGTTATATGGATGACCGACAAGTATTTCTTTCCGAGGACTCACTTTCCCTCCTGCTCTTCTGATTCCTGTGAGAACATGCGCGCGCGCCGCTTCGCCGCGCCGTCCTGTTTCTCTGTTAAATTTCCATTCATTTGATCGCTTTAACAGCTTCTCAGTGAGCCTCTCTTCCCCTTCAATGTAGTCAGCAAAACCCTCATCAATTTTTTTTCTTAAAGCTGGCGGTAACCCATGCTCAATAATCCATTGTGCAAAAAGATGGCCAGCCTGTGCTTGCTGCACGGTATATCCGGTCTGACCGTCTGTTATGGCGACACCCCAAAGCTCTCTTGTATCAAGCTTGCGCATTCGATATGCAAGTTCGTCAGCCATCCATTCATTGAAAAGCAGTCTCCCCTCAGCCTCAGCTTCAAGAATGCGCTCCTTCACTTTTGCCAAATCGTGAATAGACCCAAACTCAATGTCGCGAACCATTCCTTCAACAAGCATCTCAAGTTGCTCTTCTGCCCGTTCCTCTCTATATTCACGGATGGCATCAAGTATTCTCATGGGGTTCATGCGAGATACCATGGTTCGCATCCGCGCGAGAAATCCACCTTCTTTTTTTTGTAATGAACCGCGCAGGCTCGAGCTCACAAGAGCACGTGTCCATGCTGCTCGGTCAGCATTATCCGGAAGCGCCGTCAGTTCCCCGTGTGCGATCCACTCACCCACTGAAGCATCCATTGTTTCCATGCGCGTTTCACTTCTATATATTGCAACGTTAATGGGGTTGTATGCTAAATAATTCTCCTCTTGCTCTTCTTTATATGCTCGCCCGTGCTTATCAGTCACCAGCCCCGCTTTTTGCGATTCCAGCTGGTGCCCAAATATATTGATTGCAAGTACCGGATGAGCAAACTGAAGTACATTGATACTATCGACCAGTCCACGAGGCAGCGCACCCAAATCGAGCTTCCTAGAATTATTCGCTGCTGCGACAAACTGTTTTTGCTCATCACTCATGTCTCTTCTATCAGCCTCCTGGTCGGCTATAAGACCAAGGTACTCAATAACGATCTGGGCATGTTTTTGAATTTCCGGAGGCATGTACTCAAATTCAGCATCGATTACTTCAATCAGAAGACCAGCGCCACGCGATATGTTTTCTGGTGTTACTTTTTCTTCCTCTAATGCATGTGGTTTCCCCGTATCTGGACCTTTTTCATGCAGCTCCTTAATGGAAAGCTGCTCAAGCATTTTGAAACGCTCTTTTTCTTGTTCAGTAAGACCCCATCCGAGCGCAAGACGCTCTACTACTCGTCTATACGCTAAATACAGCATGTTGTAATTGCCATTCACAACGTCTTGATCTCTAATTTGTGGATCCTCGCGCAGCGCATTAGCAAAATCAGGGAACTCCCGTGCGAGTCGCATAATTGCAGGAAATACACCGGGAGGAAGCTGTTCATCCCATGTGAATGACCCTGTGCCAAATAGCTCTCCGTTGACACGTCCAAGAAGATAATTCCAAACTAGTGATAAATCTCGCTCCAGACGATCTTTCCCTTCCGGATGATAGGTCATATGCTCACCAACGAGCATATCGAGATCTGCCATCATGGCGAGTGTTCCATCCCGCACATCCTTTTCAGATAAATTAGGAAGTGGTGGCAACTCAATAGAGCCCACCCTTTCGGAATACGCCAATTTTTTTTCTTGTGGTGGAATGATTCGTCTTTCAGCCATTGCTCAGTATGTCAATTAAACCTTGTGTAAGTTGAATCATTTTCTCCTTATACCGATCATCGAGATCGGCGTTTCCTTTTTCAAAAAGCTCCTTGACATTAGAGATGTGGATAGTGAGATTATACGATGGACACATCCCTAAACGAATCAGTAGTGGATACATATGTTCAGCAACGCGAGAGCCACCAAAACCACCACTTGATACCGTGCACAGTCCCACAGGTTTTCCAGCATATTCTTCAAGCGCTTTATCAAGCGCTATTTTAAGCTCACCGGGTGGATGATGATTATATTCAGGAACAACAAAGATGTATCCGTCGGCTTTATCAACCACTTCTTTCCATTTTTTCACGGATGGATCATCAATCCAGGCAGGAATCGTTGCTAAAGTAAGATGATCTTTGACATCGACAAGCGTAAAGTCTGCATCGAGCTCTTTTACAACATCGAGCAGATATTCCGTTACACGCTCCGATTGTCTCTGCTCCCGTGCCGTTCCGAGAATTACAGCAATGTATGGTTTACTCATATTGATTCATTAGGACCATAGGTATTGTACCAAAATGCAACTTAAACAAAAACTCCCCGAATGGGGAGTTTTTTAGTCTAGAATGGAGGACCACCACCTTCGTCATCAGGAACATAAATAATCTTATATCCTAGCCTACTCAGACGCACACCTCTAGATCCAGAATCATACTTAATACCAACATCAAGTGTTGATGTATTCGTCTTTTCAAGATCCAGCTCGCCGAATGAGCTTGGGACAAGCTGAATAGGAGTGGTGCCGCTCAAAGTATATGTGGTCGTTGAAAAACTATCCGATGAATTCCATCTATACATAACCTTAATCGTCGACGTCGTCCCAAATGGAGTATTCATTGATGCACAGGGCTGAATTTCGATAAACTTAATCGTCGACGTGGCTATGTCTGAGAGATCCACCGAGTAGCTTTCTTTATCTGCAACTCCTGATGACGTATACACAAAATCAGTATTACCGTTGCAGGAACCTTCGTCCACATGTGTATAATGATCGGTCGATGTAGAACTTGTCTTAAAGAGTTGATACCATCCGTCAGCTTCAGGCACAAGGTATCCTGTGCTCTCCGCTGGAATATACTCAAAACTGGCCACCATATCACTCAGCTTTGTCCCACTTGTTCCGCCTGTGTGACGAGCGCCAATCTCCATTTGTGAACCCGGGCTAAAAGTATGATTCAGACCCCACCACGTTGACGTGGCAAGTCTTGCTGGGGTCGTACCACTAAGCGCATAGTCGTCAGAATAATAATTTACTTCGTCCCAACGATAAAAAACATCCATCGTACTACTCGTTCCCCCACCTGAATACTCTGATGCACACGGACGAATATTTACGCTCTTGATGAGAGAATAATCTGGTATACCCATTGTCACACCGTAACTGTCTCTGTTGGCCAACGGGTCTGTCGATGTGGTATACACGTAATCCGAATTGTTGCACGAAGCCTCATCTACGAGTACATAATGATCTGAGCCCGCTGACGGAATCATTCCTTGATATGCTCCATCAGATGTAGGAACTTTATCCTGCAAAAATTCCGCACCAACCGATTTGACGAGAAAGAAAATCAAGGCAAATGCGATGATG
>CAZCAB010000048.1:0-7854 GCA_964496615.1 uncultured Gammaproteobacteria bacterium | reverse complement strand
AAGGGAAAAAATATACAAAAAAATTGTATGCAGCGGCTGAAAATAAAAAAATTATTCAATCTATAAAATAACAAAACCCCCATGGATAGGGGGAAAGCTTAGCCCTCAATGAGAGCACCCGCCATACGGTCGGTTTTCAGCTACTTTTGTATCCTCAGTATACGAAAAACAAAAAAAAAGTCAAGGGAAGTGTGTGGAAAAATGATTGAGCCCTGCTGGTGGTTTCCGAGCAGGGCGTATGGCGGAAGACTCATGTGAAGAGCCCTAGAACGATGTAGACGAGCAGGAGTATCAAGCCAACCAATCCTGTCCCAGCAGGAAGTGCAAGCAATACTACCGCCCGTAGGAGCTGTCGTTTCACCCGCGTATAGTTCCACCACCGATTATCTCCCCAGAACCCACCGTTGACGATGGCTGCCATGAGCAGGAAGAGTGAACCGAGAAGATAGACAAATCCATTTGCCCGTAAAACGGGACTCATGAAACACAGAAGCCCCACCGCACCAAGGACAAAGCCCAGAAGAGTGTTGACAAGTACTGTAAGCCCGATGTCTTCACGAAAGGCGTCCTCTTGAGCTCTAGGGCCAGTTATCGTGAGATACTTCATCATGACCTCCTCTAGCTATTGAAACAACGAGAGATAGCCAAGATGAATCCCGACTATCGGTACGACGAACGAAAGTCCGTACAGTATTCGATGAATCTTCCTTCCGTACTGGAAGAGATCAGCGGCCTCTTTGTTGATGTATACGAACAAACTCACACAGAACACTCCCATCAACAAAGAGGTGGTCTGCATGTAAACAGGAAATCCTGCCACCGGACGAAACTGTGCTTTGTACAACGTGAGCCAAATCAGAAACTCAAACGCTGCGTTTACAGTGATAAGCGTAGCCGTCATGACCGGAAAAAAACGACCAACAAAAGCCTGCCTTTGCGTCTCATTCATTGATGATACCTCCTCTTATTTTAGTATACCATGTCCTGGCACACCTCCCCACATATCACTAGCTTGAAGAATGCCATTGTCCATGTTGATGGTGATGGTTTTTTTGCTACCTGTGAAGAAGCGCTACATCCAGAATATAAAGGGAAACCAGTCATTACTGGAAAAGAACGTGGAATTGCTGCGTCCATGAATTACATTGCAAAAAGTAGGGGAGTGAAGCGTGGCATGATCCTCTCAGAGGTCCAAAAAGCCTGTCCTGATGCGATTATCATCCCCAGTGACTATGAGAGCTATAGTCTGTTCTCAAAGCGTATGTTCGCCATTATGAGACGTTTCACGAGCAGGGTAGAGGAGTACGGTATTGATGAAGGTTTTGCTGATTTAACTGGCCTTAGGCGAAGTATGGGCATGAGCTATGTTCAGATGGCGCGTGAAATGAAAAGATGTATTGTCGATGAGCTTGGTATCAGTATTTCATGCGGTCTTTCAAATAGTAAAAGCTTGGCAAAGTTGGGATCACGAAGTAATAAACCGGATGGGTTTACCTATATTTCTGGAAGAGAAACAAGGCGTTTTTTAGATGGTATTCAGGTCGAAGATATCTGGGGAGTGGGAAAGCAAACTGCAGCATATATGGCACATCTTGGTATATACACTGCAGGACAATTCATACGAAAACCGTTTGATTATATTGAAAAACATTTCACCAAACCACACCAAGAAATGTGGTATGAGCTCAGTGGAGAGATGGTTTGGGACTTGAGCACAGAAGATAAAAGAAAATATGCATCAATCTCAAAGACAAAAACATTCACACCACCGTCATCCGATAGAGAATTCGTCTATGCACAGCTCATTAAAAATCTTGAAAATGCATGTATAAAGGCACGTCGTCATAATCTGACTGCGAAGCGTATTATCATCTTCTTAAAAAAACAAGATTTCCAGGGTGAAAGTATTAAAGCAAAGCTGTCCCGCGCCTCATGCTATCCAAGTGAAATCACAAAAATTGTACACACACTTTTTGATGATATTTTTGAAAAAAATTCATTATACCGATCAACCGGCGCGATCCTTACGCATTTACAAGAAAACACCAGTATTCAGGGATCACTTTTTGATGAGCCAGTACAGCTAGAGAAGATGGAACGTATGTATAAGGCAATAGATCAAACATCAAAACAGTTTGGCAAACACAGCATCCACTTGGGGGCAAGCTTGAAAGCTCATTCATTTTCTCAACATGTAGGAGAAAGGGGAGACACACCGACACGCAGCACTCAAAAGCTAAAAGGGGAGACGAAAAGGCAAAGAATTGGAATACCCATGCTTAAACTCAATTGATTTGGTATACTGTGATCAACATAAAGTAAATCAATGACGGAAAACATTATCTTCTATGACACAGAATTCACTGACCTTGACCCCCGCACTGGTGAACTTATAAGTGTCGGTCTTGTGAGTTGGAGTGGAGATTCACTCTACATTGAACTTGACTATGATGGACCTGCACATCCATGGGTCGAGAAAAAAGTTATTCCGTATCTTAAGGGCAAAAAAACCCACAAAGCAGATGCAAGAAGAGAGATTGCTGCATTCGTGCAACAACACAGCAAAAGAAAGCTAGGAAAACGGCAAAAGCCGTACTTGATGGCATACGTTAATCAATTTGACGCAATATATTGGTACAAACTATTCACCGATCCAAAAAAACATCCAGCACACTGGATTCCTATTGATTTTGCAAGCATTCTATTTGCGCATGGATACGATCCAGAAAGTATGAGAAATGCGAAATTCTTTAAAGATTTGGGTGTTAATAAGGCAAAATACAAACACCACAATGCACTAGATGATGCGAAACTCCTTCGAGAAACATATTTTAAATTTATAAAGTCACTATGAAAGATCTCAAATCGCTTGCGATGCCGACGCTACGCATTCTATTGGGAATTACTTTTATCTGGATAGGCTATCTCATATGGCAAGATCCGCTAGGGTGGGGAGGATACCTACAGCCATGGGCGCTCGAACTTCTCGTAACACCTCTTGAACAAGCTATGCTTTCAGCAGCAATACTTGATATCGTAGTAGGGTTATTGCTGATTATAAATAGATTTACCTGGCTTGCAGGATTTCTGGCATCAGTACATCTTGTCATTGTTCTTGCGACATCCGGCTTCAACGAGGCCACAATTCGTGATATTGGAATTCTCGCTGGTACTTTGTACATATCTTTTACATACTGGCCCGCATCAATAAAGGAAGTAGTTAAATGGAAAGAGTAGAGAACTCTATGTATCGCACAATATAATTACGAACGGATCACTATTTTAACCCATAGGGGAGTAGTAAAAAGAAAAAACAACTGAAACCGCGATCGAAAAGGGTAAACATGGTGCTTAGCATCATATACAAATTCCAGATTATCGATATCAGCATACTTAGAAGGGTATGAGATATTTCATACTCTTTTTTTATATAAAAAGATGGGTCCTACTACCTGTGCATTTTAAATGCTATTCTATTGTGTCGCACAATATATAATATGAAGCTCAATTTGGAGGAGAGAGGGTAGATGTATAGGAGTCGATCACTATTTATAACTGACAGACGGCAGACGGTGTGAATGCGAGGGTAAATACCCTATATGTCAAAAAAACTTTGATTTACTTTTTCGAAGGACGGAAGACTTAATTGGTAGGATTGTATGCGCTGAGTAGATGTGGAAAAATAGGTATAAAGGCCCATATTTATATGATATAATAAAGTGAGTATAATATCTCTAACATTGTATTTATATAGAGGACACCTATGCCCCCTACCACAAGAAAGAAAAAAGTGAGATTGCCTGAGCTTGATGAATTCCTTCTGTACATTCAAACACAGAAGTACTCACCAGAGACGATATATAACTACGAAAGAGACCTGCATGTATTTGAAGACTTCTTAAATGAACACTCTCTCCCCTTCTCTGATGTAGATAAGAAGATAATTAACAGATACAAGGCTTATTTAAACTCTGTGGATAGAAGAACTGCATCAGGTGAGACTGCAGAAACTGAAATGAGTGCGGGCTCCATGAATAGGCACCTCTCCTCTCTTCGATCATATCTCAAGTATCTAATTGATATGGACGAGCCATGTCCAATACCACCGGATGCAATCAAGCTCGTAAAGATGGACAAGAAGCATCCACGCGTACCGGATCTGCATGAGTTAATTAAAGTCATTGAGGCCCCTAGTCACCTGGAAAATAATGAGATTGCAGCTGCGCGCAACCGCGCCATGCTTGAACTACTGTTTGCCACTGGTATGCGTATATCGGAGCTCATATCACTCAACCGTGGACAAATCGATGATTCTGGACGAATTTTTGTCAAAGGGAAGGGTAGAAAGGAACGCTTTGTATACCTTACTCCCAGAGCTATGTCGCACCTAAAAAAATACCTCTCGATGCGCAGCGATGATGCGCCCGCTTTATTTATCCCCCTTCGTGGAAGAAATACAAAGGCTGGATCCGGTACAAAAAAAAGAATTTCGACGAATTACTTGCAGGCGAAGATAAAAACTTATCGTGAGAAGCTAAAAATAAATGTGCCTATTTCGGCACATACACTTCGTCATGGCTTTGCTACCTATCTGGCTGAGGAAGGAGCAAATCCCGCCGCTATTCAAATTTTACTCGGTCATGAATCTTTAGATACGACCACACGATACGTTCATGCGTCGGATCGCTACGCAGAAAAAACTCATTACGATTTTCATCCTCTGCGGGATACGGACTAACGCCAATATACTCGTCCGGCATACCTTAGATCGACGTACTGCAAATATGGTCGCTTAATCTTCTTTTCTAAAACAGCTTCAAGTTGTCTGAACTGTTGCTGCACATTTCCGTCAATCCTTACCTTTATATCCCAACCTTCAGAAGTGTGGATACGAGCAGTCCCCAGCTCGTTTTGTATTTCATAATAGGTCACCGGTATATCACTTTCCCTTGATATGACCTCATACCAATCAACGATCCCGTTTACAAGTTTTGAGCCCAGTACGACTCCATCAGAGGTGTTTGTTGCCGGATTAGTGTGATACACTAGTGGAAAATCGCCCATAATCTCCTTTATACCACTCACATCAGGGATATGAATGCGCTCAACTTCCTGCTCAATCTCGACCTCCTCTCCCATGTCTGATGTGCTGGTTACTGACTGAGTAATAACCTGCCATTCATGCTCCCCTACTTTTTGTCCGACTTCCACGATCTTCCCATCAAGACCAATGAAGCTATAACTTACACCGTCATCGTATATGACAGTTGATATTTTTTCCTCGATGACAATACTCAGATAGTTGGGAAAACTCTTTTTCACTACAATTGATTGAATTGGATATCTTTCCAACAAAATATCCCTGATGGTGTCAACATTAAGCACAAAATAGTCACGGGCAGGGATGACAAACAAGAAACGATAATCAAGTGCGCCATCGACCACTTGTCGTAACTCTTTTTCCTCAATACGTTGCAACCCCTCCACGGTTATTTCGGAAACCGAAAAAAAAGGATGA
Organism: uncultured Gammaproteobacteria bacterium; assembly: GCA_964496615.1. Classification (GTDB taxonomy): domain Bacteria; phylum Patescibacteriota; class Patescibacteriia; order Magasanikbacterales; family UBA922; genus CAZCAB01. The sequence continues at coordinate 2,336 of CAZCAB010000048.1, read as the reverse complement.
TAGAACGCAAGACCAAGAGTGGTCACAAAAGACCCTACAATCACAGCTAATTTTATTCTCAATTTCCAATCAGCTTCCCTTTCGCGATGCACGTGCGGATTTTTTCTACGCTTAGATTGCGCAAAATCGCGACGCGCCTTTGCATATGCCTTTCTCTTTCGCGATCGAGAACGTCCAGCAAACATTTTTCGAACTTTATTCTGTTTTACATTCCTCATGCGCATACTAAAATCCTCGCTTGATCTTTCTAATATATTCTACTACCCATGTAAGAAAGTATCTCACTGACAGCGCCTTATCATGACACGGGACTAGATCCAGCTGCTCCCCACCAAATCCCTTTTTAAAATGAGTAATGCCTTTAAATGGATGGGTCTTCGGCGCTGATTCAGGAGCAATGCCCCAAAAATTATGATATGTCATGCCACGCTTTTTTGCTTCTAAAATTGCTGCCCATTGGAGCGCATAAGAAGTGGGGATTTTTTTGTTCCCCATGAGTGATGCACCGTGTCTATATACTGACATTGAACCAAAAAACATGAAGATGCCGGATGAATCAAGTGTGCCATCTGGTAGATATGCATTGATGATTATGGCGTTACCAGAGTCAGCAAACGCATGAAACTCCTTCTCGATATAGTCTCTTGAAAAACGCAAAAAATTGTGCCTCTTTGCTGTTTCGTCGTGCAAGTCATTAAACTGATCAAGCATCTTTTGCTCGCTGCCGACTTCTATGGTGACACCCTCACGGTCACAGCGACGCACCAAGTTCCTATGATTCTTATTCATCCCAGAAAGAAGCTCGTCTTCCGCAGCAGTAATATCAAGCATCCATGTTGTTTCAGCCAAGATATGCATCGGGGCCGCTGTGTATCCGTTGTTTTCGAACACAGCTCTCACATGGTCCAAATCAGGCCAAAAAGGAGTGGTTCTAACAAAATGATATCCTCTTTTCTTTGCATCACGATGTATGCGATCAAGCAGTAAACCGAGCGCCTCTTTACTTGGGCTGAGGGTGACCGGTCCATATGGAAGATATACAAAATTCCCTCTTTTTGCATGTACACTGACGACCAACGAACCTGCGATCAGTGTATTTCCATCAAAAACCCCATATATCCATGATTTTTCACCGAGGGAGCGATAAAAATCACCATATGCAGCAGCTTGCACAAAGGGGGTATACTTTTGAGAGCAAATAAAAGAATCCCACAAGAGCGAATCAGTTATTTCACGAACCTGGAACATATGCATTAAGCGTATCAATGATATATTGGGCCTTTTTCTTGGTTATACCCCTATTTGTAGGCAAATTCACCGATTGAGAGGACAATAGTTCTGCGTTAGGGCAGGAACCTTCAGTATAGTGCATTTGAGACATATCCATATCTACCGGCGCAACCACTCTACTATACCAATCCCCTAGTATAATACCCTTGCGCTTAGCATAACTCAACAAATCCTGAGGGTTGTCAGTTAGTAGTGGATACCTCAGATATACTGTCTCAGAACTTGTTTTGGGTTTTCGGATATATCCATTATGAAGTTTTGTGTCGTACATTTTCGCTATCTCATTGCGATGTGCATTAAGCATATCAAGCTCACTGAGCTGACCTCTTAGAATCACTGCCAGCACATTAGGCATTTGGGTAGGATAAAAATCAACCTGCCTTCCCTTTTTTTCAGGTCGGTAAATGATTTTATTGATAAGACCAAGTGACGATGCTACCTTTAGCAAAATTTTACCAATAAATAAGCTGTAGAGCTTCTTCCCAAAGTAAAAAATTGGATAATGGAGTAGATGCTGTGAAATTGCTCGTAATGCCGTCTGAGGTAATGATTGCTGGATATCCTTAAGTCTCTCCCCTATGTCATCTGAATTCGTGATAATAGCGCCCCCTCTAACACATGAAATCATCTTGTCAGACCCAAAACTCAACATTCCAAGCTCAGCATGCAATCCTGTTAGCGTGCCATCCGATCTGACTCCCAATGAGTGGGCACAGTCCTCTATTGTTCTCATACTATGTTTTTCAGCAATAGTGAGAAGTCTCTTTGTTTGAGCAGGGATGCCAAACGTATGTTGGATAATGAGCGCTTTCACTTTTTTTCCTTCAACTTTCTTTTCAAAATCGTCGGGATCCATATTGAAATCGTCTCCAATATCGATATAAAGTGGCTCAGCACCAAGCCAGCGTATAGCATTGATCACGACACCACAGGTATATGCCTGTACAGCGACAAGATCTCCCTTCCCCACCTCCAATGCCTCAAGTCCAAAATGGAGTGCCGATCTTCCGCTATCAAATGTAATAGCGTGGGAGGCTGAAAAATAT
>CAZCAB010000047.1:0-8047 GCA_964496615.1 uncultured Gammaproteobacteria bacterium | reverse complement strand
CACTCATACTGGTTTCCTTTCCAAATAACTTCATAGTCAAATTATTTCTCTCACCACATTCTCTCATGAGCTGCATCCCCTCTTTCTCAAAAGGACCGGCGCGTCTGACGACTATCGGATAATGTGGCTTAATTTCATCAAGCGCATCAGTGATACCTTGAAACGTCTCCTGAACATTTGTAAAATTTGCAACTCCCCCAGCAATCCATAGCCCCTTCAATCCAGGTTTTGAAAGTGCAATTTTGGAAAGTTCGTATACTTTTTCACGAGGTGGATTTCCTGAATACTCGGTATAGTTTGCAGCTGATAGTCCATTTTTTTCAAGCGCATCCATATTTGCAATACTCGCACCTCCACCGGAAAAAAGAATTGCAACATCTCCATCCATTTCAATGTACTTCCCGGCAGTTCCTTGATAATATTTTTCACCGGCGTCCACTTTTTGCACCTCTATCTCCCTATCAGTAGGTGGACGCCCCATCATTGTGCGTGGTTCAAGCTCTTTCCACTCTTCATGACGATAAAAGGCATCATCATCAATAGCAATCTTGCTGTCTGCTGCAACCAACTCGCCTGAGTTCGTTTCAACGAGTGGATTAATTTCAGCAACACGACAATCATTTGAGATAAAACAGTTCCACAATTTCCCTGCAATCTCGAGCATGTCATGTGATACATCAATATCTGATGGTAATGATTCTTCGCGGATATCGAGCAATCTCTTTCCGATCTTTTCTTCTGACACATCTTCAATGTCCACACCACCTTGTTCACTGTATACAAACACAGGCTGCTTTTCATTCGTATCATATATAATGGACATGTAATGCTCTTTTTTGATGTCGAGTTTCTCTTCAATCCTTACTCCAGCGACATACTGTCCCTGGACTTCCATGGCAAAAATTTCATCCACTGCTTGTATAACGCTACCAAGGTCGCTACAAAACTTGATACCGCCACCCTTTCCTCTTTTTCCGGAAAGCACTTGTGCCTTCACCACGACGTCTTTCACACCAAGAGCTGTATATTGCTTTTCAATGAAAGACGGACTACTCAAGCCACGAATAATGGTGTCTCCTTTCGGAGTACGAATACCACACTGCTGAAAAAAATGTTTCCCCTCAAATTCGTATAAATTCATATCACTTGTGCGATTGACAAAAAATTATGAAATAGTGTTTTTCCGTGTGGGACATAGTCATTCTCAAGTTGAGCAAAATCGTTTTGTATTTCATACACGCGACTTTGGCCCAGCGCATCACCATGCTCTGACACCCATTGATGCATCATCTGCGGTGTCACCTCGCAGTGAAACTGAAATCCGTATGCATGCTTGCCGTGTTTGATCGCCTGCACTCTGCAATGCTTACCGCGAGCAAGTTCTATAACACTTTCATGCGGACAGACCATCTCCTCATGCCATTGAAACACAGTAAACTGAGATGGACTTCCTTCAAATATGGGATCGATCCTGCCCTGCTCAGTAAGACCAACACTGAAATACTCGCCTGAATGATCGCGAAAACCAATTTCTTTGAGTGGACTTTTTTGTATATCACAACCAAGCACCTTTCCAAGAACCTGCATACCAAGACAAATACCAAGATATGGTTTGTCTAACTCAAGCCAACGTCGTACTGCTTGTTTTACTGTACTCATTTTACTGCAGTCGTCATTCGCGCTTTCAGGCCCACCGAGTACAACCATAGCTGAATACTCAACAAGCTCGGGCATGGGATCACCACATTGCAAATCAACACAATCAAAATCCACACCTTTCTCTTCAAGGACGCACCTGATGAAACCAGGTCTTTCGCGGGAAACATGCTGGATAACAAGCACCTTTTGTCTTGAAACACTGCTCATACTATGCTTAACTATATATGTGAGCCCCGGTCCCAGATGACTGGAACCGGGCGCTCGCGTCCTCCCTCCTTACCCAGGTGGTTTTTTTAGTCGCTCAACCAATCCGCAATCCTGGGATCAAATCGCGGAATGGTGTCTGTTGGACCACTCGAGGTCGTTTGATCCTCGGAGTGCTGGCCCTTTTGATCACGCGTCTTCTGCTTGGGAGCAACTTCTCCTTGTTTGTGCCCCTTCTGCTTCGCACCCATGTTCTTTCCTCCTGTTGTGGGTTGCGAACAATAGTGGCAACCACTCTTCGCAACCCACAAGCTTATACAAAATCCATGCGAAAATTTTTACCATGATCTTTGAAACCAAGTTTCACGTACAGCTCATGGACTTTTTCCCTACCATATCGACTCTGCCCCAACAGCTTATAGCAACCCTTTTCCTTGGCAACTTTGATAACCTCCTGTACGAGCAGCGTTCCGATCCCTTCACCACGATGTGTTTCTTCTACATACACATCCTCCATAATGCCATATGGCTCATCATGCAGATCATTATATATGTAATATAGATACGCCCGACCAATCTCATTATCATCTACTTGCGCAGAAAATCGAACTGCTATCCCTCCATATTTGTCTTCGTGAATAATTTCCATATTAACTCATTAATTCAACAAGTAAACGACTCAGTTTCTCTGCCGACAATCCTCCACTTTGTCTTTCAAACGGTTCTGCAACAACAATACGGTTGCGAAGCCTTTCAGGAATGAATTCTATGACCCCCCAATTCTTCATCTCATAATACGCACGCTGCTGACCGGACAGTTTCGTGTTGTTAAAGACTACAGCATCCACAGGTCGTGGTAGATATGATTCAATAATATGAACAAAATCATGAAGCTGCGTCGGTCCGGTCTCTCCAAACTTTTCGTATTTGTTACCAACGATATATATCAGACGACCTTTAGATTCTGCGATCGCTTCTGAAATGCCTTTGGGGAGCAGCGATGCAACAACACTGGTGTACAAGCTCCCTGGTCCAAGTAAGATAAACTGAGCATCTCGAATCGCTGTAAGCGCATCTTCAAATGCAGTGGGTTCTGGATCAAGCCATACTTTCTTAATCTTGATCTCTCTATCATACTCAGGCTCATCTATCGAAGCTTCCGTGCGTACGACCTGCCCATTCTCAAGCTCAGCAATCAAATCATGTCTTTCAAGTGTTGTCGGGTATACTCTGCCCAGCGCTCCAACAGCTTGTTCAAGTGCACGCACCGCGCTCATATAGTCGCCTGCATAATGGGCAGCAAGAATCAAAAACAAATTTCCAAGATTATGCCCATCGAGCTTACCGCAATCTTTGAATCGCTCTTTATAAAACATGGGACGAAGCTCTGTCCTGTATCCATACGGTGAGAGTGCGGTGATCGCTCGCATAATGTCCCCGGGGGCGAGCGTCCCGAATTCATCACGCAATCTTCCAGATGATCCACCGGAATCACTCATAGTGATTACGCCAGAAATATCAAAAAGTTCTTTCTTTCTTTTGAGTGCGCGTAAAGTGAGCGCACTTCCATTCCCTCCACCAAGTACAACAACATTGTCTTTCATACAAATTATTCAACAGTTACTGACTTAGCAAGATTTCTTGGCCTATCAACATCTCGGTCCAATGCAACAGCGATATGATACGCAAATAACTGAAGTGGGATGGTATTAAGCAGCGGTTCAAGAAGCTCCATCGTATCCGGAACATAAATGACATCATCCGCAAGTTCCTGTGCACGCTCATCACCCTCTGTTGCAATGAGTAGCACAGGCGCCTTACGCGCACGGACCTCTTCAATGTTACTTCTCATTTTGTCGTACAGCTGGTCTTTTGTCATGATTGCAACAACAGGAAACTCTGGGGACAGAAGCGCGATAGGTCCGTGCTTCATTTCCCCACCCGGATATGCTTCTGAATGAATGTACGTAATTTCTTTGAGCTTCAATGATCCTTCGAGCGCAACGGGGTAGTTGATACCGCGTCCAAGAAAAAAGAAACTCTGATAATCCTTGTATTTTTCTGCTATTTTCTGTATCTGATCACTTTGATCAAGAATGTGTTGAATTTTCCCTGGTACTTCGCGTAGTGCATGAAGAAGTCGCTGACCAGTTGCAAGCGTCACCCGCTTGAGTCGACCAAACTGCAATGCGTATAAAATTAAAATTGCGATCATGTTTGAATATGCCTTCGTTGATGCAACTGCAAGTTCGGGTCCTGCATGGATGTATGATCCACCATCCGTCTCTCTTGCGATCGTAGAACCTACAACATTTACGATGCCCCGAACAAATGCACCCTTCCTCTTTGCTTCTCGCAATGCGGCGATGGTGTCAGCAGTTTCTCCTGATTGAGAAATACCAAAAACAAGTGTGTGCTCATCTATAATAGGATCGCGATATCGAAACTCTGAGGCAACATCTACCTCACAAGGGATGCCTGCAAGGCGCTCAAATGCATATTTACCTACCATAGCAGCGTAGCTTGCTGTCCCGCAGGCAATGAGAATCACACGCTTTACACTATGCATCTGCTGCTGGGTCATGTTCAAACCACCGAGAAACGCAGTACCCTCAGCAAGGTTATACCTTCCTCGAATCGCATCTGTTACAACTGTCGGCTGATCAAACATTTCCTTAAGCATAAAATGGGCAAAACCCTGCTTTTGTGCCTGCTCATCATCCCACTCAATCTCCTCAACATGCTTAATGACTGATTCATCTTTCAATGTAACTGTATCAATGCCTTTCTGTGAAACTGTTGCGACCTCTCCATCTTCAAGATAGATGACTTTCTTTGTGTGTGCAAGCATCGGCGTAGCATCGCTGGCTATAAAATGCTCATCTTCAGCAATACCAACCACAAGTGGACTGCCCATACGCGCAGCGACAAGCATATCTGGATGATCTTCATGCATGACCACGATGCCATATGTTCCTCTCACATGTGCGAGTGCCTGCAAGACAGCTTGGCGCAAATCACCAGCATAATGTTTCCCAATCAGATGGGTTAGTATCTCTGAATCTGTACTCGATTCAAGTGTGATACCATCAATTATTTTTTCACGAATCTCGCGATAATTCTCGATGATCCCGTTATGAACAAGAGCCAGCTTGCCATCCATAGCAACATGTGGGTGCGCGTTTTCCTCGGTGACAGATCCATGGGTAGCCCATCTCGTATGCGCAATTCCCACTGTTGCCTCTTGCGACATATCTTTCACCTTATCCTCTAGATTGTCTATTTTCCCAACCGCCCGTACACGCGCTATTTTTCCATCACGCACAACCGCAATGCCTGAGCTGTCATACCCACGATACTCCAAACGACGCAAACCACGCAGCAAGATAGGGGCCGCCTTTTGTTTTCCTATGTATCCAACAATTCCACACATACGTTATATTATTGACATTACTTATATTCCTCGTTATCATGCCTTCATCTCAGCACAGGAGCATGAAGTGCAAAAAATCTATGACACCTTTTGCGATGTAGCCTCCATCTTCTTTGGTCTGACGGCCGTCATCATCTTCGGTGGGTGCCTCATCGGCATTCCGATTGCCCTGGTTGGGGCTGGCATCTTCATGATCGTTTCGAGTGCAAGCGATCTAGCGATGCACATCACAACGCTCTTGCTGGGTGCCTACCTCGTCCTTGCAGGCTTTGCTTTTGCCTCCGACTTGGGACTCCTCCGCGCCATTAAAGATGGCTGCAGAAACACACGCGCCCGCTTGGCGCGATGTTGATACGTGTAACGCCTATCAACATCGCGACAGCGGGTTTCATCATTTTAGAAAACTTCAGCTATCCTGGTATCTTCAAGGGAGTTAGCAATTAAATCCGCAGCACCAACACTTTCTTTACTCGTGTAGCGCTCATCAGGAATTGCAATGCAAAACATTCCAGCTGCTTTTGCAGCAGTAACACCTGCCACTGAATCTTCTACTGCGATACACGCAATTGGGTCAACACCCAATTTGTTTGCGGTCGTAAGATACACATCTGGCTCTGGTTTTCCTTTTGCTTCGTGCTCTGCTGAATAGGTGAGATCCAAACCAGTCAGTCCAAGACGGTCAACTACAGCCGCAATCAGTGAATCTGGTGATGACGATGCAATAGCAAGTTTAAGCCCTGCGTTTTTTGCTCGCGCTAAAGCTTGATCAACTCCTGGTAGCGCATAACCCTCAGCACGCACATGATCAATAACACCACGGACAATCTCATCTGTCACTTCTTTTTCGCTCTTTCCCTTCCATGGATACCGCTCAAACCAATAGTGTGTCACTGCATCGCATCTGAGTCCCATAGTTTCGACAGTCATTTCAATAGTCAGCGGAACCCCGAGCGCCTGGAAGATATCGCATTCAACCTTGCGCCAAATTGGCTCGCTGTCTATCAGCACTCCGTCCATGTCAAAAATGACTGCCTTATACTTCATACAGATTTACGTGAGTTTGCTTCTTCAAGCTCTTCTTTGGTATTTATCCCGAACCACTCGTCATTATTTGCCATTTGGATAGCTTGTATTTTAACTCCTTCCTTCTTTGCTGCGGTTATCGTCTCATTCATACCTATCTCTTCAAGGCCTGGAATATTTTCAAATGATGGGAACACTTTTTCAAACCACTTTCTATCAACGCAATATGTGGCAGTGTTAACTTCACTGATCTTTTTTTGATCTTCTGATATTTCTTCCTTTTCGAGGATATCAAGAAATGTTCCATCTGTATCCCGAATAACGCGACCAAGACCAGTTGGATTATCTCTGTGACTTGTAAGCGCGCTAAATGTTGATTTATTTTGCTCATGACCACGTACTAATTGCTCCAATGTTTCTCGCGTGTAGAATGCCGAATCGTCCCCACTCATAATCACTACTTGTGAAATATGTCTTGGAAGTTTAACAATTCCTGTATATGCTGCATGAGCAGTGCCAAGTTGCTCTTTCTGCTCAGCATACTGCACACATTCCTTAAAAAAATCCTTCACAGTCTCTTTTTTGAAACCGACTACGAGCATAATATGCTCCTTTGACACACCCGCACGTTCAAGTGTTTCTACAATGTAACTCACAACAGGCTTCCCACCTATTTCAAGCATGACTTTTGGCATATCAGTACACCCAAGACGTGTGCCGCGCCCCGCAGCTAAAATAACAAAACCGATGTGAGCCAAGTTATGAGCGGACATATGCTGCAATCTCTGAGAGTGTAGAAAAATATGGCAATCCAGATTCTTTGTAATCATCCACTAAAAATCGTGCTGATTGCTTCATGACAGCTTTCACAAATGGAAAGACAGAAAGTACCTTTTTCGTTTCTTCAATTTTGTCGTTGATAAACCACACACCATTATGACTCACCTCACCAAACAGCTCTTCAAGTACATGAAGTTTTGTATCGTGCACCATGAAGGTTCTATCAAAGTACTCATGAACACCACTCCCCTTCGTCTTAATTTCCTGAAAACCCGGATTACCGAGCGAAAGAAGAATCATGGGTTCTGGTGATTCCTTTATCTCCTCTAGAAACTCGAAAGTGTCTTCAAATACGAATTGATGTACAAGAGATGTTGTACTTTTAAGTTGCGTATAGACCTCTTCCCGATTAAAGCCGCGCAACGCTAGGACGTCTGCGTGACGTTCATCAGAATACGTAAATAGACCATCAGGTGAATTCCGGGCATCACGATATGTGCTCCAAAATTCATCATCGGAAATTCCCAGCAACTGGACAGCTTCAAGTCTCGCCTTCTTAAAACGCTGTGTATCAAAGAGTGTGTCGTCAAAGTCGATAATAAACATACTTAGAGCGTTGTCCAAAGAGAATCAAAAATGTGCTTTTGTGTTTCATATACACCATCATTTTCAATAACAACACCGACAGGCTCATCTTTTGCATTCAATGAGATGTATGCAGTTTTTCCGGGATAGATAAAAATATACGTTGGCTGATCTGTCTCAGCAGACATCCATTTTCTCTCATCAAGACCTCGAAGTTCTCCTCCTTTTCCAATTGCAATCACTTTTACACTGATCCCCTTACTGATACGAACATCGGAGAACGTTGGAAAATCATTATAGAGATATTCTCGAATACCTTCAGCTGAATATACTCGATATATAGGATCTTCATTTTCTACACAG
>CAZCAB010000046.1:0-8123 GCA_964496615.1 uncultured Gammaproteobacteria bacterium | reverse complement strand
AGGACTCCAGGTTTTGGTCCTGGCTATCGGGGTTCGAATCCCTGCCTCCGAGCAACTAAAATGCATAATCCAGACCTATGGTGCAAAGCAGAGATGCCTACCTCGCATTCCACGATAAATCGAAGGAGGAGAAGCGGAAGGATTTCGACGGTCGGCATGAATTTGAAGGTTTTGAATCCGTTGAGATACGTGATCTACCTGATCATCTGTACAGACAAATTACGTTTTCCGATCTATACCAAGTATGGCGAGATAAAGAGCTACCACTTGGCTATCACGAAGGAAACAGATGGTCTAAATTCGGTACAAGCGCTCCACACAATCTGATTACGACGTTTTGGTTTGGTGAACCAATGGCTTTTAATAAATATGATGTTGAAGCGATCGCCAAGTTTGATACAAAGCAAATTGATGAGCTTGAGTATACTGGCGAAGGTCAGATGAATTTTAAACTCAAAATCCACCAAGTCGATCCATTTGGTCACGGAGCGCACAGTCCTGCGGGTAGTGTCCCCGAATATTATATCGGAGACAGATTAAAGGAAGAGCAACTCGAATTTGCCGTCTCAAACAGAAGCAAATCCCGCGCTGAGGAGCTTGAGAAGGTTGCTGAGGAACTCCTGGAAGGTAAAACTGACGATGAAAGCTCGCTCGATCAGGGCAGAGAAAAAATTGATGGATTTCTGAAAAGTCTCATTAAGAGGGAATTCGGTAGGGATCAGGAAAACTGGCCAGATGAATGCAAGAATGTGGATTCCTTAATTACGGATACCTCTCTGCGCGAAGTAATTGAATTTTGTAAGTGGGTTCAAGGACTTCCTGTACAGGATATGCGTGAACTAAGCGATCTTGATGACAAGGATACTGACAGTGATTTTCTATTGAGAAACCATTATTGACCACATGCGTTTCTCGTGATATCATGATCACATATTCGGCGGTAGCTCAGTGGTAGAGCAACTGGCTGTATATACACGTCCGAGAGGATCAATAGCAGCCTCGAGCAGTAATGCTCGAGTGAAAACGAGGTGAATTGCTGGAATCCCTCTTTGTGATCAGATATCACAAAAGGGTAATCAGCAGCCAAGCTTTAAGCTCGTTAGCAGAACAAATTGCGGTCCTGTTCTAGAACTCTAGAATCCGCAGTTATATGTTCATGATGATGCATTAAGGAAGGTTCAGAGACTATCCCGTATGGGAGTAGGATACAACCGATTTGAAGGTTCATATCCGAAGCGCCTCGCGCCCAAATTACGTTTTACGTGAAGGGCGAAGATATAGTCCACGCTTTGCGGAAACGCAGAGATTACGTGTAACCAGTGGGTCGCGGGTTCGAGTCCCGCCCGCCGAGCAAAGGAAGAAATACTAAAAAAACAGCCATCCAGCTGTTTTTTTAATTGCTGCAATCCTATTCCTTAGTCGAAGCACCATACCGTGCTTTAAACTCATCTGCACTCATAGTAAATGGAGCATCGTACTCTGTAATAAGTTCAATATAACGATCAACATCACCCATCTGGATATCAGATGGCATGTAACCATCGCTCGAGGCAGCTTCAACAATAGCTTTTCCGTCCTCTGCCGTCATGTCATGAACGTATCCAACAAGCTCTCTGAGATTCTCTAAATACTTAGCTTTAGCAGCCCGGAGAACCTCCTGGGAACCTGGTTGCATTTCTTGTGACATATACACTATATTAATAATTTACCCATCTAGTTAATCAAATATCGTTAAGGGATGCAAGCGAATATATAATCAATCCCTCTTCGGAAGCCTGTCCACAGTGACGGTATATTCCTTTTCATGGCTACCAAGTTGCACACGAACAGTGATTTCGTTCTTTCCTTCATTGAGCTGAATTGTCTTACTTCTTGTTCTTCTGTTATCAATATACAGATGCGCTGCGCTTTTTTTCGCAGTTGCTCGAATCTGTACTGAAGACTCGTGTGGGGCAGCACGGAGAAAGTATCGACTTACCTTTGGATTAAATTGTGGGGCAAGATTTGCCCTTAGATTTTCACTGAGTGACTTTAAATCAAGATCATCCACTCCTGCAAATTGTGATCTATGTACGTGAACAATATATTCCTTTTCACTTCCAGCTTGGGAGACAATGCGTATAACGACTGTATTCTTTCCATAATTAAGCCGTACTGAGTTTGTCTTCCCCGACTTGCTTTTCTTCCCATTCACGTATACGGCTGCCTTTTTATCTGCTGTGGTCACTCGCATGCGCCATATATCGCGTAGATAATTGGCATCGATATTGTACTCATGTCTATCAGGAGTGATTGGATTATCAAAACTATGTTTTAAATTACCTCCGATAGCAGCAATGTCTGCATTTGATGAACCAGACTCTCTTGTAACATCAAGAGTATACTCCATCTTTTGTATCGCATCACTCACTTCAATGGCAAAATGATTTATTCCAGTTTTCAATCGAAACCGTGCATCTTTTCCACCAAGGACCGCTACGCCATTGATTTTTACCGTGTGACCTTTGTCTGTTCGGAGTGGGCGAATCTTAATATGCGCTTCATTTGAATTTGCAGTCAAGGTATAATGACTGACACTTGGGTTGAATCGAGGATTAAGTGACGCTCGAAGATTTTCCCTCAATCCCTTGAGAGTAACTCCAATGCCGTCATCTGACTCGCTTCGATCTGGCTGCGGTCTTCGTGGTGGTATATACCCACGACTGCGAAGCTCTTGATCAATGGTAGGGCTTTTTACTGAAGCTCGAGCGCGGGAATATGAATGCTCAGCTGAAATGACAGGGCCGAGCTCATAATCTTCAAAACTATCCTGCGGAAGGGTGAGAATACCAACGAACCAAAAGAGGCCAAATCGCTTAAATGCAGTGAGTTCAGAGTCAATCCATCGCAGTCTGGCACCTGTGTCAACGGCATACACGTGAGGACTCCCCTCAAACTTGACCAGCCGTGATCCTGGTCTTACGGTAACTCTGACACTGGATACAGGAATTGAAAAATAGTCAGTTTTACTAACCGTACGTATTTTTGAAAAATCTTTATACCAGCTGAAATATGTTTCAGGATTCGGTATATGATATCTTTTGTGATCAGAACCGATATAATAAATTTCCGGTCGATCAGCTCGCTTTATCAGATCACCAATCTCTACTGCTGCATCTGCAGGAGTAGGTATTAGAAAAACGGACAGTAATCCTAGGAATATGAGAATTTTTCTTTTCTTCATACGATAGTAAGTGTACCTCATTTTTCTCCTTTTTTCCACATGAAAAAATATGTGTGTCAGACAATCGATCGTGATGATGCCAAGCGTGCATTTGACTCACTCTTCTTGAGTATACATGCAGAGCATGTATCTTTGCGCGAAAGAGGTAGACGTGGGCTACATGATCAGAGCTATGTCTATGGAGATGTCACCTTTGATGGCTTTGTTGACTTGCTCGATAGCCTTCAAGTGAAAGCTGGATCGACATTCCTTGACCTCGGATGTGGCGTTGGAAAGCCGATGGTCTGTGCATATCTTACCCAGCCTTTCTCCCATGTATATGGTATTGAAATACTCTCTGATATCGCCAAAATCGCAAGAGGATCATTTCTTGCCCTCACCAAATCTTTGCAACGAATCGAAGTATTATCGAAACAAACATACTATGTTGATACTGGTGATATGTTTTCCTGTATTTTACCCCCTGCAGATGTTATCTTCCTTGCAGCAACATGCTTTTCAAAAAAACAGTTATCTGTGCTGTCATCCCGACTCGCAAATTGCAAACCGGGGACACAGCTTATAACACTCACACAGAGGCTTGAAAATCCTCACATCAAACTTATGAATCAAAAGAAAATAGAGTGTGGGTGGGGTTCATCCATTGCATACATCTATACGGTAGCTTGACAGGATCATCACACATATGATGTACTTGCCTCAAATATAAGCGTATGTACCAGATGATACCCATACAACACATCACTTCAGGTATCCTGCTCGCGTCTATTATGACGCCTTTTTTTATCCATTCACTCACCGTGCATCATAGTGCAGATCATCATAGCTATATAGCAGGGGAGATCATCACTGCCGATCCGCACAACAATCATGAAAAAGAACCTCCTCATATTGATCCTGAAGTCGAGTATCCTGAGCTCACTGGCATGAGCTTTCATGGATATCTGACTAAGAGAGCCATTTCCCATGCTGTCAGTCAATGTAATCACGGACGCGGCATAATATGGGATGGCCCCATTTTGCCCGTGTAGTGTGTCCACGTTATCCTCAGATTGATCCTTTCGGATCTTTTTTTATACTACATAATTGCATAGCAGTTTGATTGGCTATATACTACTAACCAAATATGAAAAAAGTTACTATATACACAACGCCCACATGCCCGTATTGTATTCGCGCCAAAAAGCTTCTTGATTCACTTGAAGTCACATACGAAGAGATTAACGTTGCTGATCATCCACAGGAGCGTGAGCGCATAATGAATGAATATAACTGGCAAACAGTGCCAGCAATCTTCATTGATAGCAAGCTCGTGGGTGGCTTTGATGACATTAATGCCATGCATGCGCAGGGCAAATTACTCGATTACATAAAAAAATCTTGACTCATATGAAAAAAGGAGTAAGCAGCATACCCACGACACTCGTGGTGTTTGGCGCGACAGGTGATTTGATGATGAAAAAAATCGTACCATCGCTGTACTATCTGTACAAAAATAAGCAGCTACCCAAACTTTTTCGTGTTCTTGGATTCTCTCGCAGAGATCTTACAGACACGTCTTTCAAAAATCATATCTTTTCCATCCTGAAAAAGAACAGAATGGCATCTGACAAGAGGAAATGCAAAGCATTTCTTGAGCTGTTTCATTTTCAAAACGGATCCTTCAATAAGAAGAGTACCTACGCTGCGCTTGCCAAGCATCTTGGAAATATCGACGGCGAGTGGAATGCGTGTGCTAATAAACTCTACTATCTTGCTGTTCCTCCAAAATTCATGACCCCCATTATCAAAAACCTCGAAGCAACAGGTCTTCATAGCCCATGCGGGGGTGAGCAAGGGTGGGCACGTTTGATCGTCGAAAAACCCTTTGGTGCTGATGCATCATCAGCAGCTTCGCTTGAAAAAATGCTCTCAATCTTCAAGCAAGAGCAACTATATCGTATTGACCATTATCTCGGAAAAGAAATGGTTCAAGGGATATTGAACTTCAGATTTTCAAATAATCTATTTGAGCATAATTGGAGTAACAAACATATTGAGCGGATAGATATCTCACTGCTTGAGAGTCTTGGTGTTGAGGATAGAGGGCCTTTTTATGAGTCAGTAGGTGCACTTCGTGATGTGGTTCAAAATCATCTACTTGCCGTACTTTCGCTGCTTACCATGGATAATCCGGGTTCATTTGATCCACGAGCCATTAGAAAAGCGCGAGAAAAGGTTCTAAGAGAGCTTGTACTGCCGACAAAGCAATCCATTCCTCTAACATCATATAGAGCTCAATACAAGGGGTATAGATCCATACAGGGCGTCTCAGCGCGATCGCGTGTTGAAACATATTGTAAAATCAAGACAGGTATTAACTCTTCACGCTGGAGGGGCGTCCCTATGTACATAGAAGCTGGGAAAAGAATGGGTCCACCAAAAAAGAAGGTGATTGTAACGTTCAAGCATCCAAGACCATGTCTGCTGTGTCCATCAGGCAAGCATCAGCACGATCAAGTGATTTTCAGTATTTCGCCCAAAGAAGGTATATCTGTTTCATTCTGGTCAAAAAAACCCGGCCTTGAAATGAAGCTCGAAAAGAGAACACTTGATTTCATGCTGTATAAAAGCAAAGCAGGGATGCAATATGTCCAGGAATACGCCAAACTCCTCATGGACTGCATTTCCGGAGATCAGACATGGTTTGTGAGCAAAAAAGAGGTACGTGCGCAGTGGCGAGTCATAGACCCGATTAGGCGTGCATGGGACAGCGGCGTAGTACCGCTTAAGACGTATGTCCCGGACTCAAAAGATATAGCCAAAAAGGCAGCAAAGCACATTGAGAATCAAATAAAGAGTAAGTCAATCGGCATTATCGGTCTTGGACGTATGGGCGGCGGCATTGCACAGCACCTCCTTTCTCATAGATGGAATGTAGTTGGATATAATCGGTCGCCTGAGGAGACAGATGAGCTCAAAACGCTAGGTCTTTCGGCGGCATATTCAATTGAAGAGCT
This sequence comes from uncultured Gammaproteobacteria bacterium, assembly GCA_964496615.1. Classification (GTDB taxonomy): domain Bacteria; phylum Patescibacteriota; class Patescibacteriia; order Magasanikbacterales; family UBA922; genus CAZCAB01. Next base: position 1,901 of record CAZCAB010000046.1, on the reverse strand, counting down.
TGTCTCCAAACTTCCTGATGATAGACCTAAAGTTATTTGGCTCATGATTCCTGCTGGAAGAGCTGTCGATGATGTTTTATTTAACAAAAAGACTGGTCTTGCAAACTATCTCAAACGCGGTGATACTATCATAGATGGGGGAAATTCGTATTACAAAAATACGATTGCACGCAGCAAGAAACTTGCTAAACTTGGCATCAAGTTTCTTGATTGCGGCGTTTCGGGCGGCCCATCTGGTGCGAGAAATGGCGCCTGTCTGATGATTGGTGGAAAAAAGGGAGACTTTCTCAATCTTGAGCATCTGTTCTGTGATATAGCGCAAGCAAATGGGTATCAATTTTTTAATGGAAACGGTGCTGGTCATTTTGTTAAAATGGTCCACAATGGCATTGAATACGGCATGATGCAAGCGCTTGGCGAAGGATTTGAAATACTAAAAAAATCAAAGTTTAAACCCGATCCAAAGAAAGTAGCAGACGTGTACAATGAAGGAAGTGTTATTGAATCTCGCTTCACACAGTGGCTTTTGGATGCATTTGATACATATGGAATAGAACTTAAGCCGATATCGGGGAAGGTGTCACACTCTGGAGAAGGGCAATGGACCGTAAAAACTGCTCATGAAATGGGAATTCGGGACAAGGTTATTCACGAGGCGTTCAAATTTAGACTATATTCGCAAAAAAATCCAAGCTACGCTGGGAAGATTGTTTCTGCGCTTCGAGGACAGTTTGGTGAGCACCCTGTATTGAAAAAGTAGGTTGTGATATACTGATGCTCTTTAACATTTACATATGGAGCATACATTGCAATCAGTATATAATCGGATTCAGGAAACAAAAAAGAAACAAAAGGATATCAGAAGCATGTACAAAGATGCTCTGTCTGGTGTGCAGGAATACCAAGATATTCAGGAAAAAATGAAAACACTACGAGCCAGGCGAAAACAGATCGAGATTTCCATAAAGCAGCAATTTGCAAATGAAATAACCAAGCTTGAAGACATGAAAATTGATCTCGAGACTGACAGAGAACTTCTTTCGGATATCGCAATTAAGCACATGATGCAGGGAAAAACTGTTGAAGTAACTGATACGAACAATAACCAATATGCTCCAGAATTTAAAGTTAACTTTAAGAAAATTAACTAAGCTCTATGGCAGTAACTGTATATTCAACACCAACATGCCCGTGGTGTAAAAAAGCAAAGGAGTGGCTGACTGAAAAAGGAGTAGATTTTTCTGATGTAGATGTATCAGCTGATGCTGACAAGGCAAAAGAGATGCAAAAAAAATCAGGATCCATGAGTGTTCCGGTTATTGACATTAATGGGACAGTCATCGTTGGTTACAATGAGCGGGAAATGGAAAAGGCACTGAATGTATGAAAGATATGAACAATCCGACGTACGGTCGGATTTTTGTATGCTCAATAATTGTATGATACAATACTGCGCATTCTAACCATAGCTATGAACGAAATAGTCCTAGATATTGAAACCATCGGAGATATCCGCAATTTTGATTCACTTCAAATGACGGTATGCTCCGTGTGGGAGTCAGGCACAAACGCATACACCAGTTTTGAGGAAGACGAGCTTGGGGACCTCTGGCCAAAGCTAGAAAAAGCTACCCGTTTGATCGGATATAATAGTGAAAGCTTTGATCTTCCCATATTAAACAAATATTACGCAGGTGATTTACTTGCTTTTCCTCACCTGGATCTACTAAAAGCAATTAAGGATTCAACAGGGAAACGATTTAAGCTTGATGATATAGCAAAGGCAACACTTGAAATACAAAAGAGCGCAGATGGACTCCAAGCGATTGAATGGTGGAAGGCAGGAGAGAAGCAAAAAGTAAAAGACTACTGCGAACAGGATGTAAAAGTGACGATGGAGG
>CAZCAB010000045.1:0-8145 GCA_964496615.1 uncultured Gammaproteobacteria bacterium | reverse complement strand
TCTAAGTGCGAAGCCGTTCTCAAGATTAATAGTCGTTTGAGATCCCTTCGAGACGAGAAGGTTGATAGGCCCTAGGTGTATGCCGAGGGGTACTAATTGATCGATCACTACAGAAACACAAAGTGGTGCTTTGATGTATTGCTTGCAGTAAATTAAATTCAAAAAAGAGTTAGAATCTTGGTGGTTCTTGCGGCGGGGGTACACCTGTTCCCATCTCGAACACAGCAGTTAAGCCCGTTAGCGCCGATGGTAGTCGAAAGGCGAGAGTAGGTCGCCGCCAAGATTCTGACTCTTTTTTATTTCAAAAGACTCATATTGACGATATGGGTCTTTTTTGTTAGGATGAGCGCACGTCTGTTTACGCCCTAGGAGGCACCAATGCGTTCGATGGACATTTTGTTTGAGGACAAGAGGGTCAGGCTGGAAACGGTCCGGGCTTTCCTCGTTGCCAGGTCGCGACTGCTCGAGGGCAAGGATCCCGATCCTGCGGATCTGGACATCAACGAGAACACCGAAGCGCTCGCACGGCAGAGCATCAGCGTGGCCTGGGATACGGCCAATCGCGTCGTGAGCAGCGGACTTTTCCGCAACGTCGATGGGCTGATCCGGTGTGTGCTCTCCAACTCGACCCGTCGCTCAGAGCGTTTCGCGTTCATCCAGGCAGGTCGCCTGATGGAGGTGCAGCGACAGGGCGTGATCGACGCGACCACGTTCACCAACCTGCAGTCGAGGATCGGCATCTGCAACATGTTCGCCGCACTCCTGGTCATCAGCGGCTTGCCGCCACAGACCGAAGTCGACATCCCCGAGCTGCGGTAGGAGAGGGGGAAGAACAAAGGCGGTGGGGCGAGGGTTTCACTCTTGCTCCACCGCCACCCTTCATGCAAGGCAACCTTCGGTTGTTTTTTTGTTGTATGCGTGGTAGTGTCTAGTGACAAGGAGGAATCTATGCACGGGAAAATTCGTCGTTCTGGCTGGCTACCCTTTGACTTGGGTATGGCCGTTTGGTCATGGGGGGCTCTCTTCGTTTCCACAACCGCATTTTCTGGCTTCTTGCCCTGGGCTTTTGGTCGGCATGGTAAGGCTGGGGGCACGCTCGGGACTATCGTTGCGTTCGTTCTACTTCTCTTCATGTGGGCCCACCAGGCAAGTACTCAGTGGGTCGTTGCGATAGCGATCGGCTCGTATCTAGTGGGCCTGCTCTGCGTAAGACAGGCAGAGCAATTCATGTTCCTCAAGTGGGGGTTAGGAGCTCGGCATACGGGTGAGATCGTCAAGGTCGATCGGAACGAGACAAACATCGATGAGTTTCATGGAATGTTCGTCGCTGGTTTGGGTGTGTGGGTAATCCCTACGCAATACCCGGTCATGGCGTACGCCAATCTGTGCATGCTTTTTCTGCTGTTTCGTCTCTTTGACGCGCTTAAGCCCTGGCCAGTATCGTGGGCTGAAGAGCGCTTTAAAGGCTCTCCAACAGGGATCATGCTAGATGACACAGTCGCAGGACTCGTAGCGCTGTTGCTCTACGTGGTGACCGAGCTCATGCTCCACCTTCTGCGCTAGCAGAAAGCCTGCCGTATATGCCCCGATTCATCACCGGGGCTTCATCATTGTATACAGCCAATAGAGTGAATATATGGCAAAGGGGAGTGAAAGCCATTGTCCCATGGTCAATGGTGCATCAGGTGGTAACCTGTGTGGTTCTTTGAAAAATTCGACCGCAAATCGTGTTGTGAAATAGAGGAGGATAAAAAGATGGGTCAGAAAGTATGGTTTGAGTTTTGAACCATATTTTTTATACACCCAAAAAAGCAGAATAAATATGCCTAATGCAAGAGATGCTTCATACAGCTGGGATGGATGTCTGAGAATTGGATTTTTTTCAAAGAGTGGAAACAATACTCCCCACGACCCACCAGTCGGCCTTCCAACGATTTCCGAGTTTGTAAAGTTACCGACTCTAATCAATGTAGCGATAAGTGGGATGGGGATGACTAGTATGTCCAAATATTTTTTCCAATCTATTTTTTTTATTCTTCCATATATGTATGCGGTAACAAGAAGTCCAATTGTCATACCGTGACTTGCAAGTCCACCGTGGTGGACAAACAAAATTTCAACAGGGTTTTGTAAGAAGTATTCTGCTCGGTAAAAAAAGACATGGCCAAGTCTTGCACCGATAAATCCGCCGATGATAAGCCAGGTCATCATGTCGAGCATGAGCTCAATTGACGCTCCTTTTTGCTGAAAAAGCTTTTTAAGGATGAGTGCGCAAAGAATCACTCCAAGTGCAAGAAATAATCCGTAATAGCGAACTCCAAAGGGTCCGATGTGAAATAGAATGGGATTAATTGTGTTTACAAACATAGTGATTTCATTGTACAGACTCGGGTCTCTCGCGTCCAGTATGGATATGCTATTGCACATGTTTTACTCAATGTGATATAGTCTTTTGGACGCAAAAAATTATCTCATAATCAATCGCCATATTTATGGAGGAACAGTATAGTCAAGCAAAGCAAGCATTGCTTGCACATATTAGGGAGGTTTTTTCAGAAAGAGAGGAGGATCTCGTTCGATCTCACGAAGAAAAATTTGCACTTCTTGAGGATTCGCTTGAGAATGCGAGCGATGTCGATGAACTACGTGTGGCATTTGAGCAATGGCACATGGAGCATTCAGATGACTTGCAATTTGAGTATGAAGTTGAGGAAATGTGGGATCATGCGATGAATACTATGGACTTCGAGGATGATGGTGGCGAACAAGAAGAGCTGTGAAGCTCTTCTTGATTTTCTGTTCTTTTCATGCTATTCTTTTGCCACTATGACACACGCAGTTCCAACACTGACAGACTATCTTCTCGACCATTTGAAGGATCATCCTGAGCAACATGCACTGGTTACTGTGATGAATGATCTTGCATCAATTGGTAAAACAATTTCGAGCCACACAAACCGAGCAGGGTTGGTAGGAATCCTGGGTGCGACGGGTTCAGAAAATCTTCATGGAGAAGAAGTTCAAAAATTAGACATCTTTGCTAACGATCTGTGTAAGAGAGTTTTGCAAAGCAACCCGCACATAGCCGCGATGGCATCTGAAGAGGAAGATGATCCGGTTGATATGGGGCAGGACGGTGCTGAGGGTGAATACGTCATTGCTTTTGATCCACTCGATGGATCAACTAATGTTGATGTGAACGTATCAATCGGTACTATTTTTTCAGTACACAAAAAAATGGATGCGATTGATCGCACTGATGTCTCTCAATTTTTACAAAAGGGCCATGAACAAGTACTTGCAGGCTACATACTATATGGATCGAGTACTGTTTTGGTTTTTTCTTTTGGGGACGGAGTTCATGAGTTTACACTTGATCATGAAATCGGTGATTACTATTTGAGTAATGAGAGGGTGCTTGTTCCAGATGTGTGCAAGATATATAGTTTCAATTACGGAAACGAAAAATATCTACAAAGTAGAGATGCTGCCTTTATCGAGTATCTCAGAGATGAACATGAGGCTGGCTCGCGATATATCGGATCACTGGTCGCAGATTTTCATCGTAATATGCTTAAGGGCGGAGTATTTATGTATCCGGGGATGGATAAAAAGGGAGCAGGTGAGTTTAAAGGAAAGCTCAGATTAAACTATGAGCTAAAACCAATGGCATTCCTGCTCCAGCAGGCAGGTGGACTTGCTGTTGACGGAAAAAGTAATATATTAGATATTACTCCTATAAAACTTCACGAAAGAACCCCTATTATTATGGGTAACAAAAATGTAATTGAACATTACCTAACCATGTAAATATGGCTCATGAATATTACACAGATCTTCAGAGTCCCGATGAAGTGAGACAGCTCGCCACCTCTGTCTGCGATATTGAAGACTCAAGCGTTGTGTCAGTAACTAATGAAGCAAAACTTCAAGATGAAGTCATTTATACGCTTTCGTTTAATGCGAGTGTTAATGAAAACGAAGATGTAAAGCAATCTGCAATTGCATGGATTAATGCAATTGCACAGGCACGCGGCATCCAGCCCTGGACCAATAATGATTTCTATGATGAAAAGCAATCAGGCACGCATGAGTTTTTCACGGTTCCTGCAGTCAACGCGCGCATGGTTGCATTTCATAAAGTGAGAGCTGCTGTGAGAGCAGCGGATGCATTAGGATTGCCACACATCATTTTTGAACTTGCCGTGTCAGAGGTTGGGTATACAGGGCAGCAAAAAGATGAATATGCCGCCCTTGTGAAAGCTGCGTATGTCTCACTTGGTATTACAAACAGAAAGATATATATTCAAGCTGATCACTATCAACTGGATCCTAAGAAATACGCGGCTAATAAAGACGAAGAGGTGAAACGTCTTCAGGGCTTGATTGAAAAAGCACTTGAGAATGGTGTATACAACATCGATATTGATACATCAAAATTTGAAACGGCAGATGAGAGTAAAAGTGATCGCGAAAATCAGAGTGAGAATGCTAGACTTACCGCAGAGCTCTTTCATTTTATCCGTCAATATGAAAAGGATCATGATCTCCCTTGCGTTGTTAGCATTGGAGGGGAAGTTGGGGAAGTAGGTGGTGAAAATACACAATATCCTCAGGTAAATGCGTATCTTGAGATGGTAAAAGAGCGAGCGACTGAACTTGGTTCTGGTGATGCAAAAGGTCTTTCGAAGATTTCTATCAACGTTGGCTCAGCTCATGGTGGTGTACTTGGTCCTGACGGAAAGCCACTTGATACGGTTCCTTTGAATTTTGTTGCTCATCACGACTTGTACATGAAAGGGGCTGATCCGATGAGCCCCGGAGCACATGTCCTCCCGGTGCAACACGGTGCGTCGACTCTTCCGAAAAAGTATTTCTCACTGTTTCCGGCAATGCATACGGCTGAAATTCATTTAGCGACGGGATTTCAAAATATTGTGTGGGATGTTCTTGAAAAGGAAGATGAGGCTCTTCATGAAAAAATGAAGAACATGGTGCATGAAAAGTTTGCTGAGAAAATAAAAGGTCATAAGACAGAAGCAATTGGGTTCATCAAAGAGCGTAAACGCGTGACAGAATTTTTCAAGAGAGAACTTCTCTTGACTGACTGTCTTGATGAAATTGAGAAAGCACTTGAGGCTGATTTTTCTGAAATTTTTAATTCACTATACAATGTACTTGCAAATTCTGCAGGTCACATAGAAGAAGGTGATAGAGACGATTAGTATGAATCCAATACGAGTAGCAATAAATGGATTTGGGAGAATTGGCCGCATTTTTACGCGCGTCAATTGGGATAATCCGAACATTGAGATTGTTGCAATCAACAGTCGCTCAGATTGTGACATGTATGCGCATCTTTTGAAGTACGATTCAATCTACGGTCCCTGGGATAAGGAAGTGTCCAATGATGGGAATGATGCCCTTATCATCGATGGAATTCGCGTTCCGCTCCACCATGAAAATGAACTTGAGAATGCCCCGTGGGAAAAATATCATGTTGATCTTGTTATTGAATCAACAGGTGTGTTTCGTGATAGGAGTTCAAGTGAAAAACATTTAGTGAATGGCACCAAGGCGGTCCTTATCACTGCTCCTGCGAAAGAGGAGGATATTACCATGATCTATGGGATTAATCACGAGCAATTTGATCCAGGGAAACATAAGATCATCTCAGCAGCATCATGTACGACCACCTGTCTTGCGCCAGTAGCCAAAGTACTCGACGATCATTTCGGTATTAAACATGGAACAATCATGACCACACATGCATATACGAATGATCAGCATCTGGTTGACCATCCGCATAAAAAGAGAAGTTTTAGAAGGTCACGTGCCGGTGGTATGTCGATTGTTCCTACGTCAACCGGAGCTGCAAAGGCAATTGGGAAGGTGCTACCCGATCTAAATGGGAGACTTGATGGTAACGCACTTCGCGTTCCAGTTGCTGTCCCTTCGATGTTGTCTTTTATCGCTGAGCTTGAAAAAGAAACAACAAGAGAAGAAATGAATGAGGTATATCGAAATGCAGTATCAGATTTCCCCGGGAATCTTGCTGTTAGTGATATTGGACTTGTGTCTGCAGACTATATTCGCAGTCCATATGCGGCGACGATAGACACACTTTCGTCTTTGGTAACTAACGGTACACAAGCATTTGTACAAGCATGGTATGACAATGAGTGGGGCTATGTCATTCAGATGAGTAAGCTCGCTGAGTTTATAGGCACGAAAATAAAGTAATTAAAAAAGACATCATATGTGATGTCTTTTTTGTTTGTTATGAATGATCATCTACATGCTCTATCTCATCATGATCAGTGTCTGCGGCGTGTCCATGGCCTGGGGGTTCAAATGATAGCAGGCCGTACATAATCAATATCCCTACAATGAGGGCTGCGACTTGAAGCAGTGACGCCTTCACCTTCGTTTCCTTGTGTATCTCAGGAATAAGATCAGCACCGGCAATGTAAATGAAGCCACCAGCAGCAAATGGGATGAGTAACTCTGTGAGATGACCTCCGCTTTTTCCAATCACCAATGCAACAATCACGCCGACAAGAGCCCCGAGACTGATGATAAAATTCATGATGAGCGCTTTATTTTTGGAAAAGCCTCCATGTAGAAGAACGCCAAAATCACTGATTTCCTGTGGGATTTCGTGGATAAATACGGCTATGGTCGTTGCAATACCAACCGGGATGCTGATGAGGTAGCTCGCGCCGATCACAAGTCCGTCTATCATATTGTGCACCCCATCACCGATCAAATTCATGATTGCAAAATGATGCACTTTTTCTTTTGCATGCTCTGGTTTGTGACAGTGGTGCCAATGAATGAATTTTTCAACGATAAAGAAAAAAACAATTCCAGCCAAAACAGCAAATGATATTTCAAGAGTAAACCCTTTTTTTTCAATCGCTTCAGGAAGAAGGTGAATAAAAGCATCGCCAAATAGCGCTCCAGCTGAAAGGCTGACAAGGAGTGCAAGCACTTTTTTCAGTCGCTCAATGTTAAGGGAGAGAAGTGTGACTCCTAAAAGAGAAACAGCGCTTAAAACAACGACACTCCCTATTGCATATAATGCAGTCATATTCATAGTGGTCTGAGTATATCAAAAGTAATAGAATTGATGAACCCCCGGATGTCGTTCACGGGGGCTCGGTTTCGGATTTCTCGCCGCGCTTTTTCAGCATTGAGCGCGTGCAGCCGTGGATCCACCAGATCGTATAGGAGACGCCGATCATAATCGGCCAAGCGACCAGGATGCGTGGTCCGATCCTTAGAGTGTCAAGCCATCCGTCGTGGTATTTTTGAGTCAACGTGCACTCCCTATGGGATCTTCGGGACCATTTGTTTGTCCGCTTCTCGCAGTTGAATCGCTTCGAGCACTTCCGGTGTGCATTCCACAATGCGGGTCTGCTTCCCGCTTGGTTCCACCGCGGTCGTGACGGTGCCGGTGTTGGAAAATCCTGTCCAGATACCGCCGGTTGTTTCGACGACATAGCAGTTTCCATCACCACCTCTGAAATACACCTTTTCGGGTGGCTCTGCAGTGAGTGCCCACGCGAAGACAGCTATCACCCCGATTATTGCCAGCTTGACCCCAAAGTTATTCCAGTTCATGGCTCCTCCTTACCCCCAAAAGAGCAAAAGCCCTAAAGTGATTGCGATAACTCCACCGAAGATGAACAGAGCCACTCCGACAAAGTTGTGCAGGTCTCGTTCAATGCACGGATGAATCGGGTAATCAAAGCCCTCTTCACCTTCTGGCAACTCGGCACCACACCCAGGGCAAAATGAATTCATTGCCACCTCCTTGGCCTCGAATAGTAGCAAGTTTAGGTTGTTATTACAAGCATATTCAGGTTATCCACAGAAATTGTCGAAAAAAAATTGACAAAAATATCCACTATGATATCATCTAAATTAAGCTAAAAAATATGGATATCGGGCTACTCAAAAAATTAGGGTTTTCTGATAAAAGTGCCAAAGTGTATCTAGCACTTTTGCGTTTGGGGCCAAGTTCTGTGCGAAAATTGGCAGAATTTTGTGACTTAAATAGAGGAAGTACATACGATTGCCTCAAGTGGCTTCAAGATCAGAAGGTCGTTAACTATTATAAAAAAGATAGCAAGCAGCATT